>JAFUAY010000050.1 GCA_017460515.1 Prevotella sp.
CGCCGTTCCCAATCGTTGGTAAACGGCGCTTTTCATATTAGAATTCTGCGCTCTTCGGTGTGCGTGGGAACGGAATCACGTCGCGAATGTTCTGCATTCCTGTAACAAACAGGATGAGACGCTCGAAGCCTAAGCCGAAGCCGGCATGCGGACATGAGCCCCAACGACGGGTATCGAGGTACCACCAGAGGTGGGTCTGATCCATCTCGCGGCGATTGACTTCGTTCATCAGCTTTTCATAGCTCTCCTCACGAACAGAGCCACCGATAATCTCACCAATCTGTGGGAACAGCACGTCGGTGCCCTGCATCGTAGGACCAGGAGCAACAGCACCCTTATAACCGATAGAGTGCTCGTCAGTTCCGCTGACGGATTCATTCTGCTTCATATAGAACGACTTGAACGCACGCGGATAGTCTGTCATAATGACAGGCTTCTTGAAGTGCTCCTCTACGAGGTAGCGCTCATGCTCTGAAGCGAGGTCATCACCCCAGTTGCAGGGGAACTCAAACTTCTTGCCTTTCTTGATAGCCTCCTGCAGGATGTTGATACCCTCGGTATAAGGCAGGCGAACGAAGGTCTCCTTCAGCACACCCTCCAGACGCTCAATCAGGGTCTTGTCAATCATCTGGTTCAGGAACTGAAGGTCATCCTTACAGTTATCAAGTGCCCACTTTACGCAGTACTTGATGAAGTCTTCCTCCAGATCCATCAGTTCTTCCTGGTCGATAAAGGCTACTTCAGGCTCTACCATCCAGAACTCTGCCAGGTGGCGGGGAGTGTTGGAGTTTTCAGCACGGAAAGTGGGACCGAAGGTATAGATGGCGCCCAGTGCAGTAGCACCCAGCTCACCCTCCAACTGTCCGCTAACGGTCAGTGAGGTCTGTTCGCCAAAGAAATCATCATCATAGATAATCTTTCCCTGTTCGTCCTTCTTCAGGTCATAGAGGTTCTTCGTGGTCACCTGGAACATGTTGCCTGCTCCCTCACAGTCGCTGGCAGTAATCAGCGGGGTGTGGAAGTAGAAGAATCCGTGTTCGTGGAAATAGGTGTGAATAGCCATCGCCATATTGTGGCGGATACGCATCACGGCACCAAAAGTGTTGGTACGCAGACGCATGTGGGCATTCTTGCGCATCGCCTCAAAGCTCTGACCCTTCTTCTGCATGGGGTAGTCGTTGCCGCAAAGACCGTAGATCTCCAGGCGCTCGGCTTGAATCTCACAAGCCTGACCTGAGCCCTGACTCTCTACCAGCTTACCTTCAGCACAGATGCAGGCACCTGTAGTAATCTGCTTCATCAGTTCTTCATCGAACTTAGTCGGATCAGCCACTACCTGTACGTTCTTAATCGTCGAACCATCGTTCAGGGCGATGAAATCTACTGCCTTGGAAGAGCGGTGCGTACGCACCCAGCCCTTCACACAGACATCTTTTCCATATTCCGTACTCTTCAGTACGTCAATTATCTTTGTTCTTTTCATTGTCTTTTCTTTATTGTTTGTTGCGACTCAGTCGCAACATACTATAATCATTCGTAAGCACCCATGCGCAGGCGGTCAACTTCTTCCTCGGTGAGGTAGCGCCAGTCGCCGCGACGCAGGTTCTTCTTGGTGAGTCCGGCAAACTGTACGCGGTCGAGCTTGGTCACCTTATAACCCAGACTCTCGAAGATACGGCGCACGATGCGGTTCTTGCCAGAGTGGATCTCAATACCTACCTGCTTCTTGTCAACGGGATCAGCATACTCGATAGCGTCTGCCTTGATCTCTCCGTCTTCGAGCATCACGCCCTCAGCAATCTGCTGCAAATCGTGTGCAGTGACGTTGCGGTCGGTATATACGTGGTAAATCTTCTTCTTCAGGAACTTAGGATGCGTAAGCTTTGAAGCCAGGTCGCCATCGTTGGTGAGCAACAGCACACCAGTCGTGTTGCGGTCCAGACGACCAACGGGGTAGATACGCTCAGGACAAGCGTTCTTTACCAAATCCATAACGGTCTTGCGCTGCTGGGGATCATCACTCGTGGTAACATAGTCCTTTGGCTTGTTGAGCAGTACGTATACCTACTTCTCCAATGATACGGGATCTTCGTGGAAACGTACTACATCGGTGCGCATGATCTTTGTTCCCAGTTCGGTTACAACCTCACCATTGACGGTGACTACTCCTGCCTGGATGAATTCATCGGCCTCACGACGGCTGCAAACACCGGCATTTGCCAGGAACTTGTTCAGACGGATAGGCTCATTGGGATCGTAATTCTGTTCCTTGTACTCGATGCGCTTTTTCATCGAATACTTTGCATTGGGATCATAGTCGGCCGTGCGGGGACGGAAACCACCGGGACGCTGCTGATAGCCGCCAGGACGCTGCTGGTAACCGCCGCGCTGCTGATAGCCACCCTGCTGTCCGTACTGTGGGCGCTGCTGATAACCTCCCTGCTGACGGGGCTGATAACCTCCCTGTTGACGGGGCTGGTAGCCTCCCTGCTGACGGGGCTGATAACCTCCCTGCTGACGGGGCTGATAACCTCCCTGCTGACGGGGCTGATAGCCTCCCTGCTGACGGGGCTGATAGCCTCCCTGCTGACGGGGCTGGTACCCTCCCTGCTGACGAGACTGATAACCTCCCTGCTGACGGGGCTGATAACCGCCCGGCTGATTGTATGATGAACGCGACTGATAACCGCCCTGCTGACGGGACTGATAGCCGCCGCCACGCTGAGGTGCTGCTGACTGCAAGCCGGCACCGAAACCTTCCGGACGGAAGCCTTCCTCGTCGTCGTTGTTGTGCTTGTTATAACTGGGACGCTCATAACCGCCTCCTACTGGACGCTGTCCTGTGTGAATACGTGGACGTGGTGAACGGCCTGCTGGTCTAAACTCTTTCTGGTAACCCTCACGGTTGCTCTGTTCGTCTTGAGCTGTCTGTTCGCTCTTTTTCTCATTCTCGAAATCCATAATCTTTCTTTTACTTTAATTGGTTGTTGGTATTAATTATTTATTATCACTGAGCCTCACGGCTCTTCATCTAATTATATGCCTGTATAGGTCCAAGGGGTGATGGCCATCAGTTCTTCCTTCACAGCATCGCTGACCTGCAGGGTCTTGATGAACTCATGAATGGTCTTTTCAGTCATCTTCTCGTTGGTACGAGTGAGTGCTTTCAGCGTTTCGTATGGGTTGGGATAACCCTCACGCCGCAAAATGGTCTGGATGGCTTCTGCCACAACTGCCCATGTCTGTTCCAAATCCTCATGTAGCTTATCTTCATTGAGAATCAGTTTTCGCAGGCCTTTCAGCGTACTCTCAAAGGCAATGATGGCGTGTCCCATGGGAACACCCACGTTGCGCAACACTGTTGAGTCGGTGAGGTCACGCTGCAAACGACTTACAGGCAATTTCTGTGCCAAAAATTGCAGAATGGCGTTGGCAATACCTAAATTTCCTTCTGAATTCTCGTAGTCGATGGGGTTCACCTTGTGTGGCATAGCACTCGAACCAACCTCGCCAGCCTTGATCTTCTGCTTGAAATACTCCATAGAGATGTACATCCAGAAGTCGCGATCCAGGTCGATGACGATGGTGTTGATGCGGCGCATAGCGTCAAAAATTGCTCCCAGCCAGTCGTAGTTTGAAATCTGGGTGGTCCACTGCTCGCGTTCCAGGCCCAGCTTATCGCTGACAAACTGATTGCCAAACTCACGCCAGTCGTACTGAGGATAGGCCACGTGGTGGGCATTGAAGTTACCCGTAGCACCGCCAAACTTTGCTGTAATAGGAGTATCCTTTAGCGAACGGAGCTGCTCTTCGAGTCGGTAGACATAGACCATGATCTCCTTGCCCAGACGGGTGGGGGAGGCAGGCTGTCCGTGGGTCTTGGCCAGCATTGCTACGTTTTTCCACTCTTCAGCATAGTCGTTCAGCTGCTCAATGAGTTCCTCAATGAGTGGGTAATACACGTTTTCGAGTGCCTCCTTAATAGAAAGAGGTACGCTCGTATTGTTAATATCCTGTGAAGTGAGTCCGAAATGAATGAATTCCTTCAAGGGTGACAGTTCAGGAGCGAGAGGAGAAATCATAGCATCCCATTTCTCCTTGATGAAGTACTCTACTGCCTTTACATCATGGTTAGTCACCTTCTCGATGTCCTTTACACGCTGGGCATCAGCAGGTGTAAACTGACGGTAAATGTCACGGAGGCGTTCAAACAGGTTAAGGCTTTCAGAGTGCGTGCCTCCAGTGGTCGTAAAATTGGCCAGTTGTGGGAGGGGCAGCTCACATAGTGTAATGAAATACTCAATCTCTACACGTACGCGATAGCGTATTAATGCATATTCCGAAAAATACTCTCCTAGCGGTTCTGTCTTTCCGCGATAGCGTCCATCTATAGGCGAGATGGCGGTCAATTTGCTTAGTTCCATATTCTCTACAAGTAGAATTATCCTTTTGAGACCGCAAAGGTACAACAAAAAAAGTAGAATGAAGAATGTAGAATGAAGATTTTTTTGTCAAAACATAAAAAAAGCAATCTCATTGGAGATTGCTTCCTTTTGTGGGCGTTGACGGATTCGAACCGCCGACCCTCTGCTTGTAAGGCAGATGCTCTGAACCAACTGAGCTAAACGCCCTTGCTTTTCGTTTGCGGGTGCAAAGGTACAACGTTTTTTTTGTTCCACCAAATTTTTTCGTAACTTTTTTTGAAAAATCTTCGTTTTTGTTGTTTTTACAGTGATTTATCAGTGATTCCACAGTGTTCTGGCTTCGCAGTTTCTATGTAATTACATCGTAGTTTCTAAGTAATTACATCGCAGTTACTAAGTAATTACATCGCAGTTACTAAGTAATTACATTGCAGTTTCTAAGTAATTAGGTTCTAATATCTAAGTAACTGGCTCTTAATTACTAAGTAACTTGGTTGTAATCACATAGCAATTGGATAACAAAAAAAGAGAGGACTGGCAGAGCCAATCCTCTCAATCTGTTTATTTGTTTTAAAGTGTTTCTTACTTCTTGATCTCAACAGTAGCACGACGGTTGTAAGAGATCGGGGTCAGGGTGTTCACACCACCAGCTGCAACAACCTCGATGTTGTCACGGCTCATACCCAGCTTAACCAGCTCGTCAGCAACAGTCTCAGCACGCTTCTGGCTCAGCTTCTGGTTGAACTCAGCGCTACCAGTCTTGCTGTCTGCATAACCAGTTACAACGATCTTGGAGTTGTTAGCCTTAGCAACCTCAACGAGATCCTTAACATTCTGAACGTCCTTGCGAGAAGCAATCTTGCTCTTACCGATGTTGAAGAATACTGATACAGGAGCAGCAACAACTTCCTTAACGGTAACAGTCTTGGTCTCACCAGCAGTAGCCTTCTGGTTAGCCAGCATGTTCTTCAGGCGAGCGTTCTCAGCCTGCTCGTCAGCGAGCTGTGCGTTAAGAGCGTCGATCTGGCTCTGAGAGAGAGCCTTCAGTGCCTCTACGTCAGGAGTCTTGTTCCAAGTAGCCTTGCCGAGGTTGTAGGTGATACCGAGCTCAAGAGCGAACTGGTTGAAAACATGCTTAGGAGCGATACCGCCACCTTCACCACCTACGATAACCTTGTCATAGCTATAGTAGCCGAGGTCAACGTTGAAGAGGAGCTTCTTACCAAGCTTGAAAGTGTTCAGCAAACCTGCGCTAGCAATGAAGCTGTTAGCCTTAGCGTCAAAGTTGCGGGCAACACCCAGACCTGCATAGGGGATGAAGTTCCAAACACGATTCTCATCATAGCCGCAGAGCATGTTGGTCAGATTGAACAGAGCCTGCTCATTCAATGCGAGGTAAGTCTGTGACTTGCTGTCGAAAGCCTTTGACAACCAAGCGAAATTAGCCTTTGTGCGGAGTCCGAGGCCAGGAGTAAACCACTTACCCAGAGCTACTGAGAAACCAAGAGCAGTTGCGTGGCCATCGTCCTTACCAACTTCAGTACCCATGGGGAACTTGTAGAAGGGAGATGAAAGAATTTTGTTCACACCACCATAGTAGTATGCATTCCATGTAACATTGCCCTGGATGAACCAGTTGCTCCAGAAAGAGTTAGTAGATACGCTGTACTTCTCAGTAGGTACCTCATCTTGAGCCATTCCGGCTACAGAAACACTGGCCAGAGCCAGTACCATTAATAGTTTCTTCATAACAAATTATAATTTATAAAACAATCAATAATTTCGAAATGTCATGCAAAAGTAGATAAAAATATTTAAAAACCAAATATTTTGGGGGTATAAATTACTTTTTTAACACTTATTTTATAGAAAACGGGCTTTTTTACACCAAAAACGCGCTCTTTTCGTCTATTTTGGGGCATTTTTATCTTAATAGTTGTTCAATGTCAGATTGGGGCATAATGGCAAGAATCGATTTTCCGTCGGGCGTGTAATTAACATTTGTACACATAAAGAGTTGGTTGACGATATTTTCCATTTCTTCATTGGTCAATACCTGCCCTTGAGGTATAGCTGCCTGACGAGCCAAACTGAGGGCCAAGGCTTCATGAATTTGTTTGATGGTGCCGTTCATTTGCTCGGCAGTCTCACTGACGATTCCCTGTATGAGTGTGACAGGATTGAGTCCTTCCAATCCGGCAGGAACACCGGCAATGGCATAGCTGTTGCCACCCAAGGCGCTCATATCGAAGCCCACCGACATCAGTTCGGGCATGATGCGCTCCATGAGAATAGCTTCTGACGGGGTCAGTTGTATGACTTCCGGAAACAGCAGTCGTTGGATATTGCTCTGTCGCTGTGTCATCTGTTCGATGTAGCGTTCAAAGCGGATGCGTATGTCAGCCCGATGCTGATCAATAATCATCAGGCCTGAACGAACGGCAGTCATAATATATCGTCCTTTATACTGATAGTGGGCAGGCGACTTGTCTTCCAAGAGCGTTTGTTGTACGTCTTTTTCGTCGATAGGCTCTTGTGGGAACAGTGTCTCCTCACTATGTTTTTTGGGGATGATAGTCTCATCATAGAGTTGCTCCCAGTTGTTGGCGACATTTTTCTTGAAGGGGTTATAGGAAGGGTTATATGTCACCTTGGGCATTTCTATATGGTCGCGCTGTGGATTGAAAACGGGTATATCCGGACGCCCCTCTGTATCGAAGTCGATGGTTGGCGCATCACAGAACCGACCGATAGCATCCTTGGTGGCAGCCTGTAGAATCTGCCAGATGCTCTGTTCGTTCTCAAATTTGATTTCTGTTTTTGTAGGATGGATGTTCACATCGATATCAGCTGGTGCTATATCGAAGTAGATGAAGTAGGGAACCATCATGCCTTGTGGTACGAGTCGTTCGAAAGCGTTTGCCACCGCTTTATGGAAATAGGGGTGGCGCATGAAGCGGCCGTTGACGAAGAAATAGTTCTGTACACCCTTCTTTCGGGCAGATTCCGGTTTGCCTACGAATCCGGTGATGCGGCATAATGCGGTATCGACCTCAATGGGGAGCAAGTCCTGGTTCAGTTTCTTGCCGAACACGTCTACGATGCGTTGGCGAAGCGAACCGCTTTTCAGGTTCATCAGTTCCTGTCCGTTGCTATGCAGTGAGAATGCAATCTCAGGATAAACGAGTACAATGCGTTCGAAGGCTGTGAGGATATTGCTCAGTTCGGTGGCGTTTGTCTTGAGAAACTTGCGGCGGGCAGGAACATTGAAGAAGAGGTTCTCCACACGGAAGTTGCAACCTACAGGACAGGCAATAGGTTCCTGACTGATAACTCGTGAACCTTGCAGGATGAGACGGGTGCCCACATCCTCGCCTTCCATTCTGGTGGTCAGTTCTATCTGTGATACTGCAGCTACCGAGGGGAGTGCTTCTCCGCGGAATCCCATCGTGTGCAGGTTGAACAGATCGTCGGCCTTTCGGATCTTTGAGGTGGCGTGACGCTCGAAAGCTAAACGGGCATCTGTTTCAGACATACCTCGTCCGTCATCAATGACCTGGATGAGGGTACGTCCTGCGTCGATGACTACTACTTGAATCATCTTACTGCCGGCATCGACCGAGTTCTCTACCAACTCTTTGATGACAGAAGCAGGTCGTTGTATGACCTCGCCGGCTGCAATCTGGTTGGCTACTGAATCAGGTAAAAGCTGAATAATATCGCTCATAGTGAAATTGCCGTTAGTTCAAAATGTGTTCATCCCAACAGATGGGGTAGTGGACAACTTCTGCAAAGGTGCTTCTTTGCGCTTCTGTACTTTCAATTCAGTACCGGCTTTCTTTCCTCGCCACACAAAGATATCTTCTTTTGAAACAGGTCTTACATAGTCGAACCAGGCGAAGCCTTCCAGAAAACGCTTCGTTGGGGGAATCTGTGTCATCGGGTAGACAACACCTTCGCTTTTGGGTGTCCAGATGCGTTTCAGCTTCTGCTGTTCCATAAACATGCGCATCTCGCTTGTCTCCATCGAAACCATACCGATGAAACTGCTGTCTGATTCGTCTACAGGATAGTAGACCACCAATACATTGTCGACAGCACGTCCTTCGTGGATGTTTCCTTTTTCGAAGAAGGCAAACATTTCTTTTGACGATACCTGGTTGTAGAGATTCTTGTGATGAAGATCTTCGATAGAGAATGCCTGATTGATGACGTGGGCGCGGTCGATGACAGAGTCTTTCATGTAGACTTTGATCTCCTCGCCAAGCAGTTGCTGGTTCATATTCCAGACAATGGGATCCTTATAGAGCGTCATACAGGAGTCTTTCTGGTGGTAGACCAGTGAGTCACAGACAGCCTGCATATCAATACGGTACGCGCGTACCTTATTATACGCGTGTATAACGCGATAGATGGAGTCGGTCTCTTTGTTATAGGTAAACACCTTGAATGTGTCAGCATGCATAAAGAGTGAGTCGCGCTGCGAATAGTCGATAGCTACGGCGCTGTCAGTACAGAGTGCATAGCCTGTCTGCTCCTCGTAATAGCCATAATTGCCAGTCAGCATGTTTCGGTTGACGGTGTCTGTGTAGACCACATTGCGGAAAGCCTCACTAATCTCTTTCGCACCGTCATACCAGATACTGTCGCCTGTAAGAATCCGGCCTCCGTTATCTACTGTCGAACGATTCAACAGCTGTCCTTGTTTCTTGTCGGTATTGTAATAACCCAGTTCTGAGTAGATATGACTGCCTCCGCTTTCAATATCTGAAGGTCCGATGATATGAGCCAGTTTGATGTCGGTATTGTAGTAGAGCGAGTCGGTTGTCAACAGGAAGTTGTTGTCGCTCATGGTTACGTCGTAATAGAAGATGGCCATCTTCGTATCCGTATGATACTCTCCCCAGTCGCTTACCAGTGTAGTTGTTTTGTCCACCATCTTGCCGCCTTCCTGGAAATAGCCCATGTTCCAGATACGGTCATAGTAGAGCGAGTCGGTGTATAGCGTTGTCTCGCGATGCTTCAGCACCACATTCTGCAGGGCCTGCATCAGTTGGTCGTTGCCGTCATAATAACCGTAATCACTCACCAGTGACAACGTGTCACCCTGATACATACGTACATGTCCGAATGCTTCAAAAGAGTTGGTCTCGTTGAAGAAATTGGCACTGTCGCAAAGCAGTCGTGCCCCTTCGTGCTCAAACTCCACGTTGCCGCGCAGCACTTGTGCATTGTTGTTCTTCCATCGTTCGTAGAAGAGTTCGTCAGCATGTATCAGGTAGACGCGGCTGTCTTTCTCTTTCTCCTTCTTGTTTGCGGCATAGAGGATTGAGCAGCAAAGCACACACAGAAGCATCATGGCGATGCTTCTGTGATTCCATTGTCTTAGTATGTTGTACTTAATTCTCAATTTTCAATTCTGTCTTCGTCGAAGTTCATGCCTTATCTTACCCAGCCTTCGTATTCGAAATCGCAGTCGCGATATTCATCCTTGATACGTACATAGGTGTTCTTGATCTTGTTGACCACCCATTTGTGGAGCGTTTCTTCGCGTCGTTTCTGCAGCACCATATCCTTCATCACCTGGAAATCCTCGGTGATCATAGCCTTATGTCCTTCGGTACGGCTCTTCAACTTGGCAATGACACAGACCGTCTTACCACGTTCGTTGATCATCGTGAAGGGACTGGATATATGGCCTACAGCCAGTGTGTCCACCACTTTCGCTATCTCTGCAGGAAGATCCTGTAGCTGGAATTTTGAGGTCTGTCCGCGTTCAGAACGGTTGGCCATCAAGCCTCGGTTGTTGCGTGTATCCTTATCATCAGAGATATAGGTGGCACCCTCTTCGAAGGTGAACTTCCCCTCACGAATCTCCATTGCTACTGAGTCCAAACGGGCCAGCGATGCATTGACAGCCGAGTCACTGACTTCTGGTTTCAGCAGGATGTGACGGACCTTCACTTTATCACCTCGTTTATCAATCAGCTGAATGATGTGGTAACCAAATTCCGACTCAACAATCTTTGAGATCTTTTTCGGGTCCGTGAGGTTGAAGGCTACGCTGGCGAATGCAGGATCCAACATGCCGCGTCCCGTATAGTCCAGTTCACCGCCATTACGTGCTGTTCCTGGGTCTTGTGAGTAGAGGCGTGCCAGTGTCTGGAAAGTAGCTTCACCCTTGGTAACGCGGTCAGTGAAATTATGGAGCTCGTCTTTGATACGGTTTATCTCCTCGGGGGCTATGCGTGGGGTCTGTGCAATAATCTGCACTTCTACCTCTGTGGGAACGAAGGGAATACTGTCTTGTGGCAGATCCTTGAAATAGCGACGCACCTCAGCGGGAGTCACCGTTACATTCTTTGCCAGATGTTCCTTCATACGCTGAATCATGAGCTGGTCACGCAGTTCATCATGCATGGATGCTCTGATTTCGCTGATGCTTTGTTTGCGGTATTCCTCCAGTTTCTCACGTGAGCCGATCTGGGAAATCATATATTCCAGGCGAGTCTCAATCTGTGACGAAACCTCCGACTCACTTACCTCAATACTGTCGATAGCAGCCTGATGTAAGAATAGTTTCTGTACGGCAATCTGCTCAGGAATGGCACAATCCGGATTGCGCTCCCAACGGATGCCTTCCATAGCAGCCTGCATACGCATCACCTCGACATCACTCTTCAAGATTGCTTCATCACCTACCACCCAGATCACTTCGTCAATGACGTTCTGAGCAGTGATGTTGCCAACGAATAGTGAGAAGAGTACTATAAGGAATTTATTATGCATAGTCTGTTTTAGTGTTTGTTCACTGTCTTCAGCACTTCTTCGTTCACAAAGAAGGTGTACTTCTTGCGTAACTCAGCTACCCACTGTTTCTCCAGTTCTTCCTGATAGTCGGCAACAACGAGTCCGCGGACGTCAGTATAGTCTTCCGGACCTTTTTTGAGAATCTTTCCGTAGACATCGTCGATGGGGTAGTCCTTTACCTTTGTCGTCAAGGTGTCCTTCTTGAAGATTATACTGTCAACCAGAGCGTTATCGCCTTTCTTGAAGATACCTTTTTCTACGCGGATGCGCAGTACGGAATCGCTGTTGAAAGTGGTGCGTAGCTTTTCTGCCCATTTGTCGAACGGCAGTTTCTTTACACTGTTCTTCACTGCTTCTACGTCAGCAGCATCCTTTACGTGGAAAGCCATTCCTTTGAAGCGAGGTTCGTCCCAAGCATATCTTTTCTTGTTCTTCTTGAAGAACTGAGCCAGTCCTTTCTCGTCCTTGGCGGCCTTGTCCCATACCAGCTGGTTGCTGATTTCATAGAGCAACAGACCATCGTGGTACTCACGAATCAGGTTCTTCAGGTCGTTGTCCATGAGTGACAACTCCTCTGCTTGTTCTTCCAGAATCTGAGCGTGTGTCTTGGTGCCATTGCTGGCTTTCACCAACTCCTCTACCTTCTGGTCGGCAATGCGGTCACGCAGGTTCTGTTGTTCGATGAACTTCAGGATTGCCTTACGGTGGAACTCAAAGGGCTCCAGCATTTTACGCTCTTTCATCAGGATGATATGGTAACCAAAGGGTGACTCTACCACACCCGACATCTGTCCTGGCTGTAATGCGAAAGCAGCATCTTCATATTCCTTTACCAGTTGTCCTCGCTGTACGAACGGCAGCAGTCCGCCTTGTCTTGCTGAGCCTGGGTCTTGTGACACTTTCTTGGCCAGTTCTTCAAAGTTGGCACCGTTTTTCAGAGCAGCCAGTGCAGAGTCAGCGCGCACTTTGGCGGCAGCTTGTTCGACGCTCGAAGCCTGCTGGTTGATACGGAACAGGATATGGGCTGTCTGAATAAGTCCGTCAGAACCGATACGCTTGACAGTTTCGTCATAGACGCGGTGTGCTTCAGCCTCCAGGTCATCGTCGGTGATGAGCATAGGCTTCACCTGCTGGTCACGATACTGTGCAAATTCATCCTTAAATGATTTCAGCGTATCGTACTTTGCGTCCATCGCTGCAATCACTTTCAGCTTATAGTTGATAAACAAGTCGACATATTCCTCTATCGACTTTTTGTCAATCACACCTTCAGAGTTATTCTTATTGTACGAATACTCAAATTCCGAACGGAGTACAGGCGTTCCGTTGATTGTCATGATAACAGGATCTGCCTGTGCCATTGCTGCGGCGCTCATGGTCAGAGCCGCAAAAAGCATTTTCAGTCTCATGGATAATAATTCGTGGTTATAATTGCATCAATCGTTGGGTCTTGAATAGTTTGGAGCCTCACTGGTAATCGTGATATCGTGAGGATGGCTCTCCATCACACCGGCGTTGGTGATACGTGTGAACTTAGCATCATGTAGGCGCTCAATATCGGAAGCACCGCAGTAGCCCATGCCAGAACGCAGACCGCCAGTGAGCTGATAGATAACTTCCTGAACAGTTCCTTTGTAGGGAACACGTCCGGCAATACCTTCTGGTACGAGCTTCTTCACATCCTTCGTGTCGGCTTGGAAGTAGCGATCCTTTGAACCGTGTTCCATAGCCTCCAGCGATCCCATACCGCGATAGCTCTTGAACTTACGTCCATTATATATTATGGTGTCGCCAGGACTCTCTTCGGTACCAGCCACGAGTGAGCCGATCATCACGCATGAACCACCGGCAGCCAGCGCCTTAACGATATCGCCTGAATAGCGCAGACCACCATCGGCAATCAGGGGAACGCCTGTTCCCTTCAGAGCACTATAAACATCATAGACAGCGCTCAGCTGTGGAACACCTACACCTGCTACGATGCGGGTGGTACAGATTGAGCCTGGGCCGATACCTACTTTTACTGCATCTGCTCCGTTTTCTACAAGCATGCGGGCAGCAGCGCCAGTGGCAATATTACCTACCACGATGTCAATATTCTTGAAGGCGTTCTTTGCCTCGCGGAGTTTATCAATCACTCCCTTTGAGTGTCCGTGGGCCGTATCGATTACGATTGCATCAGCGCCAGCGTTGACCAGTGCCTGCATGCGATCAAGGGTGTCGAATGTTACGCCTACACCGGCAGCAACACGCAGACGACCTTTCTCATCCTTACAAGCCATTGGTTTGTCCTTCGCCTTGGTGATATCCTTATAGGTAATCAGTCCTACCAAGTGGTTGTCTTTATCCACGACGGGGAGTTTCTCAATCTTGTTCTCCTGCAGAATAGTTGCGGCTGCCATTAGGTCGGTCTGCTGGTGAGTGGTCACCAGATTCTCCTTCGACATCACTTCGTCGACAGGACGATCCAGACGGCGCTCAAAGCGAAGGTCACGGTTGGTGACAATACCAACCAGGTGATTCTTCTCGTCTACAACGGGGATACCACCAATGTGGTACTCGGCCATCATGTCGAGAGCCTGTCCAACGGTAGAGCCCTGCAGAATCGTTACAGGGTCATAGATCATACCGTTCTCAGCACGTTTGACAATCGCCACCTGACGGGCCTGCTCTTCTATCGGCATGTTCTTGTGGATAACGCCGATACCGCCTTCGCGTGCGATAGCGATAGCCATCTGACTTTCAGTAACGGTATCCATAGCAGCCGTTACGAATGGCACGTTCAGCGCAATGTTTCGTGAGAAACGAGTTTTTAACTCTACTGTCTTGGGCAGTACTTCAGAATAAGCGGGGATAAGGAGGACGTCATCGAAAGTAAGGCCGTCCATCACAATTTTATCTGCAATAAATGATGACATAATTTGGTACCTTTTTTTTTATTGCGTGCAAAGATACATATTTTTTTTGATGTTTATAGTTTGAGGTTTGAGATTTATGTGTCGCCTTGTTATTTTTTAACACAAAAACTCAAACCTCAAAAAGTCGATTAACGCTTTGTAAGAGCTTAGTTCGCCATATCGGAGATAAACTTGATACGAACGAGCCTTATTTCATTTTCGTCAATATCTGAGCCAAATTCCTCGTAAGCGGCTTCCAGATCGTCGGTGTCCTGCTCACGGAAGAACTCATAGATATCGGCAATATCGTCTCGATCCATTATCTCTTCGAGGAAATAATCGATGTTCACCTTGTTGCCGCTATAGAGTACGATGCCTTCCAGTTCATCGAGCAGTTCTTCGAAATCGATGCCCAGTGCATTGGCGATGTCGTCGAGCGCAATGCGACGGTCGATGTTCTGAAGTATTTTCAGCTTTCGCATCGAGTCTTTTGCCTTTGTACGTACACGTAGGTCGGCCTGGCGGGTGATGTCGTTCTCTTCGCAGTATCGCTTGATAAGGTCAACGAACTCCTTCGCGTAGGGTTGACGTGTCTTTCCGTCGCCCACACCCTGAATGTTCTTTAGCTCTTCAAGTGTCACCGGATAGTCGGTAGCCATCTGTTCGATGCTGACATCCTGGAATATGACGTATGGCGGACGTTCCAGTTTGCGTGACCATTTCTTGCGCAGGTCGTGGAGCATCGCTGAAAGGGTGGGGTCGAGAGCACTTGTCGTTCCCTCTGCCGGTTCTTCCTCTTCGCTGAATTCATGATCCAGTGCCACCATAAACGTCTTGGGTGATTTGATGAATTTCTTGCCTGCCGATGTGAGTTTCAGCAGTCCGTAGTTTTCTACCTCTTTCTTCAGATAGCCAGCGATGAGTGCCTGACGGATGACGGGATTCCATATCTTTGGATCTTCGTCCTCTCCGGAACCGAACTCGTCCAGTTCATGATGCTTGTGGGCAATTATCTCATCGTTCTCGCGTCCGGTGATGAAGTCGATGACATAGTCGCTGCGGAAGTTCTCCTTGATAGCCAGGATGGCCTTGAGTGCTATAAGCAACTGTTCTTGTGCATCTTTCTTCTCGCTGGGATGCAGACAGTTATCGCAGTTATGGCAGTTGTCCTTGTCGTAGGTCTCACCAAAATAGTGGAGCAGCATCTTGCGTCGGCAGACGCAGGTCTCGGCATAAGCAGCCGTCTCTTGCAGCAGTTGTCTGCCGATATCTTGTTCGGCAACAGGCTTCCCTTCCATGAATTTGTCGAGTTTCTGCAGGTCCTTATAGCTGTAGAATGCCAGACAGATACCTTCTCCGCCATCGCGACCAGCTCGTCCGGTCTCCTGATAATAGCCTTCAAGAGATTTGGGAATATCGTAGTGGATGACAAATCGAACGTCGGGTTTGTCGATACCCATACCGAAGGCGATGGTAGCCACAATGACGTCGATACGCTCCATGAGGAAATCATCCTGTGTCTGTGATCTTGTGGCGCTGTCGAGTCCTGCATGATAGGCGGCAGCCTTGATATCGTTTGCTCTCAACACCTCCGCCAGGTCTTCTACCTTCTTTCTTGACAGACAGTAGATAATGCCGCTCTTTCCTGTATGCTGTTTGATGAAACGCACGATGTCCTTGTCGATATCCTTCGTCTTCGGACGTACCTCGTAATACAGGTTCGGTCGATTGAATGATGATTTGAACTCGTCAGCATCCAGAATGCCCAGGTTCTTCTTGATATCTGTGCGCACCTTGTCGGTCGCTGTTGCCGTCAATGCGATAACGGGTGCCTTACCGATTTCGTTGATGATGGGTCGTATCCTGCGGTATTCGGGGCGGAAGTCGTGACCCCATTCTGAGATACAATGTGCCTCGTCAACGGCATAAAACGAGATCTTGCATGATTTCAGAAACTCTACGTTGTCCTCTTTTGTCAGAGACTCCGGAGCTACGTAGAGAAGCTTTGTCATACCAGCTTTGATATCGGCCTTCACCTGGTCGATAGCCGTTTTGTTTAGAGATGAGTTCAGGAAGTGGGCCGTACCTTCGTGTTCGCTGAGGTTGCTGATGAAGTCCACCTGGTTTTTCATCAGAGCGATAAGTGGTGAGATAACGATGGCCACACCCTCCATCAGCAGTGATGGCAGTTGGTAGCATAGCGACTTTCCTCCGCCTGTTGGCATCAGTACAAACGTGTCCCGACCGTTCAGCACATTACGGATGATGGCTTCCTGATCGCCTTTGAATGTGTCGAAGCCAAAATAGCGCTTGAGTGCCTCTGTCAGATTAGTTGTTTCGCCGATGGCTTTTGTCATATTCTGTTCCTCCTTCAATAGTGTTTGTCAAATAATGTTCTAAGGTGTTTGGGGCTCCCTTCAGCTAAGTTCAGCTGAGGGGAGTCAATGATTTTTCCAGTTGCTGTTGGGCATATTCACGTGTGACCTCGAATTCTTTGATTTTCTTCGATGGTACTTCGAACATGGCATCCATCATAATGCTTTCCACGATGGAGCGCAGTCCGCGTGCTCCCAACTTGTATTCTACGGCCTTGTCAACAATCAGTTCCAGTGCATCTTCTGCAAAGGTCAGCTTGATGCCGTCCATTTGGAACAGTTTCTCATATTGCTTCACAATAGAGTTCTTCGGTTCCATGAGGATGCGGCGCAGGGCCTCCCGATCCAACGGATTCAGCGAGGTAAGCACGGGCAGACGACCGATAATCTCTGGAATCAATCCGAACGATTTCAGGTCTTGTGGCTGCACATACTTCATCAGGTCGTTCTTGTCTATCTTGCGCACGTTCTGCACAGAGTTGTAGCCCACCGTGTGGGTGTTGAGTCGCTGTGCAATCTTCCGTTCAATACCGTCGAAGGCGCCTCCGCAAATAAACAGGATGTTGCGTGTGTCAACGTGGATATACTCCTGGTCGGGGTGTTTGCGTCCACCTTTTGGCGGAACGTTGACCGTTGTTCCCTCCAGCAGTTTCAACAGTCCCTGCTGTACGCCCTCTCCGCTAACATCACGCGTGATGCTGGGATTGTCGCTCTTACGTGCAATCTTGTCTATCTCATCAATGAAGACGATGCCTCGTTGGGCTGCCTCTACGTCATAGTCGGCTACTTGAAGCAGTCGTGTGAGGATGCTTTCCACATCTTCGCCCACGTAACCTGCTTCTGTAAACACGGTGGCATCAACGATGGTGAAGGGCACGTCGAGCAGTTTTGCGATAGTACGTGCAAGTAGTGTCTTACCCGTACCTGTCGAGCCCACCATGATGATGTTCGACTTCTCTATCTCCACACCATTGTCGTCGGCAGGTTGCTGCAAGCGCTTATAGTGGTTGTATACGGCTACTGAGAGATAGCGTTTTGCCTCCTCTTGTCCGATAACATACTGATCCAGGTACTCCTTGATTTCCTTGGGCTTTGGCGTCTTCGCCATCTTGCGTCCGCTCTTGCTCTTGGCGGGTGGTGGAGGCGGCATTTCGGGCAGTCCGTCAGCATAGCCAGCCTCCTTTACGATCTGGTAGGCTTGTATGGCACAACTCTCACAGATGTAGCTGTTGAGACCAGAGATAAGTAGTTTGGTCTGATTTTCTGTTCTTCCGCAGAAGCTGCATTGTTTCCTCATTTCTTCTTCAATACCTGATCAATCATTCCGTATTCTTTTGCCTCTTCTGCCGTCATCCAGTAGTTGCGGTCAGAATCCTTCCACACTTTCTCATAGTCGGTATGTGAATGGTCGGCAATGATGGTGTAGAGTTCTTTTTTCAGCTTCTGAATCTCACGTGCCTCAATCTCGATGTCGCTGGCCTGTCCCTGTACGCCGCCGAGTGGCTGATGAATCATGACGCGGCTGTGTGTCAGAGCCGAGCGTTTGCCTTCGGTGCCGGCCACGAGCAGTACTGCAGCCATTGATGCCGCCATACCTGTGCAGATTGTTGCTACGTCAGATGAGATGAACTGCATGGTGTCATAGATGCCCAGACCTGCGTAGACGCTGCCGCCAGGCGAGTTGATGTAGATAGAGATATCCTTGCCGGGATCTACAGAATCCAGATAGAGCAGCTGAGCCTGTAGTGTGTTGGCGGTGTAGTCGTTGACTTCTGTTCCAAGGAAGATGATGCGGTCCATCATCAGACGTGAGAATACATCCATTTGTGTGACGTTCAGCTGACGTTCTTCCAGGATGTAGGGATTCATGTACTGTGCCTGTGCACTCATCGCATTCATGTTCGAGCGCAAAACTTCATCAAGCACCAGGCTGTTCATGCCTAAGTGCTGGGTTGCATATTTTTTAAAATCGTTCATATTCAGTGAATTATAACTGATGTTCTTTTGTTTTGGAAAGAGTTTTTCATAACATTTTCTGCTTTCCTAATACAAAGTTAAGAAAAAAAATCAACAAGCCATACATTTTAAGTTTTTTTTAGCAGAAATATAGAAAAAAGTCCTGAAGTTTTGCAACTCCAGGACTTTTATCGTGTCAGCGCGGTAATTTCTTACTGCTGTTCCTGCATCATTTTGTTGAACTCTTCGAAGCTTACCTCTTTGGTGTTCAGTTTCACAACGCCCTTCAGCACTTCTGTGAGCTTAGCGTCGATGGCGCGGTCTACATACTGGTCGATGTTCTCACGCTTCTTCAGCTGCTCGTTGGCATAGTTCTCCACGACGTCATCGGGGATATTGTTCATGCCGTACTGTGCAAACTGCTGGCGGATGGCAGCCTTAGCCATTTCCTTCAGGTCGTTGTCTTCAACCTTCACGTTGTTGGCAACCACGAGCTGCTCTTTGATGAGGTGCCACTTCAGTTCGTCGATAGAAGGCTTGAAGTTCTTCTCTACGAAGTCGGCGCCCTTGTCCTTATTGTTGTTAAGCATAACGCGCTTCAGCAGAGCCTCAGGGAAGGTGAGCTCGCCCACTTTCTTCTCCATGTACTTGCGAACGTCCATCATGAACTTGAAGTCGCTGTTCACCTGCAGCTGGGGCTTCACCATATCGCTGATGCGCTTGCGGAAGTCGGCCTCAGTCTTTACATCCTCGCCAAATACCTTCTCGAAGAGTTTCTCGTCAATGGCAGCGGGCTGGAAGTGGCGGATCTCGGTGATCTGGAAGCTGAAGTCGCTCTCCAGGTCTTTCACCTGCTCCTTGTCGGTCTTCAGCAGGGCAGCCACCTCGGCATCATTCTCAGGATAAGCCTTTTTGGGATTGAAGGTGATGATGTCGCCGGGCTTTGCACCCTCGAACTTCTTCTTCTCGCTCTCTCCCTTGATATAGCTGGGCATGATCATGCCGCCTTCTGTCTGGATACCGCCTTCGAGCGTATTGCCGTTAGCGTCCAGCTGGCGCAGGTCACCTTTCAGGGTATCGTTGCCGCTCCACTCCTGAGCCTCTACGAACTCGCCTGCCTGTGAAGCATACATCTGAACCTGCTCGTCGATGAGCTTGTCGTCAACTTTGATATCATAGTAGTCCACCTTGTCCTTTGCGGTAAGCTCAGCCGTGAATTCGGGAGCTACGGCAATGTCGAACACGAAAGTGAACGGACCATCCTGTGCGAAATCCTGAGGCTGCTGCTTTTCCTCGTTGGGGAGCGGCTCGCCCAGCATCTTGATTTTGTTCTCCTGAATGTATGCGTAGAGCTTTTCACCCAGCAGGCGGTTCACCTCTTCCACCTTGGCAGCGGTGCCGTACTGACGCTTGATGAGTCCCATAGGAACCATTCCAGGACGGAATCCGGGAACCTGCGCACGCTTGCGGTAATTCTTCAGTTCTTTTTCTACCTTCTCCTCGTAATCGGCCTTTTCAATAGTGATGGTCATCAGTCCATTCACTTTATCGGCGCATTCAAATGAAATGTTCATTGCTTTTATACCTTATTTATATTATACGTGTTTAATTTGGGCTGCAAAATTACTCATATTTGATGTAAATCGCGCATGATTACGTTTTTTTAACGTCTTTCTTGTCTTTTCCCTTATCCTTCTTCCTCTTCTTCCTTGCGTTTGCGTTCTTCCTCCATCAACTGGAAGTCTTTCTGTCTGAGCACGAAGGAGTCAGTCAGGTAGTTTTTGCGCACTACCTCGTTGGCAGCCAGTTCTTCGGGTGTTCCGTGGAACAGGATGCGCCCCTCGAAGAGCAGGTAAGCGCGGTTGGTGATACAGAGTGTGTCCTCAACGTTATGGTCAGTAATCAGGATACCGATATTGCGGTCTTTGAGTTTCCATACGATAAACTGGATATCCTCTACGGCAATGGGGTCAACACCTGCGAAGGGTTCGTCGAGCATGATGAACTTCGGTTCGATGGCCAAACAGCGTGCTATCTCGCAACGGCGGCGCTCGCCACCCGACAACTGGTCGCCCTTGTTCTTGCGCACCTTCTGTAGTCGGAACTCCTTGATGAGGCTCTCCAGCTTCTCCAGCTGGTATTCGCGTGGCTTACCCGTCATTTCCAGTACTGAGAGGATATTGTCCTCTACTGACATCTTGCGGAATACCGATGCCTCCTGAGCCAGGTATCCGATGCCGGCGCGTGCCCGTTTGTAGACGGGGTAGGTGGTCACCTCCTCATCGCCCAGATAGATATGACCGGCATTGGGGATGACCAAGCCTGTCGTCATATAGAAAGAGGTGGTCTTGCCGGCTCCGTTCGGGCCCAGCAGTCCTACAATCTCTCCCTGTGCCACATGGAAACTCACGTCGTTGACCACTGTTCGTTTGCCATATTGCTTCACCAGTCCTTCTGTACGTAGTACGATTGATTCTTCTGCCATATTGTGCAATTTTGCCTGCAAAGGTAATATATTTTTGGTGAGATATGGGTTATATAGGAGTTAAAGGGAGTTAAAGACGATAGTTTTTATATGCAAAAACACTACCTTTGCAGCACCAAACAAAAAAGCGAGGTATTATTGTATGTTGATTTATAAATGGCTGACGGTATTCGGGCGTTATCTCATTCTCATGGGACGAACGTTTTCCGTGCCAGAGCGTTTCCGCATGTACTGGAAACAGTATGTCAAGGAGATGGCCCAGTTGGGCGTAAACTCCATTGGTATTGTATTGCTGATCTCCTTCTTCATCGGTGCCGTTATCTGTATTCAGATGAAGTTGAACATTGAGAGTCCCTGGATGCCTCGCTGGGTAGCGGGCTACACCACTCGTGAGATTATGCTGTTGGAGTTCTCCAGCTCTATTATGTGTCTGATTCTGTCAGGCAAGGTCGGCTCGAATATTGCCTCTGAGATAGGTACGATGCGTGTTACCCAGCAGATAGATGCCCTTGAAATCATGGGTGTCAATTCGGCCTGTTATCTCATTCTACCGAAGATTCTGGGCATGCTTACCATTATGCCTTTCCTGGTGATTTTCTCATCTGTGATGGGTATTGTCGGAGCCTATGGAACGGCCTATATCGGTCATATCATGCCTCCTGATGATCTGACGGCAGGCTTGCAGCACGATTTCCAGTCGTGGTTCATCTGGATGTCTATCATCAAGAGCCTTTTCTTCGCCTTTATTATTTCCAGCGTATCGTCGTATTTCGGCTATACTGTTGAGGGCGGCTCTGTCAATGTGGGTAAGGCCTCGACCGATGCTGTGGTATCGTCGAGTGCACTCATCCTTTTCTCCGACGTGTTTCTCACCCAATTGCTATCCTGATTATGATTGAAGTTAAAGACCTGCATAAATCATTCGACGGCAAGGAGGTGCTGAAAGGAATCTCCACCGTTTTCGAAGACGGAAAGACCAATCTGATTATTGGTCAGAGCGGATCGGGTAAGACCGTGTTGATGAAGAACCTCGTGGGCCTTTTCGAGCCTACGAGTGGACAGATTCTTTACGACCAGCGCGACTTTGTGAAACTATCGAAGAATGAGAAGGTGCGCATGCGCCGTGAGATGGGCATGATTTTCCAGAGTGCAGCCCTTTTCGACTCGCTGACTGTGCTTGAAAACGTGATGTTCCCGCTTGATATGTTCTCGTCGATGACTCTCCGTGAGCGGACGAAGCGTGCGATGGACTGTCTCGATCGAGTCAATCTGGTTGGTGCTGAGCAGAAGTTCCCCGGTGAGATTTCCGGTGGTATGCAGAAGCGTGTGGCCATTGCCCGTGCTATTGCGCTGAACCCGAAGTATCTGTTTTGCGACGAGCCCAACTCCGGTCTTGATCCCAAGACATCGCTGGTGATTGATGATCTGCTCCACAGTATCACGCGTGAATTCAATATGACCACCATTATTAATACGCACGATATGAACTCGGTGATGGGTATCGGTGAGAATATCGTGTTTATCTACGAAGGTCATAAGGAGTGGCAGGGCGCCTCGTCAGAGATTATGAATTCCGACAACAAGCGTCTTACTGACTTCATCTTCGCCAGTGACCTGCTGAAAGAGATGCGTGCGGCGGTGACAGCTACACCAAAAGGCTCTCAGCGCTAAACTCTCAGCTTATTTCAGCTTCCAAGTACTGTTCCTTCTGACTGTAGGAACTACGACCTCCTCTTGTGTTGAGTCGGCGTAGTTCAACAACAGGAACACGTAGATTTCCTTGTCCAGCGTATCGGCAGGAGAGGCTCCCTCGCGGGGCTCTGCATAGGCAGCACGACTGATGCTCATCGAGGTAATGCCTCCATGAACTTTCTGCTGACTATGCAGGAACTGCTTGTAGTTGGTGAGTATCTGCTCGCGATAGTCTTCAGGCAGGCTGTCGGCATCAGCCTTTGTAGCAAGGAATGCCTCATACTGACCAGCCAGCAAGTGCTCGTAGCCCTCTTTGACCGACTTGCTGGCATTTGCCAGATTAGGGTCTTCTGCCGTCTGTTTCTCGCCACAAGCGATGAAGAGAGCCATTGCTGTGCATAGCAGCAGACTTGTGACTTTTCGCATCCTCATCATTTCTGTCGGATAAAGATGTTGATGGGCGATCCCGTCAGCGTCCAGTTCTCGCGAATCTTGTTCTCAAGGAAGCGCTTGTAGGGCTCTTTGATATACTGCGGCAGGTTGGCGTAGAAGATGAATGTGGGTATCTGCGTGTCGGGCACCTGCGAGACATATTTGATCTTGATATACTTACCCTTGATGGAAGGGGGTGGGGTAGCCTCTACGATGGGCAGCATCACCTCGTTCAGTTTCGAGGTGCCAATCTTCGCCTTGCGGTTCAGGAAGACCTGCTTTGCTGTTTCCAGCACCTTGAAGATGCGCTGTTTGGTGAGTGCTGAGGCAAAGATGATGGGGAAGTCGACAAACGGTGCCATACGCTGTCGGATGGCGTTCTCGAACGTGTCGATGACCACCTGTGACTTCTCTTCCACCAAGTCCCACTTGTTGACCACAACCACCAGACTCTTGTTGTTTTTCTGGATTAACTGGAAGATGTTCATGTCTTGAGCCTCAATGCCTCGTGTGGCGTCAATCATGAGGATGCAGACGTCGCTGTTCTCGATAGCACGGATGGAGCGCATCACGCTGTAGAACTCCAGATCTTCCGTCACCTTGTTCTTACGGCGAATGCCCGCTGTGTCTACCAGGTAGAAGTCGAAGCCGAACTTGTCGTAGCGCGTATAGATAGAGTCGCGTGTTGTTCCGGCAATGTCTGTTACGATGTGACGCTCTTCGCCGATGAAAGCATTGATCAGACTCGACTTGCCAGCGTTCGGACGTCCTACGACGGCAAAACGGGGGATACCGTCCTCCATATCGTCTTTTGCCTTCTCAGGCAGCATCTCTATCACCTTGTCAAGCAGGTCGCCAGTACCGCTTCCCGTAGCAGCACTCACGCAGTAGGGATCACCTAGTCCCAGCTTGAAGAAGTCGTACTGTCCGTACAGGTCTTTCGCATCATCAGCTTTGTTGGCTACTAGGATAGTAGGCAGTTTGGCGCGACGCAGAATCTGTGCCACATCCTCATCCCAGTCGGTCACGCCGTTCTTGATGTCGCAGAGGAACAACACCAGGTCGGCCTCCTCAGTGGCAATGATCACCTGCTTGCGAATCTCCTCTTCGAAGATATCATCACTATTGACAACCCATCCGCCTGTGTCAACTACCGAGAACTCGTGTCCGCACCATTCGCACTTTCCGTACTGGCGGTCACGTGTAGTTCCTGCCTCATCGCTCACAATGGCTTGACGGCTGTTTGTCAGTCTATTAAATAAGGTGGACTTTCCCACGTTCGGACGGCCCACAATTGCAACTAAATTTCCCATAATCGATTATTTTCGTGCAAAGGTAGTGCAAATCGAACGAAATACCAAATTTATTTGAGTATTTCTGAGATGAAGCCTATCTTCGAGGCGAAGCCTCAGCATACGGATAAGTGAGCAAAAATCAAAACAATTTATTCTTTTTCGAACGAGAATTTTGTCAGTTTTGGCATTTTCCTTACCTTTGCAGCCGATAACTAAAGAATAGCTAAGGATGAAAAGATTATTCAGATTGATGTGCTGGGCCGTCTTGTTGTGCGTTTTGACAGGCTGTCAGGGTAAGGATAAGAAGGCTGAAACCGTTTCAGATACGTTGGCAGGCAAGCCCGTAAGCGAGCTGTTTCCTACGATGGAGGAACTGACCGAGTGGGCTAGTGCGAACGACAACTATATGCTGGAGCAGCTGAATGCAGCAGCATCAAGCAGTGTGAAGATTGAGGCCGACACCGTTTATAACGAATGGGCTATCCCCAGCTTTGAGTGCGGTGGTGGCGTATGGATAGCCCGCCGTCCCTACGGCAACCGTTTGGTGACGATGTATACCGAGGTGGACTGTGATGCCAACTCACTGAAGTTGGGCGTCTGGCGCGATGGCGTCTATGTGTTCTGCTACGAGGTGCTGATCTCGTCGATGGAGTATAACGAGGTTCGTGCCGGCTTCGGACTGGTAAAGAGCGCGATGGGCGATCATCTCTATGATGCTTTCTATGGTCGCGATGTCTGCCATATCCACAATAATTCCAACGGTACAGAATGGCTGGAGGTCGACTGGGCGAAAGTCAGCGAGGAAATGCTGGGCGAGGTCTTCCGCTCTAAGATTGAGAGCGGCGAACGCACCTACAGCATCGTCACAGCCAAAGATATCGAAGAGGGAAAGAATCTGAAGGCAGAAGATTTCCACGAATATGACGAGGAGGAAATCTAACGTCTGCGCTCCTCACTCCTACATCCCTAACAGAGCCCTCCCTATTTCGCCGTCGTGAGCGAACTGCGCTTGCTGCGGTGATAGCTGCGGTAATCGTCTAACTCAATCTCTACGTCAGGCTCTTCCAGCGCAACGGTTCTGGGCAGCCGGAACTTCATGTATTTGATGTTCAGCCCGCGGGCTATCCACATCGATTCGTAATACGTCTGGATGGCTGCGGCCTCTTTTGTAGCGACTGAGTCGCTACATACATGATACAGGTCGGTGGTCATGATCTCTACGGGTAGGGCGTTCTTCTCCACCATATATTTTGTATAGGTGAACAGAAAGTTCGAGTCGGTCTTCAGGTGGACGATGCCCCCGTCGACGAGGAAGCGGCGATAGCGCTCCATGAAATAGGTTGAAGTGAGACGCTTGCGCGGATTCTTCATCTGCGGGTCGCTGAAGGTGAGCCAAATCTCCTGAACCTCGTCTTCAGCGAAGAAGCGCTCAATAATCTCAATGTTCGTTCGAAGGAAGGCTACGTTCTTCAGTCCTTCGCGAAGGGCCTGTGTAGCTCCTGTCCACATGCGTGCTCCCTTGATGTCTACGCCGATGAAGTTCATGTCGGGGTGGAGTTTGGCCAGTTCGACCGTATATTCTCCCTTTCCGCAGCCCAGTTCCAGCACGATGGGGTTCTGATTCTTGAAATACTGCTCGTGCCAGTGGCCGCGCATCTCAAACGGAACGTGTTCCACCACCGAATAGGGGTATTGGAACACGTTCTCGTAAGTATCCATGTCGGCGAATTTCGCCAGCTTGCCTTTTCCCATAGGATGTTGTTGATTGTTGCGACAAAGCCGCAACATACTTGACATTAATCGATGACTACAGTTGTCCAGCCGTGCTTGTCCTCAATTTCGCCGTACTGGATGCCGCGGAGCGTGTCGAAGAGTTTCTTCGACATGGGTCCGGGCTTCTCGCCAAACGAGTAGCGCTTGCCTGTGTCGAGGTCGTCAATATAAGAAATAGGTGAAATCACGGCAGCCGTTCCGCAAGCACCAGCCTCCTCGAAGGTCTCCAGTTCCTCCTCAGGAATGGGGCGGCGCTCCACCTTCATGCCCAGGTCCTCAGCCACCTGCATGAGTGACTTGTTGGTGATAGAGGGTAGGATAGAGGTTGACTTCGGTGTGACATAGGTGTTGTTCTTGATGCCGAAGAAGTTGGCAGCACCACACTCGTCCATGTATTTCTTCTCCTTGGCGTCCAGATAGAACTCGCAGGCGTATCCCTTCTCGTGAGCCAGGTTGTTGGCAAACAGCGAAGCAGCATAGTTGCCGCCCACCTTGTACTTACCTGTTCCGAGGGGTGCCGAGCGGTCGTAGTCGCGGATGATCACGTAAGGATTAGCAGCAAAACCGCCCTTGAAGTATGGACCTACAGGTGTTACGAAAATCAGGAAACAGTATTCCTTGGCGGGATGAACGCCCACCTGAGCACTTGTGCCGATGAGCAGCGGACGGATGTAGAGAGTAGCTCCGCTCTCGTAGGTGGGAATCCACTCCTGGTTCAGGCGTACTACCTTCTTCACCATCTCGGTAAACAGCTCTGTGCTCACCTCTGGCATCATGATACCGCGGCAAGTAGACTGCAGGCGGGCAGCGTTCTCGTCAACGCGGAAGATGCGCACCTTGCCGTCAGGACAGCGGTAGGCCTTCAGACCTTCGAAAGCTTCCTGACCGTAGTGCAGACAGGTGGCTGCCATGTGAAGTTTCAAATACTCGTCGGACGAAACCTCAATCTCGCCCCACTTTCCATCGCGGTAGTAGCACCGCACGTTGTAATCTGTCTTCATGTATCCGAACGACAGATTTGCCCAATCTAAGTTCTTCATATCGTGTTGTTAGAAATGTTTCGTACGGCAAAGGTAGCCGTTTTCCCTGAAATGACCAAATTTTAGGCTGTTTTATTCGCCTTTTGCCAGTATCTTATTGATTTCGGCATCGGTCTTGGTAAGTTTGTCGCGGCACAGTTTGATGAGTTTCTGTGCCTCTTTGAGCTGCTCGGTAAGCTCGTCAATGTCGTATTCACCGGCTTCCATCTTGCTGACGATGGTCTCCAGTTTTTTGAGTGCTTCTTCGTATTTCATTTCACAATTGATTGAATGGTTCCTTTGTCTAATCGGGTCTGAATCTCATCGCCGGCCTTCAGCTCCTGAGCGTCTCTGACGGCTCGTCCGTTGTGTAAAGTGATGCTATAGCCGCGTTTTAGAAGTAGCTGGGGGTCAAGTGATTGCGCTCTATGCTCTAATAGTTCTAAACGATGCCTTTGCGCTTTCAGTAGGTACGGAATGAGCGTTGACAGTTGGGCATTGAGGGTCGATAGTTTGCTGCGTCCTTGCTCCAGTCGTCGGCTGATGGAACCGACCAGTCTCTGTGCCGTCTGTGCCAGTCTTGCCTCTTGGCGCGTCTTGACAAGTAGGAAGAGGGTGGTGATGCGCTGCTCGTAATTATCTATTCTGTCGAGTACCTGCTGAGCATGTTCTATCAGGAAGGCGGCAGCAGCCGTTGGCGTCTTCACGCGAAGGTGTGACACCATGTCCAGCACGCACTCATCGCGGTCGTGTCCTATACCGGTAATAATGGGTATGGGGAACTGTGCCACATGTTCTGCCAGCGACAGCGTGTCGAAGCCCGACATATCCGCCGTAGCACCACCGCCGCGGATGATGACGACGCAGTCGAACTGTGTGCGTGTAGCGTGTAGCGTGTATATTTGCTCGAGAGCCTGAATGATGCTCTGTTCCACCTGTTCGCCCTGCATGATGGCGGGGAAGAGCTGTGTCTGGAAGGCAAAGCCGCTTTCTTGGAGCTGACGGCAGAAGTCGCCATAGCCGGCAGCCGTCTCGCTGGAGATAACGGCGATGCGCATGCAGAAGAGGGGCAGCGCCAGCTCTTTCTGCAAGTCGAAGACGCCCTCTTCCTTCAGTTGGCGGATAATCTCCTGGCGTCGACGGGCCAAGTCGCCGAGCGTGAAGTTTGGGTCTATATCTGTCACAATCCAAGCGAATCCGAAAGCTTCATGGAACTGTGCGTAAACTTTCAGTCGCACTTTCATCCCCGCATGTAGCCGTTGTCCCGTCACTCGCTCGAAGTGAGGCTGAATCATCGTCCATGAGGAACGCCAGCATTTGGCTGAGGCTCGTGCTATGGGGGTGTTCGATAGCTCATCCTTCTGAACCAGTTCCATATAGCAATGTCCGCGTGACTCACGTGCTTCTGACAGTTCGGCCTCTACCCAGTATTCGTGGGAGAGCTCTTGCTCGATGACTTCACGCACCAGCGTGTTCAGTTCGTAGAGGGTGAGGGTGGGGGACATGAGAGTGTAGAGTTGAGAGTGTAGAGTTTAGAGTGTAGAGCTGAAAGTGTAGAGTTTAGAGTGTAGAGTTTGCTACCGCCGTGGAGGGGGTTATTGAGCTTGCCCAATCATGAAGGCTTGCCAGAAGTTGGGGATGCCGTAGCCGTAGACGTTGTCGGGTTCGTCAAATTGACTTGAGTTTTCGCGAACCAGTTGGATAATCTCCAGCGCAGTCTTCTTGGGCAGTCCTTGCCACAGACACGCCACCAGTCCGCAAACGACGGGCGTAGAGAACGATGTGCCCATATCGTGGAGTAGCATGCCGCGCCCTGTGACCAGAGCCGTTCCTGCGCCCAGTGCCATCACGTCGGGCTTCACGCGTCCGTCCTGCGTGGGTCCTACACTTGAGAATGCCGCATTGTGGCCGTCGCGGTCTACGGCTCCAATCGTCAGGATATCGTGAGCATCGGCAGGAATGGTGATTTTCTTCCATGAAGACATGCCCGCGTTGCCTGCCGAGCAGCAGAGCACGATACCTTTTCGCGCCAGCATCGAGGCAGTACGCGAGATGAGCATCGTCTGTCCGTCCAGGTCTTTCAGCTTGTAATTGCCCAACCCGTGGTCAAACTCACTATAGCCCAGCGAAGAGTTGATGATGTCAGCGCCCACAGAGTCGGCAAACTCGGCAGCCATCGCCCAGAAATCTTCCTCGATAGGCATTTCTATATCCGGATCTTCGCAGCGCAACAGCCAGTAGTCGGCATCAGGAGCCGTTCCAATCATCACCTCCGGAGCAATAGCCGCCATTGCTGAGAGCACCTTCGTACCGTGATCAATGCCTGCAAAGACATCATCATCACGTGATGACTCGCCATAGTCAACGAAGCTGGCCGTACCCACTATGTGGGTGTAGTTGAAGCAAGGCAGACGGTCAGCGTTCTGGAAACCACCGTCGAGCACGGCGATGGTTATGCCTTGTCCGCGAAGGTCCAGCTCATGCAGTCGTTCGCCAGCATTCATCTCCATCTGCGGACGAGCCATTCCCAGCGGGTCGTTACGCAGGGAGTCCCAGCGGTTGAAGTTCTTGTGCACGTTCATCCGCAGCCCCTTGCTGTCCTTCTCCACGCTGTCGGGATGCTGAAACACCATGCGCGCCTCCTTGACGATAGGCAGTCGGCCCAGTGCGTTCAGCAGACTCGTGTCGCGCGAGCTAACCACTACGGTGCTGTTCCACCTGCTGGTGCCAATCACGTGGGTACCCTTCGTCTCAAACTGGCTGACCATCTGTGCCGGAATAGGCAGGTCGGTAGAGTCTACCTTCAGTCCCTGGCGCTTGCGTCGGTCAATGCTTTTCTGCGACAGATAGCGTTGCGGACGGTCAAGCGAGTAGCCGCCACCCTTCTTGTCGGTCAGGTAGTATCGGTAGACGAAGGTCTTCGGTCCCGTATATTTCACTTTCGCCTGTAGTGACAGTGAAGTGAACGTGAGTGTGATAATGAGCAGTAATATATGTCGCATTCTGATGGTCCTTACTGATTGGAAGTGCAAAGTTACACAAAATGTTTTATTGCTACAAATTTTTTACTGCGAAAACTAATCTCGCACCTAGTGAAATTGGCTTTCACTATGTGCGTTCTTGGCTTTCACTCATAGCGTTCTTGGCTTTCACGATGAGCGTTTTTGGCTTTCACGATGAGCGTTTTTGGCCTTTTTTAGGGCATTTTCTGCCTCTGAGAGCAGTAAATGGATGCATTTTGTGCCTTTATCGGGGTTCGACATAGCAGGCGCAGTCGTTTTTCAAAATCGTATCTTATTGATTTTCAGCCTTTTAGAAGAATATTGACAGGCTGTGTGTGACAGTTACAGTTGTGACAGTTTATTTTTGAGAGGGTGCCTACACCTATATATCTATATATAACTATCTATATATCAATTAGTTATAATAATTATAAAAGATTTCCTACCCCTCATTTTTTAATTGTCACAACTGTAACTGTAACAAATCCTTCTTTTTATTTGTGTCTTCATTTTTTTCTTTATACCTTTGCAGAGATTTAATCATCCAACTCGTTTTGTATGAAAATACTTTTTCTTGTCTATCATGGCTTTAGTGAAGTGAGCGGTATCTCGAAGAAGATTCATTATCAGGTGAAGGGACTTCGCGAGAGCGGACACGAGGTGCATCTGTGCTCCTACGGCTTTGCAGCCAACGGACACCGCTGTCGCTATATTGACGATGAGGTGCTGGCCGACTACGGAACGGGGGTGATGGCAGGTATCCGTCAGCGAACGGAGTATGACCGACTGTTCGACTACTGCCTGCTGAACGGCATTGAGTTTGTCTATGCCCGCTGTTTTCAGAATGCGAACCCCTGGCTCATCCGTTTCTTCAAGCGATTGAAAAAGGCAGGCATCCACGCTGTGACAGAGATTCCCACCTATCCGTATGATGACGAGTTCAAGGGCTTCGAATGGAAGATGCGTCTGGGGCTGAAGATCGACCAGCTGTTTCGTCGCAGTCTCTACAGGTATATGGATGCGATGGTGACCTTCAGCGATGCAGAAGAGATCTTCGGACAGTGCACTATCCGTATCAGCAACGGCGTGGACTTTGATAGTATTCCGCTGCATAAAGGAGAGAGAATAGATACAGGGGATAGGGCACTTCATCTGATTGGCGTCGCCGAGGTGCATGCCTGGCACGGCTTTGACCGCCTGGTGGCAGGAATAGGGGAATATGTGAAGAGAGGAGAGATGAGAGACGAGATGAGAGAGGTGTTCTTCCATATTGTGGGGGGTGTTCATCCCAATACGATGAAGAACGTGTTCGAACCCCTCATTGAGAAATATGGCATCAAGGACCGGATTATCTTCCACGGACAGCTGTTCGGAGAGGCGCTCGACGATGTGTTCAACCAGTGCCAGTTTGCCATTGGTTCGCTGGGACGTCATCGCTCAGGAATTACCGTGATCAAGACGCTGAAGAACCGTGAATATGCTACGCGTGGTGTACCTTTCATCTATAGCGAGCAGGATAGCGACTTCGACCACCAGCCCTACGTGCTGAAGGCACCTGCCGACGAGTCGCCTATCGACATCCGGCAGATCATTGATTTCATGGACCGTTTCTCCATGAAGCCGGAGGATATCCGAAAGACCGTTGAGCACCTGACGTGGAAGATTCAGATGCAGGAAGTAATCAATCAAGTGTCAATGAAGTGATGGAACAGAACAACGCCAAGCCCCTGAAGATAGTCTACTGTACGCCGGCCCTCTATATGGCGGGTGGGGTAGAGCGCGTGCTGACCATCAAAGCCAACTATTTTGCTGAACACTTTGGCTATGATATCACCATCATCTTGACGGAAGGCAAGGGGAAACCGCTGGCCTATCCGCTGTCGGAGAAAATCAAGGTGGTGAACCTCGACATCGATTTCGAGCAGCTGTGGACTTGCTCGTTCCTGAAGAAAATCTTCGTCTACCTGAAGAAGCAGCGCACCTTTAAGAAGAAATTGCGAGCCGAACTGATGCGGCTGCATCCCGACATCACGGTGAGCATGTTGCGTCGCGAGATCAATTTCATCACCAGCATCAAGGATGGCAGCAGGAAGATAGGCGAACTGCATATCAATCGTGCTCACTATCGTAACTTCGAAGGCAATGATGCCAATGCGCTGAAGAACCTGTTTGCGCGCCTGTGGATGCAGAATCTGGTAGGCAAGCTGAAACGACTGGACCGCCTGGTGGTGCTGACAGAGAAAGACCGTGAGGCGTGGACGGAACTTGACAATGTGGAGGCAATACCCAATCCGCTGTCGTTCGTTCCCAGTGCCGTGAGCAGTCTTACTGCCAAAAGGGTAGTGGCTGTGGCCCGCTATTCGCATGAGAAAGGTATCGACCTGTTGCTGCAGGCCTGGGCAAAGACAGAACGGCAGCATCCCGATTGGCAACTGGACGTCTATGGCGATGGCGATACGGCTCCTTATCAGCAGCAGATGGAGGCGCTGGGCATCGATAGCTTACGCTGTCATCTGAATGGCAGAACATCGTGTGTGGAACAGGTCTATCAGCAGAGCGGCATCTTCGTGCTCAGTTCGCGTTTTGAAGGCTTCGGAATGGTTATCCTGGAGGCAATGGCCTGCGGTTTGCCCGTTGTGTCGTTCGACTGTCCCTGGGGACCACGCTCGATAATCACCGACGGCAAAGACGGACTGCTGGTGGAGAACGGGAATACCGATGCGTTGGCTCAGGCATTATCAAGCGTAATGGACGACCAGCAACTGCAAATAGCCTTGGGTCAGGCTGCCGCGAAGAGCGTGGACCGCTTCCGCATCGAACGGATAGCACGCCGCTGGCAGAAACTATTTGAACAGACAATCACAGACAAACAATAATCATTCATACACCTGATGGCATACGAAGTAACTATAGGAATACCCGTCTACAATGTAGAGAAGTATATTCGCCGGACCATCGATTCGGCATTGGCGCAGACCTTCCCCAGTATTGAGTTCATCATCTGTGATGACTGCGGAACCGACTCGTCGATAGACATTGTGCGAGAATATCAGCAGACGCATCCGCGCGGCAAGGATATCCGCATCGTGCGCCAGCCCCGGAATATGGGCATCGGTGAAGGTCGTAACCGCATGATGGCTGAGGCTCAGGGGCGCTATTTCTTCTCACTGGATGCTGACGACGTGATCACACCGAATGCCATCGAACTGCTCTATGAGGCTGCACAGAAATATCAGGCCGAACTGGTGTATGGCAGTCATGAACGTCTGTTCGTCAATGGCGAGAACCAGCGTACGGTGCAGTATCCTTATCCCTTCCGCGTGTTTACTGAGCAGGATGAATACGCCAACTATGCCTACAGCGTAGGGGTACAGGTGATGAACTGGAACTATCTGATTGAACTGGACATTATCCGTAGGAACAAGTTGCGCGTAACGCCTGTGGGACACGGTTATGGTGAGGACTTCACCTATACCGTCGACCTGCCCACCTACGTCACCCGTGTGGTGCTGTTGCCTGATGTCACCTATCAGTATTTTATTGAGGAGAAGGTGTTTACGGGTAAGCGTATCAAGGTGATGTCAAGACAGCAGATGGATTGCTCGATTCAGGCCATCGATACGAAGAAGCGTCGCTCAGAGCTGAAGGGGCGCCCGTATTATGCCCGTCGCTGTGCCACGCTGATGATGTATGACTTCTCGTTTGCCTGTCAGATAGTTCGTCGCAGCAGAGAGACGGAACCTCCTTATACTAATGAGGAGATACGCAGTGTGATGTGGTGCCCGATGAGCTTCTGGCAGATAATGCGTGCGAAGGCGGTAAGCAAGAAACTGTTGTTCTATTGGTTATGGGGCGCCTTGCCAGCCAGCCTCTCCGTCAGTTTGATGAGGCTGCTAATCAAGTGCGGTAAAACTTAGTCGGCAAATAGGGGACTTTATCGCTCAAACTGGGACTTCTCAGGGAATTTCATTTCCAGCATTTGTGACAGATGAAGGTTGATGTACTCAAAATCTTCATCTGTACAGAAGGGCGTGTCGTTCAGACAGACGGAAGAGATGGCGGGATTGAACAGTGCCTTCTCTATCTCGTCGACTACGCTCTTGTCGGTAAAATGGAAGGTGCCAAATCTGCGTTTCATGGGATAGAACATGTTCTTCGCAAACTGCCAATAGCGGAACAAGTAGGGGTTGGCAATAACCTCCTCGCGAAAACGGGTGCAGCTCTCTTGCAGGAAAGCAGGCTCTGCTGCCCATACCTCCTCGAACGTGGATTTCAGGTAGGCCTGCTCTGTGTGGAAATTAGAGAAGCCCACAAACAGCCGTTGCTTCATCAGAACGAGACTCATGATGAGCCCTTTCAGTCCCAGGTGCAGTCCGAACCAGCGTCTTGGCGATTGGGTGACGGTCTTCCACCGGTCAAAATGGGCGTTGACGATGCCCAGGTTGGCAAGCATCGACATATAGATATTGAACCGTTCCGTTTGGGTATAGATAGGCACGTTGAAGCAGGTCTCCTTATTAAAGTCGCAGGGCAGTCCGTTGCTGAAATAGTATTCCGGTGCGACAGGACCGTTCAGCATCATATCGTCGTTGAAGTAAACAAACTGTTCCGACAGTCCCTTGATGCGATGCAGGTGAAGTTCGATGGCGCAAGAGTTAAAGGTAGGCAGACATTCTGCAGGCATGTAGTCGGCGTGACTGACAAGAACCAGTTTGGAACAGTCCTTATTGATCCAGTCAGGAAATTTCCCGTTGGTGACCAGATACACCTTATTGACCCAGGGAGCATATTTCTCTACAGCCCTGAACCAATAGTTGAAGATATGGCCATCCCTGAACCGAGCTTCCGACTTGTCGCCTTTAGCACCAGACTTGTAGTGCTCGTACTGCTGTTGCCACAGCGGGTCGGAGGAGTCTAACCACGCTACTACGAAATCAATCTTTTCCATGAACTTTTGTTTTAGGTCTTTGAACAGATTGGTAATTTTTGCAAATTTACGAAGAAATTTTGATATTCCAAAAAAAATCTCTATCTTTGCAAAAAAAGAACGGCAACAATGGCAAATTGGTATGATAAATACATGACGGTCTATGGGAAACCTTTCAGCGAGGTGCCCCAGGATGTTATAAACGGTACGCGTGAGAGGCTGGCTCGTCTGCAGAGTGCTGAGCCGCTGGCCAGCATCGTCCTGATAGCATATAATGAGGAAACCCACCTGCAGGCTTGTCTGTGGGCTATCAGCGAGATCAGTTGTAAGTATCCTGTTGAGATTATCGGTGTGGATAATGACTCGAAGGACCGGACGGCAGAGATCTATGAGAAGTCGGGCATTCCTTACTATACGGAATATCATCATTCCTGTGGCTATGCCCGTCGCTGCGGGTTACAGCATTCGAAGGGACGCTTCTATATCGACGTGGACAGCGATACGCTCTATCCGCCCCGTTATTTCGAACTGATGATTGAGCAGTTGCTCAGACCAGGCGTATCATGCGCTTCTGCCACTTGGAGCTATTTCCCTGACGAGAACCACTCCCGACTGGGGCTGCGAATGTTTGAAATGGCGCGCGACCTGTTCCTGTGGGTGCAGCATTTCAAGCGTCCTGAACTGTCAGTACGCGGACTGGTCTTTGCCTATAATGCCGACTACGGTAGGAACGAACCTTATCGGGTAGACATTATCCGTGGTGAGGACGGTTCGATGGCATTGAACTTGAAGAAGTACGGCAGGATTGTCTTCGTGCGTGATCGTCGCTGCAAGGCCATTACGGGTTATGGCACGATTGGCAACCAGTCGTTGTGGAGCAGTTTCGTAGACCACGTGCGGATACAGATGCGCGGCATTACCCGCATCTTCCATCAGACGGATCACTATGAAGACTCAGAAGATAATCTGGTGAAAAAGAAATAGAACGACGACCCCATACAGAACGACCATCCCTCATCTGCTGACGGATGGTCTTCTTTTGAGCCAGAAGACGAGGGTAGACTTCAACCCGATAAATCTCAGATAGCCGGAGAAAACAGCACGAAGGAACACACGAGGCTTCTCGCGGAAGGGTAGGAGATGACCCGTGTAAAACACTTTGCTGAGGGTGTAGCGGGCATACTTGCGGGTAATGCTTGAGTTCTGGAAGCGTAGCAGCTCATCGATGACGGTGAGGTAGCAGTTGATGTTACGCTTTGAATAGCGGGCTCCCATCGTTGAGGCTGAACGTACGCGGTGTTTCACATAGCTTTCCTTCAGACAGTAAATTGCATTACTGCGTAGCATCAGGATAGCCGTGAACAGTTCGTCCTCGTGGATGATGCCTTCATAGAATTTCAGATGCGTAAAGTCGAGATAGTCTTTACGGATGAACAGCAACCATACCACACAATTATACTTCATCTTGTCGAGCATCAGGTTCATCAGCTCCTCGCCACCGTAGCAACGATGCTCTTCTACCATGTGGGTGCGCTTATAGTTCCACGTGAGGGGAGCGGCTCCTTCCTCCTGCATGATGTCGCCATCGAAGAACACGATGTCGGCATTCATCTGTTCCGAGTAGTCATAGCAGCGCTTCAGGGCACAAGGGTCTAACACATCGTCGGCATCCATGAAGTAGATATATTTTCCGCTGGCATACTGCAATGCGTGGTTGCGGGCAGCCGATTGTCCCTGATTGTTCTGGTTGTAATAGGTCAGTCGACTGTCGGCAGCCTGATACTCGCGCAGAATCTCTTCGCTGCGGTCTGCCGACCCGTCGTTGACGGCGATGACCTCGATATCACGGAGCGTCTGGTTGAGCAGGCTGTCGAGCGTTTCCCGCAGGTAGGGCTCAACATTATAGATGGGCAGGATGATGCTTACTTTGATCATGATTGTTGTAGCGTTAGTTTGCAAAGCAGATGATAGGTAGCCGGTCGGCGTGCTACGAAATATTTCATGCCACGTGTGCAGATGAAGAGGGTGAGGAAGTAGAGAACGAGCAGCAGCGGAACCGTCAGCATGCCGTAGCCGATGAGCGTCAGCCAGGAGTCAACATGGGCGTCGAGGTACAGATGCTTCATGCAGACAGCTGTTGCCGTAAACAGGAAGAACAGTCCGTAGTAGATGGTCATAGGACGCCAGAATTCCCATACGCTCTTGTGGAATCCCTGCGAGAACAGATAGTAGGGCTTCCAGAACACGTTGAAGAAGAACACGCTGACAATCTTACCCAACAGGATGCCTACGATGCCGAAGAAGGGCGCAAGGGCAAGCGTGACAGCCAGGTTCAACACCAGCTCGGCCCATGATGTCCACACATCACCATAGAGACCTGCCGAACCTACAAAGACATAGACGGTGGCATACTGCAGCCGGAGGAACAGGTTGGTGATGAACAGGTAGGCGATGAGCGTGCTCAACTGGTACTCCGGTCCTACCCAACAGGCAATGAGGGGCTGCAGGAACAGGATGAGCGGATAGATCACCATTCCCATGATGAAGAAACGGGTGGCAGTCATCTCCCAGAACACTTTCATCGTGTTTCGTTCGTTGCCCTCAGCCAACAGGTTGCCTACACCGGCACTCATGCCGTCGCCCAGGATATTCACCAGATAAATCAGTTTGTTGATAATCATGGTGTAGTTGCCGTAGAAGGCTACCTGCGTAACGCTGACAAAGGCACCCACCAGCAACTCATCACTACGGTTCAGGATGAAGTCCTTGATACGCAGCACAAAGATCTGTCGCGTCTTCTTCAGTATCTCAGGATATTGCTTCAGGTTCTGCTTGCCTGCCTTCAGGTCAATACGCAACCAAGGGTATACTTTCTTGATACGCTGGTTGAAGACAATGCAGCCGATGATGGTAAATACGAGTCCGACGACAACCCAAAGATACAGGTTGCGATAGTAATAGGCCAGAATGATCTGGGTGATAATTTGAACGATGTTGATGGTCTGGAAGTAGGCGTTCACCACGTATTGCTTCTGATTGGCCGATACCAGCAGTTGACGGTAGTTGAACACGTAGCCCATCATGGACGAAGCCAGGAAGGAGTAGAACGCAAAGTAGACCAGGAACAGGCCCGTGGAGAGATTGCTGAACCACCAGGGGAAGAACAGGCTGACGGCAAATCCGCCAATGCCGATGATATAACCTATACAACGGTACAGGTAGGCCAGCATCGACATGATCTCGTTGATCTTCTCGTGGTTGTCTTCCTGCAGGGGCTTATAAAGGAAGTAAACGATACTGGTGCCAATACCCAGTTCGGCCACGCTCAGGAAGCTCATGATGTTCATGAGCATGCCTGTCAGACCGATGAACTCAGTACCCAGACATTCCAGGAATACGCGACGGGAGAAGAACGTAAGAATAATGCCGAGCACGTAGAACAACATGCCCACCTTGATATTCATCACACTTCTGTGAACGCGTTCTCCCATCGTCCGTCAATCGTTAATGGATTCCAAGGCGTCGAAGAATTCCTTGGCATAGCGATCCTTGTCGAATTGCAGCGATGCTTCCTTGGCGGCCTTTCCCATTGACTCGCATTGTTCGGGATGTTCGTATAAATGCAGGATGGCATCTTTCATCCGGGGGACAATCTTTATGTCAGCAGGAAGCATGAGGGCGTAGTCGGGATGTAGTACCTCAGGCATTCCGCCCTGCGTTGTGGCAATGATGGGCAACCCCATTGCCATCGCCTCTAAACAAGTCAGACCGAAGGGCTCTTCCCATATCGAGGGAATGACGGCTACGTTAGCCAATCTCAGATAGATGGGTATGAGTTTGTAGCGTAAGTAGCCGGTAAACTTGATACGTTCGCCCAAATTGCTTGCTATATGCTTCAGTTCGTTGATGAAGGGGTTGTCAACCTCGTCTTCGCCATAGAACGAAGCGCCGATTACCAGCAGCTTGATCTTCGGATGACGCATGAGCGACGTTATGGCCAGGATGAGTTCCCAGATACCTTTCTCGGTGTTCAGGCGTCCGCTGTAGACAAGTACGAAATCGTCAGGGTCTAATCCCAGATGCTCTCGCGTAATATAGTGAACAATGTCTTTTTGGAAGATACTCAGGTCGATACCGTTGTGGACGGTGATACATTTCTTGCTATAGGGATCAATGGTCTTCACCCGGTTGCCAATATAGTCGGAAACGGTGATGATGCGGCTGGCTAAATCATAGATTTTGCGGGCGTCGCGAGACTCGCTATTGAGGAAATCGTTGTGCAAATGAATGACAATCTTTGCTTTCGAACACTTTACCACCTTCAGGGCATAGCCCACGCGGTTCTCCAGGATAATCAGGTCGAAGTCCTGCTGACTGATATCGCGGAGCGCCCGATCCAGATAATACTCTATCGTGTAGTGATAATAGCCTTTGCGGTGGGTCAGCCTATACCAGAGCTTACGAAACTTTGCGCGAATAGTACCAATCTCTATGAAATAGTAATTGGTAACATATTTTCCCGGCTTTCTCGGTAAGATGTATTTCAAATCGTCAATGACGCTATAGACCACAATATCGTGAGTCTCCTTCTCAATATTATAGCCCACATAGAAGTCGACGAGATTCTCAACGGCTCCTCCTTTCATTGCGGGGACAGGCAGTATGCCCGATGTCAGGATTGCTATCTTCATTAGCTTGAATGGGTTTTAGTGACTTGTTGAAGCGTGTATAGCCTTTAACAATTGACAAAGGTATGTATTTTTTGCTGATTCACCAAATTTGGAGCGCAAATAATTAAGATTTTTGAAAATAAATCGTAACTTTGCACATGATTAAGAACCAACTAACTACTAAATAACAATGAAAAGACAATTCTTACTTGTGTTGTTGGCTGTAGCTTGTGCCACAACCCTGATGGCTCAGCAGCGTGCTGTGTCAGACTTGAATTTCGGCTGGCGATTTCATGCTGGCGATGTGAAGAATGCAGAGCAGAAATCGTTTAGTGATGCTGACTGGCGTACGGTCAATGTGCCTCATGATTTCCAGATTGAACAGCCGTGGGTGGCTCCTGCTGCCGACGAGAAGGCAGACAATAGTGATGCTGCCGCAAATATCAAGAGCCGACTGAGCAGTCGCGGCTTCAAGGAGATGGGCAAGGGCTGGTACCGACTGCATTTTACGCCCGCTGATTCTCTTCGCGGACGCAGGCTGCTGTTGCAGTTCGATGGTATTCTTTATACCGCTGATGTCTACCTGAACGGTGAACGTATCGGCGGAACCGATTATGGCTATGTGGGCTTCGAGATTGACGTGACGGATAAGCTGAAGTTCGGACAGGAGAACGTGATTGCTGTGCTGGCAGATACACGTGAGCCAGGCAACTCCCGTTGGTACACGGGTGGCGGTATCTTCCGTGATGTGCGCCTCGTGGCCACTGGAAAGGAACTGTTCTTTGAGCGCCATCCGCTATATATCACGACGCGTGAGAATAAGTTTGTCAACGTCTCTGGCGAGTTTACCAACCGTACACGCAAGCCGGCGAAGACGCTGGTGAAGATCTATGCTCCTGACGGCTCACTCGTCTTTGAGGGCGGAAAGACTATCAATCGTCATCGCATGGCCCGTACGGTCGAGACTGCTCTTTGCAACGAGGTGACGATTGCCGATGTGAAGCTTTGGGACACCGAGCATCCGCAGCTCTATCGGGTAGTAGCTCAGCTGTTCCGTGAGGACGGCAGTTTGGCTGACGAGGTGTGCTCTACCTTCGGTATCCGTACGGTTGAGATAGTTCCCAACAAGGGTCTGCTCCTGAATGGCAAGAAAGTGCTGCTGCAGGGATATGCCAACCATCATACGCTGGGCGCTCTGGGTGCAGCTGCCTATCCGCGAGCCATCGAGAAGCGCATCCAACTGATGAAGCAGTTTGGCATCAATCATATCCGAACTTCTCATAATCCCTACAGTCGCGAGTTTATCGAACTCTGTGACAAATATGGTATCCTTGTCGTTGACGAACTCTACGACAAATGGACCCGACAGCACACGGGTGGACGCGTTGGCTTCACCCAGCTGTGGCAGAGCGATATCCCTGAATGGATCAAGCGTGACCGTAACTCACCCTCAGTGGTGCTATGGAGCTTGGGTAATGAGTTGCAGCAGGATCCCAATCAGCCCTTCAATGACTTCGGTGTGACGATGTACCGACTGATGCGTCCGCTCGTGGCTCGCTACGATTCTACCCGCAAGGTTACTGTCGCCATGCATCCCCGCTATCGTAACTGGGAGACCGATTCGCTGCCGTGTGAACTGGCGAAGATTACTGACGTGCAGTCGTATAACTATCGCTATATGTACTTCCCCGGCGATGGTCACCGATTCCCCTGGATGACGTTCTACCAGAGCGAGGCATCGACACAGGCTATGGGACAGAACTTCTTCGAGATGGAACTCGATAAGGTGATCGGACTGGCTTATTGGGGCGCTATCGATTATCTGGGCGAGAGTATGGGATGGCCCGCAAAGGGATGGTCACAGGGCGTGTTCTATATCGACCTGGAGCCGAAGCCAAAGGCCTATTATATGAAGTCGTTCTTCTGTCCTGATGAGCCAGTGGTGCATATCGCTTTCCTGGAGAGTGAGAATGCCGAGATGTGGAATGGCGTGAAGATGGGCAACGACCGCATGTCGGAACTGTGGAACCGTCCTGAAGGGGCGAAGGTTAACGTCTATATCTATACCAATGGCGATGAGGTGGAACTCTTGCTGAACGGTAAGAGCCTGGGTCGCAAGGAGAACCCCAAGGGTGCGAAGCTACGCAACCAGATACGCTGGGGCGAGATTGACTATAAGGCAGGACGACTGGAGGCTGTGGCTTATCGCAACGGAAAGGCTGTGGCCCGTCATCAGGTGGAGACAACGGGTGAGGCTGTGCGCCTGATTGCCGAACCAGACAGACAGAGTCCAAAGACAAAGTCATCAAAGAAAGGCTCGCAGTTCTCAGCAGAAAGCGCTCAGCTCTGGCAGGCTGATGGTATGGATCTGCAGCACGTGCGTATCGTGGCTGTCGACAAGAAAGGCCGCAAGGTGCTGACGGCTCAGCAGGAGGTGTCGTTCAAGGTAGAAGGAAATGCAGAGATTGTGGGAGTCATCAATGGCGATATCACTTCCAACGAGATGACCGTAGGCACGAAGCGCTCACTGTTTAACGGCTGCTGTACGGTTATTCTTCGCTCCACTCGTCAGGCTGGTCCCGTCACGCTGACAGCATCAGCACCGGGAATGAAAGAAATCAAACTGCAAATGGAAACAAAATAAGTGATTCCCAAGAACGCTTAGTGTAATCCACTGAAACACCAAAAGAAATCCACTGAAATGCAGGCAGCGTTTCAGTGGATTTGCTTTTGCTTATCACTAAAGTCTAAAAGCTATAGAACTTACAGTTTATACAGATCGTTGGCAGCAATCAGTTCCACCTTCATCTCTGAGAGGATACGATCGCACTCTTCCAGGTTGGTAGGACGAATCACCACGTTGGCCTTGTCGCCATTGGCAAACGAATACATGTACTCAATGAATACACCCTTCTCTGAAAGACGCTTCAGTACGAGTGCCAGCGAACCGCTGGTGTTGGGGCACTGGAAACCGATAATGTCGGTAACCTTTACTGCGAAACGATTCTCCTTCAGAACCTGATAGGCCTTGTCGGGATCACTCACAATACAGCGCAGAATGCCAAAGTCGCTGTTCTCGGCAATACTCATAGCAGAGAGGTTCACACCTGCCTTACCCAAAATGTCGGTCACTTCTGTCAGGCGGCCCGACTTGTTCTCCAGGAAAATAGATAATTGTTTTGCTAACATAATTATTAATGATTTAAGTGTTATTTGAATTGTCTCTTGTCGATGACGCGCTTTGCTTTGCCCTCGCTTCGCTCAATGCTCTTCGGCTCAGCCAGACGTACCTTGAAACCGAGTCCGATGACGCTGCGTAGTTCGCTTTCCAGCTTCTTCTGCAGACCCACCATCTGTGCCATCTCGTCGGTGAAGAACTCTTCCTTCACCTCTACACGCAGTTCGCTGGTATCGGTGTTGTTCACGCGGTCAACGATGAGCATGAAGTGAGGCTCAAACTCAGGCAGACTGCAGATGACGGACTCGATCTGTGAGGGGAATACGTTGACACCGCGGATGATGAGCATATCGTCGCAACGACCCAGGATGCGGTCCATGCGTACCAATGTTCGTCCGCAGGAACACTTGTCGTAGTGTAGGGCGGTGAGGTCGTGGGTGCGATAGCGCAACAGCGGCATACCTTCCTTGGTCAGATGGGTAAACGTCAGTTCGCCCAATTGTCCCTCTGGCAGCGGCTCACCCGTGTTGGGATCAAGGATCTCAGGGTAGAACAGGTCTTCGTTCAGGTGGGTTCCGTGCTGACATTCGCACTCGAAGCCCACACCAGGACCGGCAATCTCGCTCAGTCCGTAGATATCGTAGGCCTTGATGCCCAGTGATGATTCCAGCTTCTGGCGCATCTCTTCTGTCCAGGGCTCAGCACCGAAGGCTCCTACACGCAGTTTGAACTCATCACGTTTCCATTCGCATTCGTTGAGCGCCTCACCGAGGAACAGTCCGTAGCTGGGTGTGCAGCAAAGAATGGTAGAGCCGAAATCATGCATCAGCGTGATCTGCTTCTGTGTATTTCCGCTTGAGATGGGTATCACGCTGGCACCAATGTTTGTAGCACCATCGTGGGCTCCCAGTCCACCGGTGAACAGTCCGTAGCCATAGGCCACCTGGAAGACGTCTTCCTTGCCGGCACCATAGGCGGTAAAGGCACGTGAGATGGCTTCCGACCATGTGGAGAGGTCCTTGCGGGTATAGAGCACCACCACTGGTTTGCCTGTGGTACCGCTTGAAGCATGAATGCGCACAATCTGACTCATAGGTACGGCAGCCAGTCCGAAGGGGTAGTTGTCTCTGAGGTCAAGCTTGTTGGTGAACGGCAACTTCACGATGTCATCGATGCTCTTGATGTCGCCAGGCTCTAAGCCCATCTCCTGGAACTTTTGTCGATAGAAGGGCGTGTTGTGATAGACGTATTCTGCCATCTTGACCAGACGGCGACTTTGGATTTCGCGAAGCTGTTCGCGGTCCATACACTCAATACTGGGATTCCAAATCATAATTGTTCAAGTCGTTTTGTGGTTGGTCTTTTCAAATTTCTATATCTGAAAGTTTATTTCTGGTTACTTGTTTAATACCCTCATGGAGAGCGAGATACGATTACGTCGCCTGTCTACTTCAATGACGCGTACTGTGACGTGCTGGTGAAGCTTGACCACCTGATTGGGGTCTTTGACATACTTGTCGGCCAATTGGGAGATATGCACCAGTCCGTCCTGATGAACACCAATGTCGACGAAGGCTCCGAAGGCGGTGATATTGGTCACGATGCCAGGCAGTTCCATTCCTTCCTGCAGGTCATCGACACTCTCAATGCCCTGGGCAAAATGGAACTCCTCAATCTGCTGACGGGGATCGCGTCCGGGCTTCTCCAACTCCTGCATGATATCTGTCAGCGTGGGCAGTCCGGTCTGTTCCGTCACGTACTTCTTGATGTCGATGCGGCTGCGTAGTTCCTTGTTGCTGATCAGGTCGGCAACGGTGCACCCCTGATCCTTCGCCATCTGTTCTACGACGGCATAGCTCTCTGGGTGTACGGCGCTGTTGTCGAGTGGGTTCTTGGCGTTGGGGATGCGTAGGAAGCCGGCACACTGCTGATAGGCCGAAGGACCTAATCGAGGCACCTTCTTCAGTTGGGCTCGTGAGGTGAAGGCTCCGTTCTCCTTGCGGTAATCCACGATATTCTTCGCCAGCGTGGGACCCAGTCCGCTGACGTATTGCAGCAGATGACTGGAGGCTGTGTTCAGGTTCACACCCACGGTGTTCACGCAACTCTCAACCGTCTGGTCCAGCTGATGCTTCAGCTTTGACTGGTCTACATCATGCTGATACTGACCTACACCGATGCTCTTGGGGTCAATCTTCACCAGTTCTGCCAGCGGGTCCATCAGTCTTCTGCCGATAGATACGGCTCCGCGTACGGTTACATCCTCGTCGGGGAACTCATCGCGTGCCACCTTTGAGGCAGAATAGACGGAAGCACCGTCTTCGCTGACCACAAATACCTGGATATCACCAGCGCGACCAATCTCTTTCAGACAGTCCTCTACAAACGAGCGCGTCTCGCGGCTGGCAGTTCCGTTACCGATGGCAATCGCCTCTATGTGATAGTCCTTGAGCATCTGCTGCACGTGGACAGTTGCCTGCATACGGCGATTCACAGGAGGGTGGGGGAAGATGGCTTCGTGATGTAGCAGGTTGCCCTGAGCATCGAGGCAGACCACCTTACATCCTGTGCGGAAGCCTGGGTCGACACCCATCACGCGCTTCTGTCCCAAGGGAGCTCCTAACAACAGCTGGCGCAGGTTCTCGGCAAACACGCGGATGGCTTCATCGTCAGCCTGCGACTTGCTGAGGGCGGCAAACTCGGTCTCGATAGAAGGTTCCAACAGTCGTTTGTAACCGTCGGCAACGGCTTCTTCAACGAGTTGTCCGCAAGGGGTATGTCCGTAGACGTAATGACTGCTGAGGCGATTGATGCATTCCTCATCGTCGACAGATATCGAGACGCGCAGGATTCCTTCCTCCTCGCCTCGGCGCATAGCCAGCAGCCGATGACTGGAACAGCGTTTCAACGGTTCCTGCCAGTCGAAATAGTCGGAATATTTTGCAGCCTCGTCGGTATCGGCCTTCGACTTCACCACCTTGGATGAGATGACGGCTGTACGACGGAAGGCGGATCGCACCTGCTGTCGGCTCCGTTCGTCCTCACTGACTTGTTCGGCAATGATGTCCTGAGCACCGCGGATGGCTGTGGCTACGTCGGAAACGTCGCCCACAACAAACCGCAGGGCGGCCTGTTCGGGGTCGCGCTCACGCTGCATCAGCAAGATGGCAGCCAGCGGTTCCAGTCCCTGTTCGCGAGCCACTTGAGCACGCGTGCGGCGTTTGGGCTTGAAAGGCAGGTAGATATCTTCCAGTTCGGTAGCGTCCCAACAGTCGTTGATGCGCTTCTCCAGTTCGGGTGTCAGTTTCTCCTGGTCGGCAATCGTCTTCAGGATGGTCTCCTTGCGTTTAGCTGTCTCTTTCAGCTTGTCGTATTGCTCGTTGATCGATGCTATCTGTACCTCGTTCAGTCCGCCGGTACGCTCCTTGCGGTAGCGCGAAATGAACGGGATGGTGCATCCCTCATCCAGGAGTGAGAGTGTGCTGGCCACAGCTGTTTCGCTGAGGCTAAGGCTTTTAGCTATTATCGAAGAAAATAACTTAACACTCATGTTTTCAGGATGTTATAATTCTTGCTCGTTATTATTAGGAATGAGGTGCGTGACTGGCAGTCTGCGCTCGATGGCTGAGTGAAACGAGATGATACTCTCACTGCGGGCCAGGCCCAACGGCTGCAGTTTGTCGTGGATAATATTGAGCAGATGATGATTGTTGCGAGCGTAGATTTTGATGAAGAGGTCATAGTCGCCCGTGGTGTAGTGACACTCCACGACTTCGGGAATCTCCCTCAGCTTCTCCACCACTTCGTCGAACGAGCCAGGATTCTTCAGGTTCAGGCCGATGAAGGCGCAGGTCTCATAACCCATCTTCTCCGGATCTATGACAAACTGAGAACCTTTCAGTATGCCCATGCTGGTGAGTTTCTGAATACGCTGGTGGATAGCAGCACCGCTGACGTTGCATGCTCTTGCCACTTCGAGGAAGGCGATGCGTGCATCTTCAGCGATGAGCTTGAGAATCTGTTCGTCGAGTTTGTCTATTTTCTGAGTTGCCATGATATGGATAAGAATCTGTTTTTTGGTTGTTGCAAAGGTAACAACATTTTTTTATACCTACAACAGATTGTTATTAAAAATGCCAAAAAAGCCAACGATTTGTTACGGTTCGTTGGCAGAATAGTTGATTTTTAGTGCAAATGCCTGTTGCAGTTGTTGCTTCACGTCGGCTATCATCCCCATCGGCACATCGCGGTCGGCCTTGATGTCAACCGTCATGCGGGCGCGGTCTTCTTCGTTCATCTGACGACGCTCTTCCTCAACGAATGCCTTGATATCATCAATGGTGGCAATATCGTTGTCCAGCTGGATGAAGAACTCGTCCTGCTGCTGGTTGGCAGATGACTGTATTTTCCGGCCTATGTAGATGTGTACTACTGATGACTTGTGGTCTTGTTTCTGTACTTCCGAACCCTGTGGCACCTGATAACGCACCTTCAGGTCGACGTCACGCATGTGGGTGACAATCATGAAGAAGAACAGAACGGTAAAGATCAGGTCGGGCAGCGACGAGGTGTTCAGGCCCGGCACCTGGCGCTCTCGTCTGCGAAACAGTCCTCTTCCTCTCATCGTTTGCCTCCTTTCTGTGCATCGCTGTTGGCGGGAGCGCTCTGCTGGCTGTCGGTAGGCGTCTCTTCGCTGATGCGCTGGGGATAGACCATAGCGATGGCGTCGCGCTGAGGCTGGGAACATTTGGTCAGCGGACGGCCCAGGTGCTTCCGGGCGTACGAGTCGCGCAGTTGGACGTAGGCCTTCACAATAGCGTTCTGCAGTTGGAAGTAGGCGTTATAGCTGGTTTCCCGGTCCACTTGGATAGAGAGGATATGTCGGTCGCTCACCTCACAGCGTCCGAAGTAGTTTACGTCGCGGATGCTCTTCTCCGGCATTGCGGGGTCGTTCTGTTCGTTAGCCACGAAAGTCTTAATGCGTTCGGTGAGTGCATCGGTGCTGATGGTGTCTCCGCTGCAAGTCAGCAGGTCGTTGGCGTCAATGCGAATCTGCAGCACGTTCCGCTCTTTCACCATCATCTCCACCTCCGTCTTTTCGTCTTGTGGCGGCGGCAACTGGCGCGAAAGCCCTTTGTCGGCATCCATCGACGAAGTGACCAAAAAGAAGATGAGCAGCATGAACGAAATGTCAGCTGTCGAAGTCGTATTCAGACCTGGTACCCGTTTCTTCTTGCGTTCAAACATATATATATATATCTGCGGCGGTAGCAAACTCTACACTCTACACTCTACACTCTCAACTCTACACTTTCAACTTCCTCCCCAAACTCATGGCGCCAGCTATCACACAGATGACGGCGATGCTGATGAGCACAATCGACGTATTGATGAGCATATCGCTGATGCGCAGCCAAAGAGGGTCGGTGAAAGCTTTTCCGTTAGTATATATATAAGAGGTGTCGGCCAGCAGATAGGTTCCTACGAGTAGTCCTGTCATCAGGGCAAACACGCCCCATGCAATCTTTCCTCCGGGAATACCCATCGTTTTAGGCTGACGGTCGCGTAGGCGCAATGAGCGTAGCATAGACCATACAGTCAACAGCAGCGTGGCTGTCAGCAAGACGTAGATGCTGATAATCAGTATCTCAACAAACAGTGGTGACTCGTAGAAGCTCATAACGAATGTCTCTCAACTAAAGTCTCTAAACTCTCAACCCTCAACTCTCAACCTTTCTTCGCCTTCATGATGATGTCGAGCAGCGTGACTGCCGACTCCTCCATCTGTGACGTCAGGTGCTCAATCTTTGTCAGGATATAGTTGTAGAACACCTGCAGGATGAGTGCCACGATGATACCGAAGATGGTGGTGATCAGGGCCACTTTCATGCCCTCGGCAACGATGGTAGGACTGATATCGCCAGCCTCCTGAATCTGGTCGAACGCCATCACCATACCAATCACCGTACCCAGGAAGCCCAGCGACGGGGCAATAGCAATAAACAGCGTAATCCACGAGCAGCCCTTCTCCAGCTTGGCAGCCTGTACGGAGCCGTAACTGACTACCGACCGCTCTATATCGTCCATATTCTCACGGATATGCATTAGTCCCTGGTAGCACACAGAGGCAACGGGTCCGCGGGTCTCCCGACAGATACTTTTCGCACCCTCCACATCGCCTGCGTTGACCTTCGTTTCAATATCCGTCAGCAGTTTCTTCGCGTTGATCTCTGACAGCGTCAGGTAGATGATGCGCTCAATGCAGAACGCCAGACCCAGTATCAGCGTCAGCGCCACGAGCGACATAAATCCAGCCGAGCCCTCAATGAACTTCGTTTTCAGTTGGGTGTGGAATCCGCCCCCTTCGCTGATATCTTCTATTGCCTGCATATCCTCTTCGCCAATCAGCTCAGACACAGAAGCATCGCCAGCCTCCGCCTCCGTATTGCCGGCCAGTTCAACAGCAGCCTCCGTCTGTTCAGTCAGCGGCTTACTTGCGGTGCTGTCCGTCTGAGCCAGCGCCAACATTCCAAACATCATCATGAAGACAACGGCGCCTCCAAGTAGTATTCTTTTCATATCAGGTAGTCTCCTTTTCATCCCTTTGTTTCTTTTTTCGCTGCAAAGGTACGATTAAGTGAGCGAAAATGCAAATAAATTTGCAATTTTCCGAACGTGACTACCCTCGAGTCGCGGTCTCAGAGCATCTGATTATATCTTTCATCTTTCATTTCTCATCTGAGCGAAAGCCAATTTCGCACCCCGTGAAATTGGCTTTCACTCCCCGTGAAATTAGCTTTCATTCCCCGCGAAATTTGTCTTGGCAAATCTCTGTTGCAGTGTTGGCGTTGCCGACACTGCTGGCGCTCGGCATAGCTCAAACAAGAGCGGAGACCCCAAGGACAATGCTGTGGCAGAACGCCAGAACAACACCATCAAGAACGAACTGTTCAAGGACATCAAGTTCCACTCTATAGGCGAAGTTAGAAAGGCTATGGAAAAGGCTGTGGCCTTCTATAACAACCAACGTCCACACATGTCGCTGAACAACATGACGCCACGTCAGGCAGCCTCATGCATGGGCAAGATACAGAAGAAATGGACCAGCTACAGAGAAAAGTACCTCGAAAATTTGGAAATATCAGAAGGAGCATGTACCTTTGCACCGCAAACCCTGAAAACGATTGAACGGCTTTCCGCGGAGCCTATTCAAGAAAAACAAGGGTTAAGAGAGAATCATTCAACTTTTGCCAGGGTTAAGAATGAGGTACCCTAAAAGGCATTCAACCTATGGCAGTGTTAAGGTAAAAACCATTCTACTTTTTCTAGGGAAGTACAGGCTGTCAGCTCATCGAAATCCTTGGGTTGAATCTGCATGAGGTCGTACTTGTCCCAATCAGATTCGAGCATATAGACACCATCGGTATCCGCTCTCGCCAGAAGATTATAGGTCTTCTGGTCATCGAGAGGGATAGTTTCAATGTTAACAACATTTGCTACAAAGGCGAAAAGCTCCTTTACATCGGCTTCTTTCATGCGTTTCATACGTCTCTTTCTAATAAAACGAATAACTTACTGAACTTTACGATGGGCTGTCCGAGATAGGTGGAGGTATTGTAACCACTGGCCTTGGCCCATTCAAAAATCTTGTTTCTTACCTCATCAGGATAGTAAATCTTAAGGAGTTTCTTGCGTATCAATTCGTTCCAGTCGTTAGGCAGTCCCATGTCTTTAATACTGCCGAGTCTGCCAATACCCAGAGCGATAGTAACAAGACTGTTGCAGAAGTCACCCAGTTCTACGCAGGGTTCCACTTGGAACTCATTCCTGATGCCATCGACTAGTTCCTTGATGGAAAGGATGTCCTGCACCAATCCCAGCTCAGTGATATAGTCAACCTCGACCTTTGCCAGTTCACCATACTTCTCACCATCTTCGCCTCCAAGTTTCTTCAAGCCCCAATTGGTCTGAAAGCTAAGGGTCTCAATAGCGCTTTTCTGTTTCAGTACCTCGTTCCGTTTCTGATTCTTCTTTTTCATACCGATATGATTTATTGGGTTGTTTCTTATAATATTTTATACGAATTCGATTTGGTGTTTTAGCCCAATTTGCGATATGTATATGCAAAATCATTGCATACCTGGCTAAAAATCTTTAAAAAACTTGCTGTATTGGACATCATTGAAATCTTTTACAATCCTTTTTATTATATTTGCCCTTGAAACTATAAATGACTATTGACATGGTGAGTAAAACCTTTAATCGCTACATCTGGTTAGTTAATCTTCTCTTGCAGAATGGAAAGCTGACTTTCGATGAAATAAGTATGCTGTGGGAAGACAGTCAGCTGGGCGATGGAAAATCTTTGCCTTTGCGTACTTTCCATCAGCACCGCAAGGCGGTAGAGGAGCTGTTTGGCATCGAGATAGGCTGTACCGCTCCTTCTGACGGCTATCGTTATTACATTAAGAATCCTCAGATCATGCAGAAAGACAAAACGCGCCAGTGGTTGCTGAACTCGTTTACCCTTTCGAACATGATTATTGCTGGCCATAATATGAAGGACCGGATTCTCTTTGAGAATATTCCTGGGGGTATTGAGTATCTACAGCCAATTATTGAGTCAATGCAGCAGAACAAGGTGCTGGAATTGGACTATCAGGCGTACGGAAGTCATCTGGAAACCTACCACATGGAGCCATACGCTATGAAGGTCTATCGCCAGAGATGGTATATTGTGGGAAGGCTACAGGAACAAGATGCCATCCGTCATTTGTCACTAGACAGGATTATCGACCTTCGTCAAACTGACTCATCATTTATGATTCCAAGGGATTTCAATGCAGAGAAATATTTTGCAAATACCATCGGTGTTTATGTGAATGGGGACATGAATCCCCAGAAGATACGTATTCGTGCCTACGGCAAACAGGTGGATTATCTGCGTTCGTTGCCCCTGCATCGGTCGCAGGAAGAAGTGCTCACCAAACACGAGCAGTATAGTGAGTTTCAGTACAGAGTGTGCATAACGTCAGAACTTACCACAGAACTGCTGGCTATGGGAGAAAACATCGAGGTGCTTGAGCCGCAGGAGCTGAGAGATGAAATGAAGAAGAGATTGGAAGGGTCTATAAAAAGATATCAATAAACGGTATTTCAAGTGCAATAATAATTAAAAGGAAGAGACATTCACAGCAACAAACATGGTATTTAATGATCGTCAAGACTCCTTTAGAGGGGCGCATCTAAGCAAAACCTTTTGCGATAATTTCAAAGCAAGTAAGTTCTATACGGAAATATACTGCAAACATCCGTATGAGATAATTATTGGTGTTAGGGATGGCTATATAAATCTGTATTATAATTGTGCTAGTTTGGCAAAGATATCAAACACAGATTCAAAAAATCTAAAGGCAGAAATATCTTCATTCTATCTTGATGGTAAGAGTCCTGGACACAGCATTAAGATTAGTGCAGATGAATTTGTAGAGAAATACTACACAATCAAGCATAACAGTGACAAGAAGAACAAACCAGAGAAAGAGGCTCAAGAACGATTATTTATAGACAACAATAATAATCCTGATTCAAAATGGTTTTGCATTGATGTTGAATATACAAAATCCTTTGCTGACACACGCCAAGAAGATTGGCGCTTTGATATCATAGCCATCAAGAAAGAAGCGCCATTTACAGTTGCACTAATTGAATTAAAATATGGCAATGGCGCATTAGGCGGTAAAAGCGGAATAACAAAACACATTGCAGACTTCTATGGTTTTCATAAGAAAAGGTCTTTTGAATTGTTAAAAAGAGAATTGTTGGCTATTATAAAAATGTCAAATAAACTTGGAGTCACCATTCCTGAGTGTATTCAGAAAATTAAACTTGAGGATATTGACAAGCAGCCTGCATTCTATATCATCACGCTTAATAATAAAAAGGAAAAAGATAACGGGACGCTTCCAATGGCAACAATGGCAGGTTATCTTTTCGAAAAAGCAAATGGTGACTGGGAAGCATCAAGGTATTCCAAGAATGCAGGGACACATGGATACTATGCCATTGTCGGAAATGACACTTCATTTAAGCCTGTTTTTCTTTTCTCTGAATCTACATTGCCTCATTTGGGAATAAATGATATACTTGACGAAAAATATTATATAAAAAAGATGGTTTTGGAGGCTGATGATAATTCGCGATTATTGACACCTATAGTAAAATCTGTTGATAACCACAAGATGAATAGTTACCAACGACAACAGAGCGCAATTCAACAGAAATACTTTCTGGCTTCTGAGCTTGGTGGTATATATGGAAAGGCTTCTTGTCCGGATGTATTAAAAGACTCTAGAAAAAACTTCATTAAGGAAGTCGATTATGATGATGTTATCAATTATTTTAACGTCAATGGCATCACATGGTGGCATGGAACAAAACCAACAGGTCACATCCTTTCATCGCAGATATCTTGCATAAACCATTTATACCCCATTCGGAATAATTATAATGCTGTTGTCTCACTGGCCAAAAGGATAAATCCTGAAATTGAGGGGGTGGAGATCCTTAACAATGACAAACCAGGAACTAGAGGTTATATTTCTTTTGAGGTGGTAAGTGACAATGATCATCTTAACGAGAAAAAGAACGGTAGCAATAAAATGAAAAGGGGAAATCATTGTACTTCTGTTGATGCCGTTATTCTTGCCAAAAAGGGCCAGATTCGAACCCTAATAGTTATCGAATGGAAATATGTAGAACATTATGACAATACGGATTATTCAAAAAACAAGAAAGGTAAGAGAGACGGGGATTCTAGAGTAAATTGTTATTCTGGTATAGATGTTGAGAATCCGTGTTTAATACAAAATTCAAATCAGTTGTTGAATGAAGTTTCACCCATATATTTCTACAATCCTTTTTATCAACTTATGCGGCAGACATTGTGGGCAGAACAGATGATTAGGTATCGCGACTCGGAATCTATCAAAGCTGACGATTATATACATGTACATGTTGTTCCAGAGGGGAATAAACAACTACTTGATAAGAGATATAAGTGCAGTGGTATGAATATGAAAGAAACATGGGAAAAACAACTAAAAAATCATATGAAATATCTTCTAATCTCCCCCAAGTCTCTTTTGTCTGCCCTTTCAGATGAGTTTAAAGAATTGAAAGAGGCGTTGGACAGACGTTATTGGCGCTAAAAAAACGCACATAGAGGTTCAACACCATTGATCGTTCTCAGACTCTTTTTTTGATGCCTCTGCAGTGTTATTGCATACCATAGTGGCGTTTCAGCCAAATCCGTAGTTCTTCATTCGTATAATATGTTGTAGAGAGATCTCAAAAACTATCAGAATATGGAAACGAACAACAAGAAAACAGACATGAGTGAATTACCAATGGAGAGCAATCTGACTTTGAATGAGGAGTTGGAACTGATTGAGCGTGTAAAGCAGGGCAATAAAGAGGCTGAGGAGGAACTGATGAATGTCAACATCCGCTTGGTTTCTGGAGTAGCGAAGAAGTATCTGAACAAAGGTGTCAGCGAGGAGGAGCTACTGAAAGCAGGGAAAGAAGGACTGATTAAGGCTGCTCACAAGTTCGACGCCGCCCACGGCTTCAAGTTTATGTCCTATGCAGTTTGGTGGGTTCGACAGTCAATCCTCGCAGCAGTTGGAGAAGAAACAGAAATAGAAGACAAGAAATGAAGATTACCATCCATCGTGGCACAGACCAAATAGGTGGCTGTGTCACAGAATATGAGCATGAGGGCTGGCGGTTGTTTGTCGACTATGGCGAACAACTGCCTGGGGCCAAACATACGGAGCCTTTGGATATCGAGGGGCTGACAAAGGGCGACCTCTCCAAGAGTGCCCTGCTCGTTACACACTATCATGGAGATCACATTGGTTGTATTACTGAAATACCCGATGCGGTTCCTATGTATATTGGCAAGGTGGGTCGTGACATCCAACTGGTGCTGTCTCATCACCTGATGTCTGTAGATAATTTGCAGAAGGAGGTCATTGCGAAACTCGAAAAGGCAAGAACTTTCAATCCAGGAGTACCATTTATCTTTGGACCGTTTAATATCACACCCATTATCATCGACCACTCTGCCTTTGATGCCTATGCTTTCAAAATCGAAGCTGGTGGTGAAAGTGCTTTCCATACAGGCGACTTCCGAACTCATGGTTTCAGAAGTGGCAACCTGTCAAAGGTCATCAAAACTTACGTGGGGCATGTTGACATCGTAGTTTGTGAGGCAACGAATGTGATGAGACCTGATGTTACCAGTAAATCTGAGCATGATTTGCAAAAGGAATTTGAGTTGCAGTTCAAAGCCCACAAGGGCAATATAGTTTATGTCTCAACTACTAATATCGACCGCGTTTTTGCGCTCTATCATGCTGCATTGAGGGCAGGTAGGCCATTCTATGTGGATTCATACCAGAAACAGGTTATGGATGTTGTCACAAAGCGCGACCAAATATGGGGAAAGTCACCACTCTATAGGTACGGCAAGTACGAGCCTGTAGTTCTTCAATATGAAGATGGGCAGTTTAGAATGAATGATGAGTTCAGAGAATTCCTTGAACTGAAAGGCTATGTGCTGTTGGCTCGTGCTAAAGAAAGATACAATACTCTGATTGCTCAGATACCTGGTAATAAGATGAAGTATCTATCGATGTGGAAGGGCTATGTTGACAATGAGTGTATAGCCTATAATCCAACACTGGCAGAGGCACTAGGTGACGACTTTGAATATCTGCATACCAGCGGGCATAGTGATATGCTGGGGATGGGACGACTCTTTAAGTTACTCAGTCCTCAAGCCATAATTCCTATTCATACAGAAACCCCTGATAAGTTCGCTGAACTTTTTGGTGATGAATGGAATGTCCTAAGAATGCATGACGGGGAATCGATAATATTAAAATCCAACTGAAATATGAAAAAGACTTGTTTGCTGTTATTGGCATGATCTCAAAATATGATGTTTTTTCGGATATTTTCGGAAACAACTCATTCTACGATGGAGTCAAACACATAAGTTTAGATATATAGGTAGCATACTCATAGGATTGCTTCTAAATACACAAATTGTTGCGTGCAAATCGCATTTTTTTTAAAAAGTGTTGTTTGTATGCTACATTTTTATTATCTTTGCAACATCATCTAAATATTGTTAGTTATGGCAACAATTACGTTAAGCCCTGCTGCATATAATAATGCGAAGCTCTACGCTGAGAAACAAAATCTAAGTGTGGATGAATTTGTTGTGATGTTAATCAACAAATTTTCTGCGGCAAAGGATAAAAAGAAAAAGTTTCATATGCTCCCTATAGAAAAGCTCGATCAAGAATTGCAGGACATCTTGAATATGCCTAGGAATGGAGAAATTGATGCTAATGACATAAATGGTGAAGAAGCCCGAATGGAATATTACAAAGAAAAATATATGCTATGAAGGTCTTCCTGGATACAAACATAATTATTGATTTTATCGCACGCCGAGAAAATTTCTACCAGGCAGCAGCCAATCTGATAAACCTTGGTGTCAAAGGGGAGGTGGAACTTTATACTACTCCATTGACTTATGCCACCTGTGTTTTTATTACACGAAAGATTTTAGGTTATGAAGGGGCTATCAAAGCGATTCAGATATTAGATAACTATCTGAATGTTACGCCAATGGATAGTAGTCAATGTCGCAATGCTCTGTTTTCTACGATGCCTGACTTCGAGGATATGCTGCAATTTGAATCAGCCTTTGCTGCAGGTTGTGATGTTATTGTGACAAGGAATAAGAAACATTTCCCACAGGAAGTGATACAGATACTAGATTCAACAGAATTCTTCGACTGCTATTGGTATGAAGAAGGATAAATAGAGTTTTGTGCGAATAGCAATAAAAGTGGCAAAAATCTTGCGAGATTCAGATTTATTGTGTAATTTCGCTGTCGAAATTGAATTATTTATCTTTTTAAACTAAAAACCATTATGGGAACAGATGAAATGTATTTGTGGATTGCGGTGGCAGTTATTGCCCTCGCAGTGTTCGTGTTTATTTCGTATGTGAAGGCTCCTCCTTCGTTTGCCTATATCATTTCCGGTATCTGGAAAGAGCCGAAGGTGCTTATTGGTACGGGCGGATTCCGCATTCCGTTCTTCCAGCGACTGGACCGCGTCTATCTGGGACAGATCACGGTGGATATCAAGACAGAGGAGAGCGTGCCTACGAACGACTTCATCAACGTGGATGTGGATGCAGTGGCAAAGGTGCAGGTGCTGCCCGACAAAGACGGTACGCGTCTGGCTGCAAAGAACTTCCTGAACATGACGCCCGAAGAGATTGCCGCTCAGTTGCAGGACTCGCTGCAGGGTAACATGCGTGAGATTATCGGTACGCTCGACCTGCGTTCGCTGAACACCGATCGTGACGGATTCTCTGATCAGGTGATGATGAAGGCTACACCCGATATGGCTAAGCTGGGTATCAACATCATTTCATGCAACATTCAGAACGTGACCGACCGTGAGGGACTGATACGTGACCTGGGTGCTGACAACACGGCAAAGATCAAAAAGGATGCTGCCATCAACCGTGCTGTTGCTGAACGCGACGTGAAGATTGAGGTGTCGAAGGCCGACAAGGCTTCGAACGATGCACGCGTGGATGCCGATACTGCTATCGCTATCAAGAACAACGAACTCGCCCTGAAGCGTGCTGCCCTGAAGAAAGAGGCCGATACCGCACAGGCTGATGCCGATGCTGCTTACGCCATCCAGCAACAGGAACAGCAGAAGACCATCAACATCAAGACTGTTGAGGCCCAGATTGAGAAGACCAAGCGTGAGCAGGTGCTTTCTCGTGAGCAGATTGAAATCAAGCAGAACCAGCTGGCTGCCGAGGTGGAGAAGAAGGCTGATGCTGATAAGTATAAGGTAGAGATTGATGCTGCCGCCGACCTGGAGCAGCGCAAGCGTGTGGCTGAGGCTCAGAAGTATGAGGCTGAGCAGCGCGCTCTGGCTCAGAATGCTGAATCAGATGCTACCCGTTATCGCTTGGAGCAGGAGGCTGCTGGTATCAAGGCCAAGGGTGAGGCTGAGGCTTACGCCATTCAGAAGAAGGGTGAGGCTGAGGCTCTGGCTATGGACAAGAAGGCCGAGGCTTACAAAAAGTATAACAATGCTGCTGTGATGCAGATGATGATTGAGGTACTGCCGCAGGTAGTGGAGAACGTGGCCAAACCCATCTCGGCTATCAAGGATGTACACGTCTACAGCGGCGGTCAGGATTCAGGTTCGGGCGTTGCTGCGATGAGTGGTGGAGTGCCCGTTGCCATCAAGCAGGCTTTCGACGTGCTGAAGTCAGCTACAGGTGTCGATATGGCCGACATCATGCGTGCCGGAACCATCGAGGCTAAGACCACACGCAACATCAATCTGAACGATGAGGCTGCCGACGCTGTCGACAACATGATTGGTAAGGACAAGAAGAAGTAACTCTTAGGAAGCAATAAAACGAACGGCATCGTAACGAGATTATTCAGTTACGATGCCGTTTTTATATATAATAATGTGTTAGAAAAATCAGTTGGCTGTCAATGTTCGGGAGAATCAGTAGGCTGACTCAAACTCTCGCAGGAACTGGGTGTCGTTCTCAGAGAACATACGCAGGTCGCTGACACGATACTTCAGGTTCGTGATGCGCTCCACACCCATACCGAAGGCATAGCCGCTGTAGATGCTGCTGTCGATGCCGCACTGTTCCAGCACGTTCGGGTCAACCATTCCGCAACCCAGAATCTCTACCCAACCGGTGTGCTTGCAGAAGCCGCAGCCTTCGCCGCCGCAGATAAAGCAAGAGATGTCCATCTCGGCTGAGGGCTCAGTGAACGGGAAGTAAGAGGGACGCAGACGAATCTTCGTATCGGCGCCGAACATTTCTTTCGCAAACGAGAGAAGCACCTGCTTCAGGTCGGTGAAGCTGACGTTCTTGTCGATATACAGACCTTCCACCTGGTGGAAGAAACAGTGGGCGCGAGCCGTGATAGCCTCGTTACGATAGACGCGGCCCGGACAGATCACGCGAATGGGGGCGGTCAGCTTGCCGTCCTCTGTATGCATCTGTTCCATCACGCGAGCCTGAACGCTCGATGTGTGAGAGCGCAACAGGATATTCTTGGTCACATCGTTAGGATGCTGAGAGACGAAGAACGTGTCCTGCATGTCGCGGGCAGGATGGTCGGCTGCGAAGTTCATCTTCGTGAAGATATGCAGATCGTCTTCAACCTCCGGACCGTCAGCCAGCACGAATCCCATGCGGCTGAAGATGTCAATAATCTCGTTGGTGACGATGGTCAGCGGATGGCGCGTGCCCAACTGGATGGGGTAGGGCGTACGGGTCAGGTCGATGGCATCGGTGCCTGTCTCCTGTGTCTGACAATCCTCACGCAACTGGTTGATGCGTTCGGTGGCAAGCTGCTTCAACTCATTGATCTTCATGCCCACAGTCTTCTTCTGGTCGGCTGCAACATTACGGAAATCGTTCATCAGCTCGGTAATCTCACCCTTCTTGCTGAGGTATTTCAGACGAAGCTGTTCCACCTCGTCGGCATTCTTGGCACTCAGCGTCTGTACTTCCTTCAGAAGTTGGTCTATTTTGTCAAGTATCATTCCGTTATTTGAAATTAATTGTTTTTGGTCGGCAAAATTACGAAAAAAAAAGAAAACAGAGAAATATTTCAGCTGTTTTCTTATGTTTCGCTGTTATCCGCGGTCTATCCGCGGTCTGATATTTGCTGTAGTTCCTCCAGATTAATGAACTTTATCTTTCTTCCTTCGATGGCGATGATGCCTTCTTGGGCGAACGATGAGAGTGTGCGGATGGCATTGCTCGTGGTCATGTTCGACATCTGTGCCAGGTCTTCGCGGCTGAGGTAGACGGCCAGTGTCTGTCCGTCGCCTTCTACTCCATATTTTTTATTCAGATGAATGAGTGCTTCGGCCAGTCGTCCGCGGATATGTTTCTGCGTCAGATGCACGGTTCGTTCCACCGACAGGCCTAACAAGGCTGAGAGGTCTTTGAGGAACAGCATGGCAAAATCGCTGTTCTCCCAGATGAGGTGAAACATCAGACTGACGGGAATCATGAACACCTCTGTGTTTTCGCCTGCTACTGCTGTTGTCTTGTAGTTACCCCCCTCGATGGCTGATGCATATCCGAAGAGTGCATGAGGCTCCACCATACGTATGATCTGCTGTTGTCCGGCAATGCCTTCGCGACGTATGGTCACCTTACCTTTCATTAAATAATATAGGTATGCGGGAGTATCGCCTTCGCGGAAGATTATTTCGTTGTTGGAGTATTGCTGTACGGAAATGTTCTCGACAAACAGTTCGCGCTGCTCATCGACGAGCGGATCCCATAACAGGTGAACCGACTCAGCAATCTCTTTCTTGTTGATTTCTTTTTTTACCATAAAAGAATGAATACCTTGTATTGAAGCGAGCGCAAAATTAGTAAAATCGCATCAAATTGCCAAAAAAATGTTTGAAAATATGCTTTTTTCTAGAAAAATCAAAAATAATTTGTCTTTTATTTTGCCGTATTCCAAAAAATGCGTACTTTTGGAAAGAAATCTAAAAGCTATAAGTTAAGTAAAACCTTAAAATAGGAACTATGAGTTATTTGCGATTTGAAAAAGCCGTGATGACAAACCTTGAGGAGTCACTACGCCGCGAATTACTCCGTACGAACCGTTCAGGCGCCTATAGCGCATCAACGCTTGTTGACTGCAATACGCGCAAATACCACGGTCTGTTGGTCGTACCTGTGCCTGAGATTGACGATGAGAACCATGTGCTCTTGTCGTCATTGGATTGCACGGTCGTTCAGCACGGAGCAGAATTCAACCTGGGTCTCCACAAGTATCAGGGCAACAACTACAGTCCTAAAGGACACAAGTACATCCGTGAGTTTGATGCCAGTCTTGTTCCCACAACTATCTATAGGGTGGGTGGCGTAGTGTTGAAAAAGGAAGCAATCTTCCAGGCTTATGAGGACAGAATCCTGATCCGCTATACGCTGGAGGAGGCACATTCGGCAACAATCCTGCGTTTCCGTCCCTTCCTGGCATTCCGTTCAGTTCGTGCCTTTACCCATGAGAACTCTGTGGCCAGCCGCGAGTATCAGGCTGTCGACGGCGGTATCAAGACCTGCATGTATCAGGGCTATCCCGATTTGTTCATGCAGTTCTCGAAGAAGAACGAGTTCATCTTCCAGCCCGACTGGTATCGTGGCATTGAGTATCCGAAAGAGCAGGAGCGCGGTTATGCTTCCAACGAGGACCTGTATGTTCCCGGCTATTTCGAAATGCCTATCAAGAAAGGCGAGAGCATCGTCTTCTCTGCTTCCACATCGCAGATTAAGAGTTCTACGCTGAAGTCGCTGTTCCAGCAGGAGATTGATGTACGCGTGCCTCGTGATAATTTCTATCACTGTCTGGTCACGGCTGCCCATCAGTTCCATAACCGTAAGCCCAACGACGACCGCTATCTGCTGGCAGGCTATCCTTGGTTCAAGTGTCGTGCCCGCGATACGTTTATCGCACTTCCCGGCTTGACCCTTGCCATTGACGAGCAAGACTATTTTGAGTTGGTGATGCAGACCGCTGAGCGTGGACTTCGTGAGTTCATGGAGGATAAACCGCTGAGCGTTCAGATTTATGAGATGGATCAGCCCGATGTTCCCCTGTGGGCCGTTTGGAGCATTCAGCAGTATGCCAAGTATGCTGGCCGCGACGCTGCTTTCGATAAATACGGAAAGCTGTTGCAGGACATCGTTTCGTATATCCTGGCAGACAAGCATCCCAATATGCAGCTTGACGAAAACGGACTCCTCTATGCCAACGGTCGTGAGAAGGCCATCACGTGGATGAACTCTACGGCCAATGGTCATCCTGTTGTTCCGCGTTCAGGCTATATTGTTGAGTTCAACGCCCTGTGGTACAACACTCTGAAGTTCTGTGCATCTATGGCAGCCGAGAAGGGTGATGCCAAGGGTGCTGAGAAGTTGGAGGCTATCGCAGCGAAGACCAAAGCATCGTTTGTTGATACCTTCGTCAACGAATACGGTTATCTGCTCGACTATGTTGACGGAAATATGATGGATTGGAGTGTTCGTCCGAATATGATTTTCGCCGTAGCACTCGACTACTCACCCCTCACTCAGCAGCAGATGAAGAGCGTAGTAGATATATGTACGCGCGAGTTGCTTACACCGAAGGGTCTGCGCTCGTTGTCGCCGAAGAGCGGTGGCTATAATCCTATGTATGTAGGTCCGCAGACACAGCGCGACTATGCCTACCATCAGGGAACGGCTTGGCCTTGGCTGGGCGGTTTCTATATGGAAGCTTGTCTGAAACTCTACAAGCGCACCCGTCTCTCGTTCGTCGAGCGTCAGATGGTGGGCTATGAAGATGAGATTGACTATCATGCCATCGGCACTATTTCAGAGTTGTTCGACGGTAACCCGCCCTTCCACGGACGTGGTGCTATGTCGTTCGCAATGAATGTGGCTGAGATTCTGCGTACGATGAAACTATTGGAGAAATATTCTTATCAGAAATAAGGAGGTACGACTATGAAAGTATTAATGTTTGGATGGGAGTATCCTCCTCACGTATTTGGTGGACTCGCTACTGCAAATTATGGTATCTCTGAGGGATTGAAAGCCCAGGGAGATATGGAGATAGCACTTTGCCTGCCTCATCCCTTTGGCGATGAGAGTCAGCATGCTGCTCGTATCATTGCTATGAATGCTGTTCCCATTGCTTGGCGCGACGTAGATTATGACTATGTTAAGAAACGCGTGGGTAACATCATGGATCCCGACTATTATTTTAAGTTGCGTGAACATATCTATGCCGACTTCAACTACATGAATGTCAACGATCTTGGCTGTATGGAGTTTGCTGGCGGTTATCCAGGAAACCTGCATGAGGAAATCAATAACTACTCTATCATTGCCGGACAGGTGGCTCGCACTGAGGAGTTTGATATCATTCATGCTCACGACTGGCTCACCTTCCCTGCAGGTATTCATGCTAAGCAGGTATCAGGAAAGCCATTGTGCATACATGTTCATGCCACAGATTTTGACCGCAGTCGTGGTAAGGTGAATCCTACTGTCTATTCTATCGAGAAGAACGGTATGGACAATGCCGACTGCATCATGTGTGTATCTGAGTTGACTCGTCAGACGGTTATCAACCAGTATCATCAGGATCCTCGTAAGTGCTTCACCGTTCATAACGCCGTATATCCTTTGCCACAAGAGTATCAGGACATTCCTCGTCCAGATCATACAGGTAAGGAAAAGGTGGTTACGTTCCTTGGACGTATCACAATGCAGAAAGGTCCTGAATACTTCGTTGAGGCTGCCAACATGGTGCTGCATCGCACCCGCAATGTTCGTTTCTGTATGGCTGGCTCAGGTGATATGATGGATGCTATGATCTATCTGGCTGCCGAGCGAGGCATCGCCGATCGCTTCCACTTCCCGGGCTTCATGCGCGGCAAGCAGGTTTACGAGTGCTTGAAGGCTTCTGATGTTTATGTGATGCCTTCGGTATCCGAACCGTTTGGTATCTCTCCGTTGGAGGCTATGCAGTGCGGAACACCTTCTATCATCTCGAAGCAGTCGGGCTGTGCTGAGATTCTGACCAACTGTATCAAGGTTGACTATTGGGACATCCATGCACTGGCTGATGCTATCTACTCTATCTGTGCCAACGATTCGCTCTTCCATTATCTGAAGGATGAGGGTAAGAATGAGGTTGACCAGATTACATGGGAGAAAGTTGGTCGCTGGATTCGTACTCTCTATCGCAGAACGCTGGGATGGGAAGAATAGTCCCCTAAGTAAGGGGATGGGGGGGCTGAACAAGTGTCAGACTCTCCAATAGTAATTAGAATTATTAACAACAAGCGGTCGTTCAGACCCCCAACCCCTTAACTTAGGGGGCTGGAAAAAAGACAAAAGAAATATGAAAACTATCTGTCTTTATTTTGAGATACATCAGATCATTCATCTGAAGAGATACCGTTTCTTTGATATCGGTACCGATCATTATTATTATGATGACTATGAGAATGAGCGTAGCATCAACGATATTGCCGAGCGCAGCTATATGCCGGCACTGAACACGCTGCTCCAGATGATCAAGGAGAATGGCGACTTCTTCAAGGTGGCCTTCTCGCTGTCAGGAACAGGTATCGAACAGTTGGAGATGCATGCTCCACAGGTGCTGGAGAAGTTGCAGGAGTTGAACGAGACCGGTTGCGTTGAGTTCCTTGCCGAGCCTTACAGTCATGGACTCTCTTCACTGGCCAACGAGCAGAGCTTTGCCCGCGATATGAAGAAGCAGGTGGAGAAGATTAAGGAGTACTTCGGACAGGAACCGAAGGTGGCTCGCAACTCTTCACTCATCTACAGCGATGATATCGGTGCTCAGATCGCAGCTCTTGGCTTCAAGGGTATGCTGACCGAGGGTGCCAAGCACGTGCTGGGCTGGAAGTCGCCCCACTATGTCTATAACTGCAATATTGCTCCGAACCTGAAGCTGTTGCTCCGCGATGTTGAGCTGTCTGACGATATCTCATTGCGCTTCAACAATTCGGAGTGGGACGGTTATCCTCTCTTTGCCGATGCTTACATTGACCGCATCGCCCGTTTACCAGAGGAAGAGCAGATTATCAATATCTTCATGGAACTTTCGGCTCTGGGTATCGCCCAGCCGCTCAGCTCTAACATCCTCGACTTCCTGCATGCACTTCCCGCTTGCGCTAAGCAGAAAGGCATCACCTTCTCTACACCTACTGAGATTTGCATGAAGGTGAAGAGCGTGGGTTCTATCGATGTGCCTGATACCCTTTCTTGGGTCGACGAGGAGCGCGACTGCTCTTGCTGGCTGGGTAATGCTATGCAGCGCGAGGCCTTCAACAAGCTCTACAGCGTGGCCGATCGCCTGTTGATTGCCAACGATCCCCGTATCAATCAGGACTGGGATTACCTGCAGGCATCCAATAACTTCCGCTTCATGACCACCAAGCCCTCTAACGTAGGTCTTGATCGTGGTATCTACAGCGGTCCGTTCGATGCATTCACGAACTATATGAACATCCTGGGCGACTTCATCAACAGAGTGAATGCCCTCTATCCGTTGGAGATTGACAATGAGGAACTGAACTCGCTGCTCACCACCATCCGTAACCAGGGTGATGAGATTGAGATGAAGGATAAGGAGATTACCCGTCTGAAGGCAAAGCTTGAGAAGCTGGAGCCCGCTGAGAAGGCTGCAAAGAAGGCTGCTCCTAAGAAGGCAGCTGCCAAGAAGGCTGCCAAGAAAGCACCAGCTAAGGAAGAGCCAGTTGCTGAAAAGGCCGAGTAACTTTTTCTAACGCGAAGAAACGAAGGCTCCCGATAGCACCCGCCGTCGGGAGTCTTTAGTATCTCTCATTTTTCATTTATCATTTATCATCTCTCATTTTTCATCTTTCATCTTTCATCTTTCATCTTTCATCTTCCACAATGACCACATTATTATTAGTTCGTCACGGAGAGACCGTCGATAATGCCCGTAGCATCATGCAAGGACAGACGCAGGGTGCCCTCAATGAAGAGGGGATCCGTCAGGCGCATGACTTAGCTCAGCAGTTGAAGGATGAACCGATTGATGCTTTTGTGGCCAGCGACCTGAAGCGTTCTGTTGATACCTGTCAGATTCTGGCGGCTCTTCATAGCAAGTCGGTTGCAACGACTCCTTTGTTGCGTGAACGTGATTGGGGCAGTTTCACGGGCCGATATATTCCCGACCTGAAGGGCGAGGTGTGGCCCGATGAGATCGAGTCACTTGATGCACTCCTCGCACGTGCGCGCACGTTCCTTTATTATATTAAAGAAACGTACCCCAATCAGCTGGTTGTAGCTGTGGGGCACGGAATCATTAATAAGGCTATTCAGGCTGTCCATTTCAGAAAGACGATGCCTGAGGTTGCCCGTATGACGAATTGCGAAGTCAGGAGGCTACAGTTGTAGCCATTGTCTCGAAGCAACGAATGCAGTTTCGCATTCGTTCGTTTCGTTACAGGAGCTCCTCAATCTTCGCAGCGATATTCTCAATCTTTTCTGTCGGTTCGAAGCGGGCCACTACCATTCCTTTCTTGTCAATGAGGAACTTGGTGAAATTCCATTTGATGCTGTTGCTCTCCTTGTAGTTGGGATCTTCCTTTGAAAGCATATCGTCCAGGATGTGGGCGATGGGATGATCCATATCCCAACCGGCAAAGCCTTTCTGCTCCTGCAGGAACTTGAACAGAGGCTCGGCATCATCACCGTTCACCTTTACCTTCTTGAAACGTGGGAATTCGGTGCCGAAGTTCAGTTTGCAGAACTCATGGATGCTCTCGTCGGTTCCGGGAGCCTGCTGTCCGAACTGGTTGCAGGGGAAGTCGAGAATGACGAAGTGTTGTGAGCGAAACTTCTCGTAGAGCTTCTCCATCTCGTCGTATTGTGGGGTGAAGCCACACTTTGTAGCTGTGTTGACAATCAGCACAACCTCGTTGGCATACTCACGTAGTGAAACGTCCTTACCTTTTCTGTCTTTGACAGTGAAGTCATAAATGGTTTTCATTGTTCTTGTTGTTTTTTTTGTTATGGTTTAAAGTGTTTGATATTTCATTTTTTGTTTTAAACACCAGCGTGAAGCATCAGTTCCACGTTGATTTGATAATATCGATAGAAAGCGTCTCCACCCAGTCTTCAATATCATCGGGCAGGTTGTGGAAGAAATTGATGCCCGTATAGCCTTCCAGTGTCCTGATGTTATACATGTATTTCTTCAGATCGTCGTTGGCTGAGATGCTTGTCTTGTGCTCAATCCAGAAGGCGCATGCCGTATAGCCCTGTGAGTTCTTACCCAGCAAAGCCATAAAGAAATACTTGGGCACGGGAATCTTGTTGACTCCACTTCCCAGGTACTTGATGATATGTTCTTCTTTGTCGATGGTGCCACCTTTGCAGACGTAGAGCGTGTCGTAGGTAAGAGCCCAGTTTCTCACTTTTGCCTCCATCTTTGCCCAGATGCCGGCATTGAACTTATTGGCCTGCGGCATCATGTTGGTGAGGAAGAACGTCTGGTAGTTGGCTTCGTCAGAGCCTAAACGGTCTGCTGAGGCGATAATGTGCCCGTGGTCGTAGCCTGAGTTCCAGAATGGGTCAGTTGTGAACCTGTATTGTGATGGACAGTCAGGATCGTTGGGATACTGATTGGTATCTGATGTGTATCGGGTGGCGTATTCTCCATTAGTGCCTTGCATCACACCGTTGACCATCTTTCCGTACATCTTGTAGCAGCACCAGCGCTGTGCGTGGATGACGGGATCCCACTCTACACGATAGTTGACGCCCCGTTCGCCCGTCTTTTTGTTGAGCAGTGCGTTATGGGTGATGACAAAACTTTCATTCTTGCTGCTCTGCTGTGGTACCTCGATGTCGGGGATGTTGACAACAACTGGGGGCTGTGGGGTTACTTTCTCCTCTTTTCCCGTTCCCAGATTATAGTCGTTCTCATCATCGCCGCAACTGGTCAGTGTCATTGTTCCCAGCGTGATGGCAACTGTAAACAATGTCAGGAGCGACTGTCTGTATGGCATTTTTGTCATGATAAGGTTATTTTAGTCGAAAAAGGTGCGGTCAAGGCATATGCAACTACCCTGAACGCACCTTTGTACTATCAATTCTGAAATAAGAGCTATTATTTCTTCGAAGCCTTACCGTAGCGGCTCATGAACTTATCAACACGACCAGCGGTGTCGACAAGCTTGCTCTTTCCAGTGTAGAAGGGGTGAGAGCTGCTTGAAATTTCTACTTTTACCACGGGGTAAGTTTCGCCTTCGAACTCCACAGTATCATTAGTCTTTGCAGTGGATCTCGTAAGGAACATATCGCCGTTGGACATGTCCTTAAACACGACGGGGCGATAGTTTTCGGGATGAATACCTTGTTTCATTTTGTTTCTAAATATTAATGTATAAAATTATTTCGAGGTGCAAAGGTACAAACTTTTTTCTGATTACACAAATATTTCGAGGTAAATTATCTTTTTTCTTTACTTTTTTGATTGTATATTGTACGCGCAATCATATTTTTTATTATCTTTGCACGCGAATAACTGGCTTGACTCTCTCGTTTGGTGAGTAGGGTAGGTTTAAAACTAGAATTACTAACTTACAAATTTTGATAGCGATGAAGCGTATGAAATGGGCCCTGTTGTCGGCCTTCCTGATGGTAGCGATGTTTGCACGTGCTGGTTGGACAGACGTGACAAAGACCTACATTTCCAATCCGAATTTCTCGTCGAATGCATATGGATGGGGCACATCTGGCGGCTATACCGTTCGTGCCAGTTGTATTGAGTGGTGGAATTATTGTTCCTTCCGTCTTGAGAAGGAATTGGAGAATTTGCCGCAGGGCCATTACCGTCTGAGTGTTTCGGGCTATCATCGTCTGGGCGGTGAGTGGGCAGCCTGGAATACCTATCAGAATACGGGTGAAACGGCTCGCGCCTTTCTGTTCGTAGGCGACCAGCAACAGCAGCTTGCTAATTATTTCGAACGCGATTTCGAGCAGACATCCACCAACAACTGGTGTAATGTGAACGGAAAGTTCTATCCCAATACGATGGAGACGGCTCGCGAGTGCTTCGACCAGGGCGCCTATGTCACGTCTATCGAGTTCGATTCCGACGGATCATCGACACTGATTGGCGTTGAATACAACTACACCGATTACTATTATGATTATTACGTCGCTGAGAACTGGTGTATCTTCAGCGATTTCAAACTGGAGACCACTTCTGAGATTGTGCTGGTCAATAGTCTGACGCTCAACAAACAGGAACTCTCTGTTGTCGTTGGCGGCAGCGAGCAGCTGTCGGCCATCGTTTTGCCAGCGAATGCTACCGAGAAGCGTGTGGAATGGTACTCTTCCGATGAGCGCATTGCTACCGTCGACCAGAACGGCGTTGTGACGGGTAAGGGTATTGGAAAGACCACCATCTGGTGTCATGCGTTAGATGCTTCCAATCTGTGGACATCGGCCGAGGTCACTGTTCAGATTGATACCCAGGCCGAATGGAAGGATGTGACCAGTATCTTCCTGAAGAACCCCTATTACGACGGCAATTCCCGTGACGGCTGGACACTTGAGGTGTCGGCCAGTGGCAATGATGTCAACTATGAAGCGATGGAGGTCTATAATGGTACGTTCAATATCTATCAGACGTTGACCGGCCTGCCCAAGGGTCGCTATCGCCTGTCGGTGCAGGGCTACTATCGTGCCGGCAACAATGTCAACAATTATGGAAATGCTCTCGACTTGCTTGATCTTGAGAATGGTCCCGACAATTATTCGGGTGCATATATTGATTACTATAAGAGTCAGGAGAATATCACCGCCTATATCTATGGTGGCAATGATCAGCAGACGCTTGCCAGCATCTATTCTGACGTGATGCCCGATTATGTCAACGGCAGTTTCTATACCTATCGCTCTGAATGGGATGAAGGCTCTCAGAGCTATTTTGCCAATGACTACAAGTTCTATCCCAACAATATGCTGGGCGGTGCCTTCGCCTTCGAGAACGACCTCTATTGGAACTCGGTAGAGTTCGATGCCGACGGAACGACCAAGGTTGGTATTGCCAACCAAAACTATGTGGGTTCCAACTGGTGTATGTTCGACAACTGGAAACTGGAGTATAAGGGTGATGTGGTTCAGGTCTCTGGCCTGACGCTCTCCTTGCCTAAGACCGAACTGATTATCGGTGAGACTGCTCAGATTGTGGCTACCATCACGCCTGCCAATGCGCTGAACAAGAAACTGGAGTGGTCAAGTGGCAATGAGGCTGTGGCTACCGTCAGCGAGAGTGGGGTAGTGAAGGCCATTGCCGAGGGAACGGCTGTGATTACTGCCAAGACCCTTGATGGCTCCAATATCACGAAGACCCTCACCGTCAGTGTTGTCAGCCGTCAGGCCACAGGTTCTCAGTTCGTCATCAACGAGATCATGGCCTCAAATGTTGACGAGTTCGTCAGTCCCGCCTATAATTTCGATGGATGGATGGAACTCTACAACAAGACCGCATCTGCCATATCGCTTACCGGATTCTATCTCAGTGATGATCCCGCCAATCTGAAGAAGTGGCGTATTCCTGAGAGCGTGGGCGTTCTGCCAGCCAATGGTTACAAGGTCATCTGGTTCGACAGCTACGATATTGCACCACAGAACGCAACGTTCAAGCTCAACGTCGACGGCGGTACTGTTTATATCAGTGACGGCAGGGGCAACCTGCTGATGAGTCAGACCTATCCCGCTGCCATCGAGCGTGCCAGCTATGCCCGTACGTCTGATGGCGCCGACACGTGGAACCATTGCTCGCCAGCTACCCCCGATGCTTCAAACGCTACTGCTCAGTTTGCAGCCCAGCAGCTTGATGCACCTGTGGTCGACCAGCCATCACAGCTCTTCACGTCGCCCCTCAGCGTCAACGTTACTATTCCTGCCGGACAGACGCTCCGCTATACCGTCGACGGTACGCTGCCTACGCTGACCAACGGCTATAAGAGCACTGGCGGACAGTTCACTGTCAGCAAGACTGCCAACTACCGTTTCCGCCTGTTTGCCGATGGTAAGCTGCCCTCACGCGTCACCTCACGTTCCTATATTTATAAGGATCGCGACTATTACCTGCCCGTGGTCTCAGTGGTCACCGATCCCGACTTCATCTGGAGCACCGAGATTGGCGTCTTCGAGAAAGGTCCTCACGGACGTCCCGGCAACGGTCAGGGCGACAACTGCAACTGGAACATGAACTGGGAGCGCCCCGTCAACTTCTCTTATCTGGATGCTGAGGGCGAGATGGTACTCAATCAGGATGTCAATCTTGAGATGTGTGGCGGATGGAGCCGCGCCTTCTCTCCCCGTGCCTTCAAGCTGAAGGGCAGCAAGGAGATGGGTGGCGACAAGAACCTTCCTTACCCGTTCTTCAGTGCAAAGCCCTATATACGCAACCGCACCCTTCAGATTCGTAACGGTGGCAATGATAATGGCTGCCGCTTCAAGGATGCCAGCTTGCAGCAGGTGGTACAGCGTTCGGGTATCGACGTCGACTGCCAGAGCTATCAGCCTATTCATGAGTTCATCAATGGTGAGTATATGGGTGTGCTCAACATGCGCGAGCCTAACAATAAGCACTATGTCTATGCCAACTATGGTTGGGATGATGATATGATTGACCAGTTCGAGATGTCGCCTGACTCTGGCTACGTGCAGAAGTGCGGAACTGCCGATGCCTTCAATGAGCTTGTCGACGTGCTCTCGCCTGCCGCTGCTAATAGCGAGACCTATGCCGAGATTTGCCGCCGACTGGATATCGACGAGTTTATTAACTACATGGCTGTAGAACTCTACCTGGGTAGCGACGACTGGCCCCGTAATAACCTGAAAGCCTTCCGCAACCGTGATAATGGCAAGTTCCGCTTCATGCTCTTCGATATCGACTTCGCCTTCAACAGCAGCGATGCCATCAATGCATTCATGAACAAGGAGACGTGGACCTTCGACGAGCTCTATCCGCGTGGAACGGGTCGCATCACTGCCCAGATCAAGGTGGTCACGCTGTTCAAGAACCTGTTGCAGAATGCTGATTTCCGCCGCCGCTTCATTGATGCCTTCTCGCTGATGGGCGGTAGTGTCTTTGAGGCTTCGCGCTCACAGCAGATTCTTGACGAAATGTTTGAGTATGTAGAGCCTGCCATGAACCTGCGTGGCGAGTCTTCGAGAAACACCTACAACACTGTGCGCAGCCGTCTTAGCAGTTGGATGCCTACAGCTACTAATGCCTTGAAACGCTATTCCACCTTCGGCCTCCAGCAGACCGATGCTCAGCGCGTGGTGCTGAAGAGCGATGTAGAGGGCGCACAGCTCATGATTAACAAGGAGACTGTTCCTACGGGCTATTTCGATGGTAACCTCTTCGCGCCTGTCACGCTGAAGGCTGTGGCCCCTGCCGGCTACGTCTTCCAGGGATGGGTGAAGAGTGGAGCCACCGATAATGTGCTGTTGCCTACGAATGCTACGTGGAGCTATTATGATCAGGGATCGCTCGATGGAAAGAACTGGACCTCGCCCACTTATAGCACTACTGGCTGGCAGAGTGGCAAGGCTCCCCTTGGTTATGGCAAGGATTATATTGCTACTACTATATCCTACGGCTCTGATGCCAACCAGAAGCGTCCTACGGCCTATTTCCGCACCGTAGTAACCCTGTCTCAGGAGCCCAAGGCTACCGATGAGTTCACGCTCAGCTATTCGATTGACGATGGCGCTATCATCTACGTCAACGGTCAGGAAGCCGCCCGTCATAACATGTCGGCAAGCAATGTCGGCTACAGTACCTATGCCGACCATTACGCCTACGATAATCCTGATCAGGGCATGCTCTCATTGTCGGCAACCCTCTTCCATAAGGGCGAGAATGTCATTGCCGTCGAACTGCACAACTGCGATAACCACTCTACCGATATGGTATGGGCGGCATCGCTCAGCACGTCAGCCAATCTTGCTCCGTCTGATTACTACAGCACTGATAGCGAGATTACGTTGCCCTCAGGCACTAACTACTCACTCACGGCAAGCTATCGTCCCGTCACCCAGCAAGAAGGCAAGGATCAGGGCATCTGTCCCGTTCGCATCAATGAGGTCAGCGGCTCAAATGACACCTATGTCGACGAGTACGGAAAGAAGGGCGACTGGATTGAGCTCTACAATACTACCGACGAGCCTGTCGACGTAGAGGGCATGTACCTCACCGACAATCTGCAGAAGCCTGAGAAGTACATGATAACCAAGGGTAACACCCTGGCACAGACAGTTATTCCTGCCCATGGATACCTTATTATCTGGTGTGACAACAAGCGCGCCACTACCAGCCAGGGACTTCATGCCTCGTTCAAGATTGCAGGTGAGGGTGGGGCACTCCAGCTCATGGCTGCTGACAGAAGTTGGACCGACCAGTTCTTCTATGATGCCCACGATGCTAATACTACTTACGGCCGCTATCCCGACGGTGCTGCCGATGTCTATGCTATGAACGTGGTTACTATTGGTAAGTCCAACATCATGAGCAGCTACGCACAGCTCAGTGATCAGGAAGCTCTCCGTAATGCCTATGGACAGACAGGCATTGAGCGCACCCTTGCCGCTGCTGCCAATGGTCTCCGTCTGCACTACGGCAGTCAGCAGTTGCTCGTCAAGAGTGAGGATTCCGACTACGTAGTCATTGACCTCTTTACCACTGATGGCCGACTGGTCGAGCGCACGCCCGTCACCCTGCGCGGTAGCAGTGCTTTGGTCAGTGTTGCCCATCTGTCCGCAGGCTTCTACGTGGCTCGTGCCACCGATGCCGAAGGTACCCGCGTGGGTTGCAAGTTTGTGAAGTAATTCGGTTACGGTTACAGCTGTAACCGTAACCGCATTTTATGTTCCATGAACTCTGTTGATTGTGACTTGTAATCCATAGAGTTAGCACCCGTAAGTCTATTGATTACGAAGGCTAAACATGGTGTTTGGAAATAGCAAAGCCTAGGATTGCTCATAGCAAAACTAGGCTTCTCTTATAGCAAAACTAGGTTTCTCTCATAGCAAAACTAGGTTTCTCTTATAGCAAAACTAGGTTTCTCTTATAGCCCCTTTCTTGTACTGCTTCTCAAAGCCAATCAGTTTGTCGACACATTCATCGCTCTTCAACGATGTTTTTTCAGCGAAAAGTCGTTAAGAAAAATGCGGCAAGATAGCTAAAAGTCGTTGGAAAAATAACGGTGGTTTTATAAAAAGTCGCTAAAAAAATAACAAAAGATTTTGCAAACTCGTTGAAATTTTGTATTTTTGCACCTGAAAGCCGCGATTAAGCGAGGGGAAAGCCGAATCTAATTTGAGCTTTTCCGAGCGAAAGCGGTTTCGAACAAAGTTCAAATAATGCGGTAATATTATGTTAAGACGTAGAATATCAGTATTGTTGGAACAATGGAAGGCAAAACCTAACCATAAGCCGCTCGTTATTATGGGCATTCGCCAATGCGGAAAGACCTTCATCGCACAACAGTTTGCCAGCAAAAACTACAAGCATGTCGTCTATATCAACTTCTTCAAGGAAGATGAGCGGAAGACGGCCTTTTACGGTTCCAAGGATGTGGATAATATCATCATGCTACTGTCTGCCCAGATGCGTAATGCCAAGTTTGTTCCGGGCGAGACCTGCATCATCCTTGACGAAATCCAGGAATGTCCCGAAGCCCGCACAAGCCTGAAGTTTTTCAAGGAGGACGGCCGCTACGACATCATCGCCACCGGCTCGCTTTTGGGTGTGCTGGGATACGGCCAGGAGCAGAAGAAACGACGCCAAAGAGGTGCAGCCAAGCAGGAGAAGGGCAGCACATCCATCCCTGTGGGTTACGAGGAGATAGTGGAGATGTACCCGCTCGACTTCGAGGAGTTCCTCTGGGCGAACAACATGAGCGAGGAGGTTATCGACGTATTAAGACGATGCCTGGCCGAGGAGACCCCTGTGCCATTGGGCATCCACGTGGCCATGAAAACGTTGCAGTACCGCTATGTGGCAGTAGGTGGACTCCCTGCTGCCGTCAACGCCCTGCTTGAGACCAACAATATGAACGAGGTGGACAAGGTGTGGCATTCCATCCTCAAGGAGTACCGCTCGGATATGGTGAAGTATGCCGAGGACAAGGACAAACCACACATCCGCGCCTGTTTCAATGCCGTACCCAAGCAGCTGGCCAAGGACAACAAAAAATACCAGTGGTCGAAAGTGGAGAAGGGCGGTCGCGGAGAGTACTACAAAGACTCGCTGCAATGGCTGGAAGATGCCGACATCGTCCGCAAGTGCTACAACTCCCACATCACAGGATTGCCGCTTGAAGGCAATGCGATGGACAACGTCTTCAAGGTCTATACAGCCGATATAGGCATCCTCGTTGCCATGCTGGGGGGCACCACAAGAGCAGATATCCTTCAAGGCAATCTGGGCGGCTACAAAGGAGCCATCTTCGAGAACCTGATGGCCGACACGCTCATCAAGAAAGGTCAGAACCTGTACTATTTCCAGAAAGATTCCGGGCTGGAGTTGGATTTCCTCATCCGCTACAAGGGTGAATGCGTCCCCGTGGAGGTAAAGGCACGCACGGCGCAGGCCAAGAGCATCTCCACTGTCAGGAAGCACCCCGAGAAATATGGCGTGAAGCATTTCATCAAGTTTGGCGACTACAACGTTGGCCGCGAGGGCGACCTGCTGACGCTTCCCACCTATATGCAGTTCCTGCTGGATTTGGAACCAGAGGAAATCGTTCTGGAACCAATAGACACAGATTCCATCAACTCATTGGCAAAGGAGATTCTTAGTAAGTGATTTTCCTTCTGTAGTGTTTCTATTTCGTATAGAGCTATCGTAGGTATATCGTAGCGTAGGCCGAGCGTAGGCATTCCAAGGGAGATGAGAGGGACAGCAATATTATTCTTCCTCACACATTTCATCCAACTTTGTAACTACCTCCTCAGGCATCAACACCCCTGAGTGGCCTTTTGCCCACTCAAATTCAGGAATGGTTTCCTGTAGTTTTTCAAGTGAGACGCGAGGCACCGCTCCAGGTTCCACGGAGTTCGTGATTATCATGTCCACATACATTCTCCTTTTGTTCGTTCCTGCCCAGTCATCACCAGGGTATGGATCAGAGATGAATTGTCCGCTGAAGACAATGCCTGCCTTATCGTCGCCCACTCGCATCATAAAGAACAGGTCACCCCGTCGGGCCTCTTCCCATTCGAAGATGCTCCAGTCCATACGGAACATACCGTGTACCTCGTTCTCCACACATTCCTCGAAGTCCTTCTCTGTAAAGGAACTGATAGCGGGGTTCCAGCGCATCAAGTATGACTTTGCCTCTGCCGGCACGGGCACCACCTCAAAACTCACTTCCCAGATACAACTGTCACCATCGGCATCCTCAACGATAGGCTTGCCTTTACCTTGGTAGTTAAAGCGAGTACCAGGCGTTGTTTCTACGTCGATGATGCGGGTAACCAAATCGCCATCACCACTACTCAGAACTAAGAAGCTAAGCGAGTTTTTGATGGCGTAAGGAAATTCGCCATTATTATACAGATAACACCCGTGGAAGGTTGTTGGCATCTCATCAACCACCAATATCAGATTCCCAGCGACTGTTTCCAAAACCAGACTCTGATTGTCCTCCCTGATGTCCATGAGGATGTGCGTAATCTCACCACTACGAACCTTGGCAATCACCTCGCTATCCACCTCCAGCGTGATAGCAACCTCGTTAATGTCAATCTCTTTGCTTTTCTCTTTAGTATTCATAGGCATTTATTTAAATAATTCAACTTCGTGCTGCAAAGGTACTAAAAAAATCTGAAACTAAGTCACTCGCTCCTATATAATTCATCCAGCGATTGGCCTTCATCGTTAATCCAATGAATCCATCCGTTACAACTACGACCAGAGCAGTAGCTTGCAGCTGTGCTGGGGCTGACCACTTCTGTTGTGTTGATGTATTTCTTATGTGACATATCATGCCGTCTTAATCATCTCCATCATATCGTCAACATAACCATTGTCTATTTGGAATAGTACGTGGTTTTCGTGGAATTTCTCTAATTGACTCTGGGGCCAGAAATCCACTTGACGATAATCCGTGTTGCTGATGATGAAGCTGTTCAGGGCGATACTGTCATCGCCTAAAGTTGGCTCAATGACATCTTTCAGATACTTGTATAACTGTATCTTCTCATCCTCCATGCCATGTAGATGACTGATACCCTTGGGGTCGATGAAGTTCACATATTGTTTCTTGCCTTCACGAATCCAAAGGATGAAGTCTGGATAGAAACCAGCATTCTCAAAGAAGCCAATACCCTTGCGACTGACGTTTCGCAGTAGATAGATTTCACGTCCTTCGCCATGCTGCTGATAATAACGCTGAAGGTCGTTGATAAATTTACGCTCTCCTTTATTCACAGCTACAGGATAGATTTCCACTACTTCATTCTCTCCTGGCTTGTAATGTTCATTGAGGAACAACACAGGATTGAACAGGTGCTGGGCGAAGTACAAAGCCTCGAAGTTCTCGTTCTCAATACGACGCAAGCCATTCAGCGTACCCTCGCGCACTTCTTTCTCAATATGCTGTAAGGCGTTAATCCAGTCCTCCTTTGTTTTGCTGACAGCAATTTCGTATTCCCTGATGAAGTTGGGATCTTCCTTCGTCAATACCTCTATATGCTGATGCTTTGATTCCTCCTTGCCTCGCTTCATCTTATAGGCTTTGTCGATGAAGGCTTTCAGCAGACTGACGGCTATCTCCTGCCACTCTGCCACATCGCGTCCATAGTCGCTACTGAACTGCATCGAGCGTTCTGGCACCCATAACTTGTACCATTGACGGTCAGACAATATCTCGCGCATCTCCTCCTGATGAATTTCCATGTTATACCACGAACGTTCGTTCTTGAAGTTCACCATCTCGAAGAATACCTCTGTCCAGTTCAGCAAATCCAACTGCCAGTCTCTCAGCCAGTCTTCATGCTTCTCGGCTGTGCCATTCCCACCTTTCTCACTTTGCAGTTTCTGAATCTTTGGATACCAGTCAAGTGTGACGCGGACAGTCTTGCGATAATCCAGTAGACTTCTGATAGGCACTTCTTTCTTGAAGTTATAATCCTTGTCCACTCTCAGTATCTTCAAGCCCTCTGGCAGCGCCTGTATCGTAGGAATGGTCAGTTCAACAATCTCGCTGTCGTTCTGTGGCAGACCTTCATCCTCCAAGTAGGCTTTGAACTGGTCCATATAGTTGGAGCGTACACCAAAGATGTTCAGCGTCTCCATTACCTTTAGGTCTTTGGGTATCATGCTGTCGTGAGGCTTGATGCTGCTGTCAAGAGCCGTGCTACGCTTCAGCGACATCTTATAGCCCTTCAGTCGCACACCACGTCCAAACATCTGAATAATCTGTGAGCCCTCGCTTTTACCAAAGTTCATCAATCCCATCAGCGACACACGCCAACAGCTCCAGCCCTCAGTAAACTTCTTCGAGCCAATCAGCATGTTGACAGTTGAAGTTTTTTCAGTTATCTCAGCAAACAGCGACCAATTGGTAAATGGCTTTTCAAACACATCAAACGCTTCAGTAGCTCTACACATATCGGCCACCTTTTTGGTATCACCCACAAAGATGAGTCCAAAATAGTCTGATGTACCTACGCGTAGTCCAATCTCTCCATCCAGTCCTTTCAGCACATCTACATGGAGCGTTGCCTCGATGCTGGCATTAAACACCTCCTTCAGTACACCTTGATATATCTTTTCAGCCTTGGCTGCATCAATGTTATACTCGTTGTCCTTTTTCAGTCGTTTAAACGCCTTACTGAAGATAGCATTGCCGTTCTTGTCTGTCAGCGAGGTGGTACCATTCAGGATATTGATGATATGCTGCTTGTAGTCGTTCTTCTGTTTCAGGAAGTCGTTCAAGAACAACAGTATCATCACCACATCTGACACCTGATGGCCATTCCATACATTACCTGCACTCGATGCGCTAACGCTGCCACCTACAAACACGCCCAGCGGATTGTCTATCAAGAAGTCACGTTCTATTCGATGATCGCTCTTAAATACGATTTTTTGTTCATACAGACACAGCAGATAGGCCGTCAGATATTCTGCCAACATGTGCTGCTCCTGCCATTCACGCATATTCATGATGCGATAATCTTTACCATAGCCGTCATTATAGAAGTAGCGATAGCTATAGTCGAAGAGCGTAGCCTTGCCGTATATCTGCAAGAACTCCTTCTTGTCCTTATTGCCCAATGCACCAATAGCCTGCCCAAAGGTGGCTGAGTATTCAAACGAGAAACCATTCTCAGTCAGTTTATTGCGATACTTCATCCACACATCGCCACCACTTCCTTTATGAGCCTCATCAATCAACACCAGGTTATTCCCTTCGAAACTGTCAACAGCCACCGTCTTGTCACCATTGGTATCTGCCAGCTTGTTGATGTCAATCACCTGAATGGTCTGCTTCTGGAAGAAGCCTCCCAGTCCTCCTTTCGAAAACAGCTCTGCTGACATGTTCGACTTTTGTAGCTGCTCCAAATGCTGACGGCTCAGTTCCTCGTTGGGTGTCAACAGGATTATGTTGTTGATATCGTTCAACTTACCTGCCTTTTGTGCATAGTATAGATACTGCTTGATGTGAACTTGCATCATCAGTGTCTTACCTGCACCAGTAGCACACCAGAAGGCCAGCTTGTTCAGGTCGTCCTCTGTAAATTCAGGTACCCCATCCCATGTTCCTTCACGAAAGGTAAAATCGTTTAATAGGAATTCATTGAGTTCTTTTACCAATCCCTGTTTATTGTGGAAATACCTATCTAAATAGATCTCAGTAAACAGCAGACTCAGATACTGGAAATACTTCCAAACAATCTTATCCCTACGCTTTTCATTAATCTCGTTGGTCAACTTCACAATATGATGGTCGTACTCCAGCAGGTCATCTGTAGTCACCTCGCCATTATGCAGATGGTCACGCATGGCATAGTAGAGGCGCGAGATACCGTTCTCATCAACACCTTCATAGATGGGGTCTTTCAAGTCCTCTGATAGAGCCGTCAGACTCTTGGCGCCCAACAAGTGGAGCACATAGTTGAACGTCACCAGCGCATATTGCAGCTTTCCGTTGTCTGTTCGTTGTCTTCCTCTTGGCATAGTCTTATTCCTCCTCGAACATACGTTTCATCAGTTCTTGCTCTATCAGACGAACCTTCCAATGTTCCTCGTCACTTTTGATGTTTGGCAGGGTGTTGTCGCCATTCACGTAAATCACGTCAAACTCACGGTCGAGTGTCGAGTAATCCTGCTTGCGGAAGAAGTCGTTCAGGTCGTCATTCTTGATGACATCCTGATTGCGCCAGATGACCAATGCATGTTCCTTCTCAATATGCGTCGTTCCTTCCACCACACAGATGTTATCATCCTTATGCCAATGGATGCTGTCAACGTGCAAGCCAATCAGATAGTTAAAGGTATCCACCAAATCGACTGGTGTATCAACCAGTTCATTGTCGCGAGTAGTCTTGATGGTATAGTCGAAGGGATGAACAAAATCCTTGGTATTAATCAGACTATCACGCGTTTCTGTGTCGAGCATATAGCGCAGCACATAACTCTCGTTATCAGTCTTTCCAAAGCCATCGTTCACCTCCAGATTGTTCAGCGTATCTTCGTATTGCTCTAAACAAATGTATTTGAAACATTGACTGATGCCATTACGAGAGACAGGTTTGCCATCTTTCCAATCTTGAGAGTAAACAACATTCTTTATACGTGGTAATGTCGCAAAATCAAAATTATCACCAACCTGCATTAAAATATATTTTCTTTTACCGTCATCTTTTCTGTTTAGATTTATCAGAGCATGTCCTGTAGAAGCAGAGCCTGCAAAGAAATCTAACACTACGGCATTACTTAAACTGCGAATTTTCTGCAAATTAAAGATATAATCAATAAAAGCTATTGGCTTTTTACCATTACGATATTCAAGTCCTCCTTCATTCGAGCAATCATTAAATTCCTTTTCAAAATCAACATAGTTAGGATATGGAATATCCAAAATATCTTTCCCATTTTGTGGAACACCTTGGAAATAATCACCATTCTTTCTACCACTCTCAATGCTTGGCGTCCAGAAGAATCGATAACCAAGTCCATCATCTCCCATATTAGGAACTTTATAAAGGTATCCTGGCTGCTGGTCGGCAATAGGCTCTAAATAGCCAACATAAAAACGTCCGCTTGAATTTCCTTCTCTTAACGTTCCTCTGACACTCATCCTTTTAAAATAACTTTTAGACGGTTTTTTGTGTTTAATAATCTCATAGGAACCTGGGGCAAAAACTTCCACGTCTTTATTATTCATTGATACCGTTTGAAAAGGCAAACCAACAATCTTCACTTCATGTAAATATTCATCTATGGAAGTATTGTCTTTATGTTTCTTTTCTGGTTTAAAATCAGAAGAGTTAGAACACATGATAGCAGACTCATAAACTTCATGAAAATCTTTGTCGCCTTTTAATATTCTATCTTCGTGTCTAACCTTAACAGATAAAGTAGTAAGATACTTGTCGTATTTCAAATCAAGCAATTTCTTCAAATTGAACATCTCGTTCTCATTGATACTTATTACAACACTTGCAGAATCTATGAGCAATTTATTACTTTCTTCAATTCTACTTTCCATCATAGAAAGCCATGATGAATGCATATAATTGTCTTTGTAAATAAACATATCTGACCCTGTATTGTATGGGGGGTCAATATAAATGCCATTGACTTGCCGTCTAAATTTATTATTGAGTAATCTTAAACCATGATAATTATCGCTCTTTACAAGTAATCCGTTTGTATTCCCATCCAACTCTTCAATCTCAGCAATTAACTTATGTTTAAACTGCTCAGAGAAAAACTTAGTGTCAAGTACAAGAAATTGATTCTTCTCGTCCTTCAGAAACTCAATCGTAAGAGGCTCACTATAGCCAGTCGTAAACAAACCGTCACCTTTAATCTCGTCAATAGCGAACAGGCGTACCCATTCCTTACGCTGTTCATCATTTGCACAAATCTCTGGATAGAATTTCTCTGGTACACGATCAAGCGTTATACAATAGTCACTCTGTACCACGAACTTCTTCTTTAACCAAAGTCGCTTTTGGAAGTTCTCTAATTGTGCCAAGAAATCGATGATTTTCTGACCAACCTTCTCGATGGCCTTTACCACAGCTAACTGGCTCTGCAATTTGGCAGCATCGAGGTCTGCTATGACGAACACCTCGTTCTTGATATAGAAGTCTAACTCACGACTCAGGAAACCACCAAGGTCTTTATGAATGAAGTAATCGAACGAGTTCTTGGCTGTATACGCATTGATGTGTTTCTCTAATAGTACGCTTTCGTCTGTCACTTGCTCCTTCATCAGCAATTCTTGCCAGGCAGCTGGTACGACAGTAGACAATGTCTCAAAAGCTTTCTTGTTCAAATCCTTTTGCTTTGTTGCCTTGGGCATCAATTCGTAGGTGAAGCTGATATGCAACTCGCCATCAACCTCTTCGATAACTGGCTGTCCTTCCTCTGTGCGCAATATATCGAAACGGCGTTCCATGCCGTTGGTATTCTTGTTGTTATTCTGCTCTGTAGAAGCATCCACCAATACAAAACAAATCCTGCGACCGTCTCGAAGTTTGAAGGTGTAGTTCTTGAAATACTCTGAAGTCTTGATGTAATACTGGTCGGAGTTGGCCCAATAGAGTTTCACCTCCTCACCATTATAGGGGATAGCATAGGCAGAATTACCACCAGTTTTATAACGACGCTGCGACACAAAATCGCCACCCTCGTAATAGCGGCTAAAGAACTGAGTGAGGCGTGAGAAAACCGTATTTTGCAGGTCATCAACACCTGTGCTGCTTTGCGCTATCTGCTGGCGCAGTTGCTGCACCTTGGGATTCGTATCAGGATCGATGCCCAGATTCTTACAACCTTCAATGGCTTTAGTCAACTCCTGCTGTAGCGAGTCATCAGTCTTGACATACTCCTTAAGAGTCTGCTCTACCTGAGGCAACAATTGGTTGTCAAGGAAGTCATTGATTTGATTACGCTTGTGGTTCATGATGCGATAGATGCCAAAGTCCAACTCGGCATGATCCATCATGAATATCTCCTGTAGTTTCTTGCGAAATGCTTCGTAATGTTGATTCATATATAATGTCGTTTATTTGCTTAGTGTAAAGTGAATGAAGAAAAGTTCCTTGTCGCTAATCTGCTGATTCAGATACTGGCGCAGACGAGCAATCATCTCATCGCGTTGCTGCTCGATTTCTTCGTCCAAGTCATCCTGCTCAGCACGTTTTCTCTTCAGTTCGTTTGTTACCTGTTTCAGTTCCTTTTCAAGGTCCAGTTTCTCATTCAGCGAGTCTGCCTTAGTGAGTAATCGCTGTTTCTCTTTCTTCTTGGCTTTCAGTTGTTTGATTTCTCGCTCAATGGTCAACTCCTTATCGTCAGCCCAAGCCTCTACATGAGCTATCTCGTCTTTCAGCATCTTGTCGTTGCGCTCGCTGATTTGGGTGGTTAGCGCATCCTTGCGCACATCATAGAAACGCGACATCTCTGTTTGTGGCACATCAAGGATGGTGTTTCCTACTGTCGCAACAATGCCCAATATGCGTTGGGCCAGTTCTGATGACAATTCCTCGCCTTGAGCACCGATGGCTGTCAGCACAATATGATCTTCGTCCTGTCCATCGCTGTGATAGCTGACAAGGTGAGCTGCCAAGTAACCTTCTCGACAATCTGTCTGTTCTATGATGGAATTCTTATAGGGATGGCGGTTATAATCGAAATGCAGTTCACGATGAGGTAGTTCCTTATTCTTAGCTGCATCGATAATAGCCTTTGCCAATGGATGTGACAGACGGTAGTTTTCATAGCGTCCGTCTGTATTGCTTATCTGATAAGTGCCTGTGGCGATATTTTGTTGAGGGAAGGGATTTTGCTTCAACGTGAAGATCAGATTATCTGCATCCGTTGCTTCTATGCATTCAGGGGCATACGATACTGTCAAGGCATAGAGCCAACGATGGATACGACTGATGTTCTTGTCATCGTTCTCCCTACGAATACGCAGCAGATTGACCACGTCTTCATCCAGATTCTCCAACAAGGCCTGACGTGTCTCGTTCATCGTCTGCTGTATCTGTGCATCCATCTCGTTCTGCACCTGGTCGAAAGCAGCATTGATTTCCTCTGGCGTGCGACAGGTTTGGTATATCTCCAACAGGCGTTTCTCGAAGTCCACACCAGACTCAATGCTACCCAGCACATCGTCGCTGGCACCAAAGATGCCATCGAACAAGTGGAACTTCTCATAGAGCAACTGATAGACACGGATGTCGGCTGCATTTTTTACATTGATGAAATTGCACACCACCACATCATTGCGCTGGCCATAACGATGGCATCTACCTATGCGCTGCTCTACACGCTGGGGATTCCACGGCAGGTCGAAGTTCGCGATGAAAGAGCAAAACTGGAGATTGATACCTTCAGAGGCTGCCTCTGTGGCAATCATGATAGAGGCTTTATTGCGGAAATAGTCGACAATGGCCTGACGACGATTGGCTGACTTGGATTCAGAGATACGGCCTGTGCGTTCGTTGACGGCAAGCCAGTTCTTATAGATCTGCTTGCTGCGCTCATCGTTGTTGCTGCCATTGAATAATACGATCTGACCTTTGTAGCCATTGGTCTCCAATAATTCAAAGAGGTATTCCTGTGTACGACGGCTTTCTGTAAATATCAAGGCCTTGCGATTGGCACCAAGTTCTTCCATCTTCTTGAAGCCTACCTCCAAAGCTTTCAGCAAGCATTCACCTTTATTGTTGTCCTTAATACTGTTGGCAAGGTCGAAGATTTCCTGCAGGTCGGCTATTTCATGATAGACGGCTGTCTGCTGTTCTGGCGTGAGGCGTATCTTCTCTATTTCCTTCAAGTCTTCGTCTTCTGCATCTTCCTCCCATTCCTCTGTCTCTTCGCCAAAACTGTCATCGAAGAGGTCTTGAAGGCTTTCGTCTACTTCTGCTTCTTCTGTTTCATCTTCTCCTACCAGTCGCTTTAGGCGATTGATTATGGCCTGAACAGTATCACAGACGGCAAATGATGATGATGCCATCAACTTACGGATAAGCAACAACAGAAGGGTGCGCTGACCAGCAGGCAGACCGTAAGCATCGTCACGAAGCAGATAGGCACTCATCTTGTCGTAGAGTTCCTGCTCCTTCTCGCTGGGCATATACTCCTGAGCCATTGGGATGCGCGAAGTGTATTTCACATACTCTGTCACCTGTTTGCGCAGGTTGCGATGAATCAGGGTGCTGAGACGGAATTTCAAATCATGGAAGCTGTGGTTATCTTCTAACGAGTGATAGCCATATTGCGTATTGAAACTCTTCAGGTCGCCAAAATACTTGTCATCGATGACTGATACCAGTCCGTAGAGTTCTTGTATGTTGTTCTGTAGTGGTGTGGCCGTCAGCAACAGCTTCTTGTTATGACGGAAAGCATCGCTGATGCGACGTGCTGCGGCAGAAGAGTTTTTATAGACATTGCGCAGTTTGTGGGCCTCGTCGATAACCACCAAGTCCCAATTGGTTTGCGACAGTTGGTCAGCATACTTGGCGGCATACTGATAAGAACAAATGAAGAGGTGATGTTTGCGCAGGATGATGTCTGGTGAAATCAGCGAACCACGTTCCAAAATCTCTGACTTCAGGAAGAACTTTTCTTCCATCTCTGTGCTCCACTGACGGCGCAGGGTAGCAGGGACAATGATAAGAATACGGCGTTTTTGCTCTGCCCAGTACTGACTGATAACGATGCCGGCCTCAATGGTCTTTCCCAAACCTACCTCGTCGGCCAATACTACACCTTTTGAGAAAGGTGACTTCAAGGCAAACAGGGCTGCCTCCACCTGATGAGGATTCAAATCGACACGAGCCTCAGACAAAACGCCAGCCACACGCATATCATCATCACCCGACCGCCTTGATGTGAGCAGCCAGGCGATGTACTTCTGCTGTTCCTCTGTTAATAGCGGCAAGCGCTGGTTCTGTACATCGTTGAATTTCATTCGACCATTTACACGCTCGGCAGAGTGAACAAGTTCGCTCTGCTCTCGCTTAATAATGGATTCATTACTATTTAACGTCTGTCTATGCTTCTATCTTGGGGGTTCCCTATAGGACACAAAAAACGTGGGCATCATCTTGCTCACGTTGTGGTCCTAGGAAAACCAGATGAAGACACAAGACTTAGCCCACGCGCCGTTACAGCACGTGTGCTTACTTGCCTGCCTTCATCATTTCCTTATTATTGAAATTTCCTAGGTTTCAACGTGAATAGAACAATAGCAGAACGCTGTTTATCTCATAAGAAAAGATCTCCTGCTCACTGCGGCTACCGCAGATTGCTTTGCAAAGATACAAACTTTATTTGTAATTATGACTTCTAAATAGAAAAAACTGCGAAAAAGTTACAAAAAACTTGGAATGTTCGAAAACAATTCGTATCTTTGCAGCGTGAAAGGAAAAAGATTTCCTCCCGCTGAAATGAAAGAGTAGCACCGTAATCGGGTTAGCAAATCAGTTCAGCGGTTTTTTTATTTCTTCAAATTTTGGATTTCTGCATCGAAAGTCTTCTGGTCGATGATGGCATATGGTTTGAACAATCCTGTATTCTTAATCTTGCGGACACAAATGTTTACTTCGCAGCGTCAGAATGAAATTTCTGGCTACGCCGCTGAGTGCGGGGAGCAAGACCTTATCGCCCCTGCTCCATCTTTTATAAAAGAGTCACTCTGAACGGTGGCTCTTTTACTATTTTATGTAGCGTCTGATGAATGACTTTTGTATGAGGTTTTTGCCAAAACCTCATGGTCCTGAAATACCCTGTACATCGAGGGTTCAGGGTTGTTTTATGAGGTTATGAGGTTTGATGAGAGATGATAGACGAGAAATGAAAGATGCGATTACATTGAAACTACGATGCAAAAGCCTTGAAACTAAGACCCAATTGCTTAGGAATTGAGACGTAATAACTTAGTGATTACGGTCTGATAGCTAAGCAATTGGGTCGTAAAAGCCTTGTGACTGTAACAGAATAGCTAAGTAATTACTTAACTACCTGACGCGTAGTCTTTCCGTCTTTCTTGACGATGACGATGCCATGCTTCGGGGTAGAGGAGAGACGGCGACCGCTGAGGTCGAAGATCTCTGTGACACCCTCGCGCGAACCATTTTTAATAGTAGCGATGGCGGTGGCATTCTCCTCGGTATCAGTCTTGTCGAAGTTCTGAGTACCGCCCGAATAGCTGATGGTTCCGGCAGCCTTGATGGCCTTGCCCTGGTAGTTGCTGATGGTCAGGGTTCCGGCGGCCATATAGAAATTGCCGGAGTCCTCATCCTCGTGGCCGATGGTCTCGCCGGTAGAGGCCAGCCCGTCCAGTTCCACCTGGATGCCGTCATCCTGTGCGCCGCTGATGCTGACGTTGCCGCTCTCCATGAGGAAATATTCCTTGCAGTGGATACCGTCTTTTACAGCACCGGTGACATTGAGCGTAAGGTTCTTCACCTCGATGTATTCCTTGCTGTAGACGGCATGTTTGGAGTTGCCCACGATGTTGAGCGTGCCCTTGCCCTTGAACTTGGTGTGACCTTTGCAATGGAAACATCCGTTGTAGTCGGCATTGGCACCGTCGGTAAGGGTATTGACGGTAGCTTTCTTGGCGCTCACCTCGATGCGCTTACCGTTCATCACTGCGATGGCGGGACCGGCAGGGTTGGTGAGTGTCAGTCCGTTCAGCTCGACGGTGGCCTTGAATGCGCCTTCCATCAGGAACGAACCATCGGTAGAATTGCCCGATAGCACGTAGATGATCTCTCCATCCTCGTTGTCGACGGTGGGGTTGATGCCAGCGAATGCGGCATCCTGTATCAGAGTGACGTGTGACGATGTGCCGCTCGTGACGCTGACGTAACTGCTGATGTTGTCGGCAATGGTAATACTGGCGGTTGAGCCGTTATAGACGATCTCGACCGTGTTGGCGTCAACGGCAAAACTGCTCAGGCAGCCCAGTAGGGCAGCGATAGTGAGTGACAGTCTGTTCATCATTCGCGTTTATTTGAGTCCTGCTCCCTTCAACAGTTTGTCGGCACCCTCGTTGACCTTCTCGTTGGTCTTCTGGGCTCCCTCGTTCACCTTGTCGGCAGCGGCCTTCTTTGCATCGTTGACCTTCTGGTCGGCAGCCTGCTTAGCCTCGTTAGCCTTGTCGATAGCGTTCTGCTTCACGGTTTCAATCTGATCCTTGGCAACCTGTTCGAGCGTCTTGGCAGCCTCGCTAGTAGCCTGCTGAACCTCTTCGCCTGCAGTCTCCACAGCATCCTGTGCTTCGCTGACAGCATTCTCAACATTTTCTACGGCCTCGCTCACTTCTTCGGCAGCAGCCTCGTTCTGTGCAGCCTTGTTGCCGCAGGACGTGAAACTGATGGCACATGCAGCCATCACCAGTACAAATAGCTTTCTCATAATCATTGAATTGTTTAAAATTAGTGGAAATTATATCTAAAACGGTGGCAAAAGTAAGAAATTAAGTTGAAATACGCAAAAAAACACCCAATTCTTTTGGCGGGATTAGAATTAATTTATAATTTTGTGGCAACATAATCTATTACAAGCTTTTTAAGCCATGATACAGAATTCTATGAAGACCAAGGTGGTCGGAGTTGATATAGGTCTTGAAAGGACGTCCTATGCCATCGTTGATGTGCGTGGACATATTCTGGCAAAGAATACCTTCCAGACACCTGGCGACTGCTCGATCAATGATTTCATCTCAACGCTTTGTGAACGCATCGTAATGCTTGTTGAGGAGAACTGTGGATATGAGAATATCCGCTCGTTGGGTGTCAGCGTCCCCAACGGTAACTATATGACTGGAAATATCGAGAATGCCGGCAACCTGCCCTGGAAGGGGGTTATCCCGTTGTCAGCCCTGTTGCGCGACCGTCTGGGACTGGCTGTCGCTGTTGCCAACGATGCCTATTCCAGAGCGCTGGGCGAGTGGTCATACGGTATTGCACACGGCATGAAAGACTTCCTGTTTATCACCTTGGGCTATGGATTCGGCAGTTGCTTGTACTCCAATGGTCATCCTCATCTGGGCAACAACGGATTTGCCGGTGAGGTGGGTCATTGCTGTGTGGTGCCCGAAGGTCGCCTGTGCAGTTGTGGTATGCGAGGCTGTCTGGAAGCCTATTGTGCTACGGCGGGCATTCTGCAGACGGCTAAGGAGGTGCTGATTGCCTCCAAGAAAACATCGCTCATGCGTGGTCGCAAAGACCTGACGCCGAAGCTGATTTCGGAGTTCTGTGACCAGGGCGACGAACTCGCCATCGAGGTTTATCGCAGAACCGGCTTTACGCTCGGCGTAGGACTGGCCAACTATGCCTCGGTAGTCAATCCGGAAGCCATCATCATCACGGGTGGTATCTCGAAGGCAGGAAAGTGGCTGTTGGAACCCATGGACAAATCGTTTGAGAGTCACGTGTTCCATAATGTAGAGAATAAGGTGAAGATACTCCTTTCGTCGCTCAACGACGAAGAGCGCAACGTGCTGGGTGCTGGTGCACTGGCATGGAGAGTGAAGGAATATTCATTGTTTAAGTAAGCAGAAGCACAGCATCTATGAGTCAGATAATAAAAAATCGCGTGATAGGCATCGACATCAGCGTGAAACGTACGACCTATGCTATTGTTGATGTACGCGGAAATATTCTTGCCAAAGATAATTTTGCCACGACCGACTATTCCAATGTCAATGATTTCGTCACAGCGCTGAGCGAACGCATCGTTGAGTTTGCCGAGTATAACGGCGGCTACGAACAGATACGCTCCATCGGCGTCAGCGCACCCAGTGCCAACTTCCTCACCGGCAGTATTGAGAATGCTGCCAACCTCCCCTGGAAGGGAGTCATTCCACTGGCTGCCTTGCTGCGCGACCGTCTGGGCATTGCCGTAGGAGTGGCTAATGATGCACACGTGACTGCTCTGGGCGAACATACCTATGGCACCGCCCACGGCATGAAGAATTTCATGGTAATAGCGCTGGGCCACGGCATCGGAAGCTGCATCTTCTCAGGAGGTCTGCCACATTTGGGTGCATCGGGATTTGCCGGTGAGGTAGGTCATGCTACCGTCGTACATAACGGCAGGGAATGCGGCTGCGGCAGAAAGGGATGTCTGGAGGCCTACTGTGCAGAGAAGGGCATCATCACCACCGCTCGCGAAATGATGGAACACTCAGACAAGCCGTCACTGATGCGCAAATTGGGAGATCTCACCCCGCTGAATATCGTGGGATGCTGCGAACAGGGCGACGAGATGGCCATTGAGGTGTTTAACTATACCGGCAACATACTCAGCATGATTATGGCAAACTATGCCAACCTGCTGGATCCGGAGGCTATCATCTTCACAGGAGGTATTTCGAACGCAGGTCACTGGCTCTTCGATCCCGCCTATAAGGAGTTCAATAAACACGTGTACCATAATATAAGAGGACGCGTGAAGTTCCTTCGCTCTTCACTCAATGACCGTGAGCGCGACGTGCTGGGTGCCAGTGCGCTGGCATGGGGCATCAAGGAATATTCATTGTTCAAGTAATCATCACTCCTGAAAAGACTATCGTCAGAACTTCTGAAATAATACAGAATGAACGTAGAACAGATCAAGCAGCTCATCAACGAAAAGCCGAATCTGAGTACCGCCCTCGGGATGGAGTTTATCTCCACATCCGAGGACGATACGTGTATGGCACGTATGAAGGTCGATGAGCGAAACCGTCAGCCTTTCGGATTCCTTAGTGGAGGTGCTTCACTCGCATTGGCTGAGAATGTGGCAGGCGTAGCATCGTCGGCCCTCTGTCCCGGCTGTGCCTGCGTGGGCATCGAGGTCAGCGGCAGTCATGTGAAAGCTGTCAGCGAGGGCGACACCGTGACCGCCTACGCCCACTTGCAGCATAAGGGCTCGACGCTCCATGTTTGGCAGGTGGACATCAAGGATACGGCAGGCGACCTCATCTCGACGGTAAGGGTAACAAACTATATCATCAAGACGCGATGAGCCGTTTCGCCATATACAATAGCAAGACACGATGAAAAGTTTCGCCATATACAGGTTGCCGCACGCCAGCCATTGTACGCTGGTGGAACAGACACAGGGGGAGCCCGAACGGTTGTCCGGCTGTCAGCAGTTGAACAACCGCAGTGGATTCGTCGTGGCTCCGTTCCACATCAGCAGCGACCATCCCATCCTCCTGATACGTCCCGACCGCATCAGGCAGATGCCTGTAGAACAGCCCGATGCCTCAGCAGAACAACCTGCAGGCGATGGCTGCCTCAGGAAAGAACGGAAGGAACTCTATGAAGGCGATTTTGATGCCTTCCACGAACAGCTCGTGACGGGCGCATTCCGCAAGATTGTGCTTGCGAGGAGCGCCTCCCTGCAGACGGACCACTATCAAGACCCGATGCAACTGTTCTGGAAAGCTTGTCAGTTGTACCCCCGACTTTTCATCGCTCTGGTAGCCTTGCCCGACGGCAGTAGCTGGCTGACGGCCACACCCGAAATTCTCCTGGAGGGCGTTGCCTCCGACTGGCGAACGATAGCTTTGGCAGGAACCATGCAACTGCAAGGCGACGAGCTGCGCTTCGATGCACCGCCATTCACCTCGCATCAGCTGCGGACTTCCCTGTCAGCCCCCATCGACATCCGTTGGTCGACGAAGAACATTCAGGAGCAACGCTACGTGGCAACCTACATCGCACAGACACTCGAACGCTTCTCGATTGACTTCAAGGAAGAAGGACCGCGAACGGTGCGCGCTGCCAACCTGGTGCATCTCCGCAGCGACTTCACTTTCACCTTATTAAATTACGCGCGCGTGGGAGACCTGCTCGATGCACTACATCCTACGCCAGCTGTCTGCGGACTGCCGAAGGAGGAAACATTCCGCTTTATCATGGAGCACGAGCACGCCGATCGCCAATACTACAGCGGATTCATGGGGCCCCTTCAACTGCCTTCAACTGCAACAGAAGGAAATGGGGTAGGGCAAACGCATCTCTACGTTTCACTGCGCTGCATGCACATCCTGCCGCAGCAGTACATCCTCTATGCCGGCGGTGGACTCCTCAAAGACAGCCTGATGGAACAGGAATGGCAGGAGACTGAAGCCAAAATGCAAACCATGCGCCGCCTCCTCCTCTAATCTCGCACCTCGAAACTAATCATATCTTTCATTTTTCATTTTTCATCTTTCACCTGAGCATGTACTCCGATAAATACAACGTCAACATCCTCACCGCCCTGCTCGTCAAGCATGGCATCCGTCACGCTGTGGTATGTCCCGGCAGCAGAAACTCACCTATCGTACACAACCTGAACGAGTGTCCCGATATCTCGTGTTATCCTGTCACCGATGAGCGCTCGGCAGCCTTCTATGCCTTGGGAATGACACAGGCACTGAAGCAGCCCGTCGTGGTGTGCGTCACAAGTGGAACGGCTCTGCTCAACGTGTTGCCAGCGGTGGCAGAGGCTTACTATCAGCACCGGCCGTTAGTGGTAATCAGTGCAGACCGACCTGCGCAATGGATTGATCAGCTCGACGGACAGACACTGCCGCAGCCCGATGCGCTGGGACGGTTCGTCGAGAAAGCGGTCACACTGCCCGAACCGCACGATGAGGAGGAACAATGGTACTGCAACCGACTGGTCAATGAGGCCTTGCTTTGGAAACGAGGACCAGTACATATCAACGTGCCTATCAGCGAACCACTCTTCAACTATACCGTAACGGCTTTGCCCGACGAAAGACTTATCAGCCTGACACCAGCTGTCGTCTCGAACGTGACGCTCTCTCATGTATGCCGCATGTTCCTGCAGGCCAAGCGCCCCATGCTCATCAGCGGACAGCCCATGAACCCGCTGATGGATGAGGCAGTGATGGAAATAGGAGAGGATGAGTCGTATGTGCCTGATTTCGTGTTATATACAGACGGTTCTATCGTTAGCAAACGACTGAAACGATTCTTGCGCAAGGCCAAGGAGACTTGGGCTGTGAATAGGGAAGGGGAGGTCAACGATACGTTTATGAACCTTACCCATGTCGTTCAGGGCGATCCCGACATTGTGGCCGATATGATACGGTTCAATCTGGAAGAGATGCCGCACCCCTTCGTACAGAAATGGGAGGCACTGCTTGCTAAACTGGCTGAAAAGGCGGATGCTGAAGAGCCTGACTATTCGCAGGCGGCAGTGGTGAAATACCTGGAGGAGCGGCTTTCGACCGATGCGGTGGTACACTATGCCAACAGTACTGCTATCCGACTGGCAAACGTCTATGCCCGTCATCACGTGGTCTATTGCAATCGCGGCGTCAACGGCATAGAGGGCTCGCTGTCAACAGCGGCAGGATTTTCGGTGGTCACCGACGAAAGGGTGTTCTGCGTCATTGGCGACCTGAGTTTCTTCTACGACCAAAACGCACTCTGGAACCAGAACCTGCGGGGCAATCTGCGCATCCTACTGCTGAACAACGGCAAGGGTGGTATCTTCAACATGCTCAAGGGACTGGAGAAGAGTCCGGCACGTGACCGTTTCATTGCTGCTGCCCATCAGACCACAGCAGAAGGCATCTGTCAGCAGAACGATATCTATTATCTGTCTGCCACGACGATGGAAGACATGAAGAAAGGCGTGGAAATCCTTCTTTCGTCAGATTTCTCACGCCCCGTAGTGCTTGAAGTATTTACTAGTTAAGAAGCCTCACTCCTTGGAAATAGAAACTAATCATATCTTTCATTTCTCATCTTTCATCTGAGCCTTAGCTCCTTCTATTTCTTTTTCACAGGGTCGCAGGTAAGTCCGCAGCCAAGCTTCTTGAAGATCTTACGGTCTACCTCAGAGAGCATCACCGTGGAGTGAACCTGACAGTTCTGCAGTTGTGGTAGTTGTTCCAGGGCCTTGCGGCATTTCTCCGCCAGCATTGTGTCCCATTGTCCTGAACGTTCGTCATGCTGTGAGAGCACGCTAAGTGCCACCAGCACCTCGTCGGTATGCAGTCGGGGGTTCTTTCCGCCCAGGTATTCAATCTTCGTCTTTTGGATAGGCTCGATCATGCTCTGCGGAATCAGCTTCACCTCGTGGTCGATACCAGCCAGGTGCTTCATCGCATTGATGAGCAGTGCGGCACTACAACCCAGCAGAGGTGACGACTTGGCGGTGATGATAGTACCGTCGGCCAGTTCCATGGCGGCAGCAGTGTGTCCGCTGAGTTCTCGCTTCGCAGCAGCTGCAACCGTCACGCGGCGATAAGCGGTTGTGATGTGGGCCTGATTGAAGAGCAGCTGAATCTTGTGGATCTCCTCTTCATTGTCAGCACCGTCGGCCAACTTGTTTGTGGCATCATAGTAGCGGCGGATAATTTCATCGCGTGAAGCCTGACAGCACACTTCGTCATCGCTGATGCAGAAGCCCACCATGTTGACACCCATATCCGTAGGCGACTTGTAGGGACTGCCACCATAGATACCTTCAAAGAGTGCGTTCAGCACAGGGAAGATCTCGATGTCGCGGTTGTAGTTGACGGCAATCTTGTCGTAAGCCTCCAAGTGGAACGGGTCAATCATGTTCACGTCGTTCAGGTCGGCTGTGGCAGCCTCGTAAGCAATATTGACGGGATGCTTCAGTGGCAGGTTCCAGACGGGGAAGGTCTCGAACTTGGCGTAGCCGGCACGTACGCCGCGCTTGTTCTCATTGTAGAGCTGCGACAGGCATACCGCCATCTTGCCGCTTCCAGGACCGGGGGCGGTAATGATGACCAGCTCGCGTGAGGTCTCCACGTAGTCGTTCTTGCCAAAGCCTTCATCGCTGGCAATGAGCTCCACATTGTGGGGATAGCCATCTATTAAATAATGTACGTACGACTTAATACCCAGTCGTTCCAAACGGTGGCGGAACTGATCGGCAGCACGCTGACCATTGTAATGGGTGATGACTACCGAACCTACCATGAAGTCGCGGCTCATGAACTCATCGCGCAGGCGCAGCACATCTTCATCATAGGTGATGCCCAGGTCGGAACGTACCTTATTCTTCTCGATATCCTCGGCGCTGACCACGATGACAATCTCCAACTGGTCGCGCAACTGGGCAAACATACGTAGTTTGGAGTCGGGCTTGAAGCCTGGCAGCACACGTGAGGCATGATGGTCATCGAACAACTTGCCACCCAGTTCCAGATAAAGTTTACCGTCGAACTGAGCAATGCGTTCGCGAATATGTTCCGACTGTATCTTCAGATACTTCTCGTTATCGAATCCTATTTTCATTGTTGTCCTACAGTTTTGGAAGGGTTAGCGTTTTCCGTTCTGACGCTGGCGCTGCATCTCCTCAGCCTGCTTCTGCATAGCCTCCAGACGGGCTGCCAGTCCGCTCTGCTTCTTGGGGTTATTCTTGTTCTCCTTGTACTTTGCCTCAAGTATTGCCAGCAGTTTCGCATCGTCGGTAGTCTTGCGCAGTACCCACATGATGGCTGCTGAGAAGAACAGCGAGACGAAGTAGTAGAAGTTCAGTCCGGCAGAGTAGTCGTTGAACATGAAGAAGAACATCAGCGGCATCAGATACATCATCCACTGCATCATCTTCATCTGCTCAGCCTGCTGACCCACCATCTGGTCGCGCTGCTGGCGCATGGTCATGTAGGAGTACAGGATATTGGCCACGCAGAACAGAATACATGTCAGCGAGAGGTGGTCGCCGATGCCCCATATCTGGGTGCTCCACTCGATGATGGGGTCGTAGGTCGAGAGGTCATCGATCCACAGGAACGACTCGCGGCGCAGTTGGATGGCGTTAGGAACGAAGTTGAACATCGCAATCCAGATAGGCATCTGAATGAGCATTGGCAGACATCCGCTCAGGGGCGATACACCATACTGCGAGTAGAGCTGCATCATGGCCTGCTGCTTCTTCATCTGGTCTTCGGGCTTGTCGAACTCTTTCGTGGCTTCGTCCAATTTTGGCTTCAGCACACGCATCTTGGCGGATGACATATTGCTCTTCTTCACCATCGGGTAGGTGATGGCCTTCAGCAGCAGCGTGATCAGGATGAGCACGATACCCATGTTGAAGCCGAAGCCTGTCAGCCAGTCGAAGACATAAATCGTGAACCAGCGGTTGATGATACGGAACAAGGGCCAGCCCAGATAGACCAGCTGTTCCAGGTCGAGGTCCTTACCGAAGCGGCTTTGCTCCTCAACATCCTTGATCAGTCGGAAGTCGTTGGGACCGATATACATCTCAAACTCGGAAGCCTTCACGCCTGTGGGGTCAAAGGCCGTCTTCAGCTTGGCATCATAGTTCTTCAGATACCCCGTTCCTTTCTCTTGGGGAACGCTGGTCACTACGGCATTCTTGGCGAAGTCGTCCTTAGAGATCAGCACAGCCGAGAAGAACTGGTTCTTGAAAGCTACCCAGTCAAGAGACTCGTCCAGAGTCTCCGTTGTCTCGGATGTCTCGTTCAGATAATCCGTGCTTCCACCTTTTTCTTTATATGTGAGTGTGGCGTAACGGTTCTCAAACATGAAGCCCTTCTCCTGCTGACGGGCACGCGAGGTCCACTCGATGTCCATCTCCTTGTAGTTTGGGGCAAACTGGCCGCTCAGTCCTGTGGCCAGCATTGAGAAGTGCAGCATGTAGTCATTGCCCAACTCATACTGGAACGTGATGCTTCCGCCGTTCTGAGCAGGAGCAGTCATCGTCAATGTGCGCTCCGTCTGGTTAGAAGGCGTGAAGAACAGGTCTTGCGTAATGATGTTGTCGTTCTTGCCTGCCAGAAGGAAGTTCATTTGCTGATCTTTAGCGTCGAAAAGGGTGATGCGGTCAGCAGAATCCTTGTCCTCAAAGCCCAGGATAACAGCTTTGGTAAGCGTACCGCCCTTGGTTGAGAAAGTCAGCTCCACCTTGCCGTTCTTCAGCACGATGTCCTCAGCAGTGCCTGTTGAAGCGGAGAAGAAAAGTGCGGTAGAGTCACCCTGAATAGCTGCGTCAGCCTCTGCCTTGCGTTCTGCCTCGGCCATTTTTGCTTTTACCTCAGCATCTTTCTGTATGGCAGAAATGCTGTCCTGCTGGCGCTGATAGGCCTCAAGTTCCTCCTGTGAGGGCTGGTTGTACCAACTGAAGCCGATAAGTACTAATCCTATTAATACAAATCCGATTAATGTGTCTCTGTTCATCTATTTTTAGCGTAATTATTGTTTACATGACAATTTTAAGGTGCAAAGGTAGAAAATAATTATGAATAATGAATTATTAATTATGATTTTTTTGTAACTTTAGCTGCGCTGAACTTATTTGGCACTCAGAAAAGCACAAATTTATTTGGCTTTTCATTCGTTTTTACGTAACTTTGCACTCAGTTATGAAGAGATTATCCTTTTTTGTCGCAGCAATGATGACGCTCAGCGCTCATGCTGCCAATCCCACTAACCCCTATAGTGGTAATTATTATCGTCTGTTTACTCCATTGACATTCTATCATTCTGTGGCACAGTCGCAACTGGGCTTGCAGGATTCGCAAGACGAGATGGAGAATTGTGTTTCATCTGCCTTGATGCACGTCTATATGAAACGTCCCGATCTTGTGAGTGCTACGGAGAGCGACATGCAGGAGTCTGGACAGTTGCGTGACGACCTCTCAGCGCCTATCAAGCAGCAAGTGAGCATCGTGAAGGAGACGGCTCCAGAGCCAGAGATGCTGCCAGAAGCTGATCCCGTAGAGGTGCTGGTGGAGAAGCCGAAGTTCTGGACCCGTAAGGGTGACGGCTACGTGCAGTTCATGCAGAACTACGTCAGCGACAACTGGTACAAGGGCGGTGAGAGTAACTATGCCGCTGTGGCACAGGTCGTTTTGGAAGCCAACTATGACAACAAACAGCGATTCAAGTGGGACAATAAACTGGAGATGAAACTGGGCTTCCAGACATCACCCTCGGATACGGTGAATAAGTTCAAGACCAACGAAGACCTGATTCGTCTGACCAGTAAGGTGGGCTTGCAGGCCATCAACAGGTGGTACTACACGCTGCAGGTGCAAGCTTGGACGCAGTTCTATCACGGCTTGAAGGCTAATAATACAAAGGTGTTCTCTGACTTTATGTCACCTTTCAACCTCAACGCAGGTCTCGGTATGGATTATAAAGTGGAGGCGTTCAACAAAAGACTGACGGGTACTGTCAACATGTCGCCCATCGCGGTGAACTATCTGTATGTGGACCGTGCTGATCTGGCCAAGAGTTTTGGCGTGAAACTGGAAGACGGACATACCCATTCGCTGGTTGATTTCGGTTCGCAGCTGACGGCAAACGTTGAGTGGAAGATGAATGATGTAGTAACTTGGAAATCAAGACTTTATGCATATACTTCCTACCATCGTGCATTGCTGGAATGGGAAAATACTTTCGAGCTACGCGTGTCGAAGTATATCACGGCAAACCTCTTCGTGTTCCCACGTTTGGATGACTCAAACAATCCTGACGACGAACTTGGTTACTGGCAGTTCAAGGAGTACTCTTCGCTGGGCTTCTCTTATACGTTCTAAACGTCGAAGCTAAGGAACGTGCGGAGTGATCCCTAAGAACGCGATGAGTGATCCCTAAGAATGCTCTAAGCAAACGAATGAAACGTTGCTTAGGGCGTTTTTATTTTGAAGTCGAGCGTCTTGGGCAGTTTCAGCCATTTGCCTTTATTGGGAACCTTGATGACGCTTCCCTTGCCCTGCGAGAAACGGTAAGTAGAGTCGTTGAGCATCGTAAGTGTTGCCATCAAGTCTTCGCTGCCGAAATCGTTCACCAGTTGCATCGTGGCAGTCTGTCCCTTGACTTCAGCTGTCAGCATCACCCAATAGAACGAGTTATAGGGGCGCCCCATATAGCCTGCCAATGAGCCGTAGAGCTCGTGTCCGGGCGCTACCAGTTGCTGTTTGACAAAGTCAATCTTCATGAACACATCGTACTCCTTATTATATAGTTGACCGCAAAAAGCCACTGGCACTTGCGTGGTACTGTCCTGCTGGGACTTCTGTGCCGTTGCCGGACAGATGTGAAGAATCAGAGCGAAAAGCAGTGTCGTAAAATGTTGTAATCTCATAAACGATAATTTTTTGCGGCAAAGATAGTAAATCTATATCAAAAAATCATCCAAAGAGAAAAATATGATGCCATTTATTTCTTAATTTAGAAAAATTTAGGTAACTTTGCACCCAAGATATATTTTAGGTATGGATAATAGATTATTGAGTCCTGACTTTATTTTTGAGTCGAGTTGGGAAGTTTGTAACAAAGTTGGTGGAATATATACTGTTCTTTCAACTCGAGCCAAGACTCTTCAGGACAATTTTAGGGACAAGGTGGTTTTTATCGGACCAGATGTCTGGAAAACTACGGAATGTCCTTATTTCAAAGAAGATGTGTCTCTTTTTGCCAGTTGGAAATGGACTGCAAAAGAGCAGGGTATCAATGTGAGGGTAGGGCGATGGACCATTCCAGGCGAACCGATTGCAGTACTCGTTGACTTCCAGCCTTATTTTGAGAAGAAAAATGAAATCTACGGTTGGCTGTGGGAAAAATACGCAGTCGACTCGCTTCATGCTTATGGCGACTATGACGAGGCTTCGATGTTCTCGTATGCGGCAGGTCTGGTAGTTGAGAGTTTCTTTAACGAAAAGTTTGCCTCGCTTGATGTACAGCCCAAGGTGATTTATCAAGCCAATGAGTGGATGTGTGGCCTCGGCGCTCTTTACATCAACAACAAACTGCCTCAGATTGGCACGATTTTTACGACCCACGCCACCAGTATCGGTCGTTCGATAGCAGGCAACATGAAGCCGTTATACAATTATCTCTTTGCCTACAACGGCGATCAGATGGCTTTCGAGCTGAACATGCAGTCGAAACATTCTATCGAGAAGCAGACAGCATGGAACGTAGACTGTTTTACAACGGTTAGCGACATCACTGCCAACGAGTGCAAAGAGCTGATTGATAAGCCCGTCGATGTGGTGCTGCCCAACGGATTCGACAATAGCTTTGTACCCAAGGCGCAGACGTTCACCCGTAAACGCAAGCAGGCTCGCAGCAAACTGCTGTCTGTGGCAAATGCCTTGCTGGGAGAAAATCTGGCCGACGATACGCTGATTGTATCTACATCGGGACGCTATGAGTTCCGCAACAAGGGTATCGACGTTTTCATTGAAGCCATGAACAGACTGCGCTTTGACCAGAATTTGAAGAAGACAGTACTGGCTTTCATAGAAGTGCCAGGATGGGTAGGCGAGCCGCGTCAGGATCTGAAAGAAAGACTGGCGGCTGGATTACCATACGATACGCCTCTTGAGACACCTCAGATTACCCACTGGCTCCACAATATGGGCGAGGACAAAGTGCTGGGCATGATGAAGTCGTACGATATGTACAATCGTCATGAAGACAAGGTGAAAGTCATTTTCCTGCCCTGCTATCTGGACGGAAATGACGGAATCTTGAATCTTTCCTACTACGATGTGGTGCTGGGTAACGACCTCTGCATCTATCCTTCGTATTATGAGCCTTGGGGATATACACCGCTGGAGGCAGTAGCATTCAAGGTGCCTTGTATCACAACCGATTTGGCTGGATTCGGCCTTTGGGCCAACAAGGTGTTCGGTCACTATGGTGAACTGACGGACGGCGTCAAGGTGATACAGCGCACAGACTATAACTACTCGGAGGTGGCCGATGCCATCAAGGATACTGTGGCTGAATTCTCGAAGATGACGCAGCATCAGGTTGACGCTTGTCGCAAGGCTGCCGACAAACTGTCGAAGAAAGCCCTCTGGAGCGAGTTTATCCAGTACTATTACGAGGCATACGACATAGCCTTACAGAAAGCTATGGAAAGATGTGCGAAGTGAATGATTGAGAATATATAAATTTTAAATATCTAATTTATTAATTCAAAGATGAAAATTAAAGTTGATTATGCAAATTCACCTCAGTGGAAAATGCTGACCGTCAAGTCGATCTTGCCTGAGGAATTGATGTGTTTGGACGAGATTGCCCACAATATGTGGTGGGTATGGAATCATGAGGCTCGTGACCTGTTCCGTGAACTCGATGTAGAAATCTATCACGAAGTGAGACACAACCCAGTGATGCTCCTGGAGCGCCTGACCTTTGCCCGTAAGGAAGAAATCCTGAAGGACAAGGCACTGATGAAGCGTATCAAGGACGTTTATGCCAAGTTCCGTGCATATATGGACGTAAAGCCTGACAAGACTCGTCCCTCAGTAGCCTATTTCTGCATGGAGTACGGTATGCACTCTGCTCTGAAAATCTATTCCGGCGGTCTTGGTATGCTGGCAGGTGACTATGTGAAAGAGGCCAGTGACTCTAATGTCGACATGTGCGCAGTGGGCTTCCTGTATCGTTTCGGCTACTTCACACAGAGCCTCTCAATGGACGGACAGCAGATTGCCAACTACGAGGCACAGAACTTCGGCTCTCTGCCCATTGAGCGTCAGCTTGATAAAGACGGACAGCCCATGGTGGTAGACGTACCTTATATGAACTATACCGTTCATGCTTATGTATGGCGTGTCAATGTAGGTCGTGTGAAGCTCTACCTGCTGGATACCGACAACGAGATGAACTCTGAGTACGACAAGCCCATCACTCACTCACTCTATGGCGGTGACTGGGAGAACCGTTTGAAGCAGGAGATTCTGCTCGGTATCGGTGGTATGCTGCTGCTGAAGAAGTTGGGCATCAAGAAGGATATCTACCACTGTAATGAGGGTCACGCAGCACTCTGTAACCTGCAGCGTCTTTGCGACTATATCCAGGAAGACGGTCTGACATTCAATCAGGCTCTGGAGCTCGTTCGTGCAAGTGGTCTGTATACTGTTCATACTCCTGTACCTGCAGGTCACGACTACTTCGACGAGGGCCTCTTCGGCAAGTATATGGGTGACTATCCCCAGAAGTTGGGAATCACATGGGACGAGTTCATCGGTATGGGACGTACCAATCCCGATGATCACGGTGAGAAGTTCTGTATGTCAACCTTTGCCTGTAACACCTGTCAGGAGGTTAACGGCGTTTCGAAGCTGCACGGATGGGTTTCACAGAAGATGTTCGCTCCTATTTGGAACGGCTACTTCCCAGAGGAGAACCACGTGGGCTATGTGACCAACGGTGTACACTTCCCCACATGGGTGGCTACAGGATGGCTGCAGGATATCTATGAGAAATATCTCGATCCCAAATTCATGGACGACCAGTCGAACGAGAAGATGTGGGAAGGTATCTACAACTGTCCTGATGAGGAACTTTGGGCTTGTCGTCTGAAAATGAAGCAGAATCTGGTATTCTACATCAAGAACCAGTTCCGCGATAAATGGTTGAAGAACCAGGGCGACCCCTCGCGTGTGGTAAGTCTGCTGGAGAATATGAACCACAACGCATTGGTTATTGGCTTCTGCCGCCGCTTTGCAACCTACAAGCGTGCACACCTGCTGTTCACCGATGAGGCTCGTCTGGCAAAGATTGTCAATAACCCTGAGCGTCCCGTCATCTTCCTCTTTGCTGGTAAGGCTCACCCCGCCGATGGTGCTGGTCAGGGACTTATCAAGCGTATCTACGAAATCAGCCAGCGTCCTGAGTTCCTGGGCAAGATTATCTTCCTTGAGGACTATGACTTCCTGCTGGCTCGCCGCCTCGTCAGTGGTGTTGATATCTGGATGAATACTCCTACACGTCCGTTGGAGGCTTCAGGTACATCAGGTGAGAAGGCTGAGATGAACGGTGTTGTCAACCTGTCAGTGAAGGATGGCTGGTGGTTGGAAGGCTATCGTGAAGGTGCCGGTTGGGCTCTTACCGAGAAGCGTACCTACCAGAACCAGGGACACCAGGATCAGCTCGATGCAGCTACCATCTATGGTCTGCTGGAGAACGAGATTATTCCTCTGTATTATGACAAGGATAAGAAGGGAGTTTCAAAGGGATGGTGTAAGGTCATCAAGAACTCTATCGCCCAGATTGCTCCTCACTACACCATGAAGCGTCAGCTCGACGATTACTACAGCAAGTTCTACAACAAGCAGGCTAAGCGTTTTGCTGAGCTTTCTAAGGACAACAACAAGCTGGCCAAGGATATTGCTCTTTGGAAGGAGACTGTTGCTGAGCGTTGGGATGGTATCAATGTCGTGAAGTGTGAATGGGATATTCCTGCAAGCGGACTTTATACCGGCACACAGTATACCTTGCGTTATGTCATCGATGAGCAAGGTCTTGATGATGCTGTCGCTTTGGAGAAGGTGAATGTCTTTATTAACAAGGAGGGCGAAGAGAAGGTCTACTCAATCGAGCCTCTGAAGTTGGTGAAGAAGGAGGGTAACAACTATACCTTTGAGGCAGTACTCGCACCACGTCAGGCTGGTGAGTACAAGAGTGCCGTTCGTATGTATCCGAAGAACAAGGAACTGCCTCACCGTCAGGACTTCTGCTACGTGAAGTGGTTGGAACTGCCTACAAACATTTAAGAAGTATTCATTGACCTGAAGGTCAGATAAGAAAAAGAGTGCATCACGAATGGTTGTGATGCACTCCTTTTTTATTCGTCCTAAACGTTTTCTACTTGTTCTTAAATGATTTCTACTTATTCTTAGATGTTTTCTACTTGTTCTCAGGATTCCAGTCTTCTTTTGGAATCTGCAAATCCAGACCGTTTCGGTGAGCATAGATGTGTGGCGACATAATCTCAACTCCTGCCTGATGGAAGTGGTCTAGAATATTCTGATGCAGTTCTGTATAGACAGCCGACAGCGTTTCCGCTTTTCGTGTGTAGGCATTCACCTCATACTCTACATAGTAGTCGTCCAATGCCGTCACTACCACAAAGGGTTTCGGCTTCTTCTCAATACCTGTTGTGGCTGCAGCTGCATCAAGCAGTAACTGGCGTATGTCTTTCCAGTTCATGTCGTAGCCAATGGTCACCTTTGTGTGTACAATGATGCCGTAGTCATGAGCTGCTACCGTATAGTTGGAAGTTTGCGAGGTCAGCAGGTTGGCATTTGGAATGGTAATCACATCATTCTTACGTGTACGGATGCGAGTTACCAGTACTGTTTTCTCAATCACGAACCCTTCGGTCTCTCCGTAGCGGATAAAGTCGCCAATCTTGAAGGGACGCATATAGGTCATCACCATGCCTGCCATGATGTTTCCGATGATGGATGAAGACCCCAGTGATATTATGACACCGATAAACACGGATACTCCTTGGAAAACCTCTGAGTCAGAACTGGGCAATAGAGGCCAAATCATCACGAACATGAACGAATAGAGTAGTACGCGTACGATGACGAAAGTGGGGTGGGCCCAGTCTGCATAGAATCCGTTAATCTTTAGTTTCCCGGCTGCAATCTCGTTCATGATGTACTTGATGCTCTTCACCAGGTAATGGAAGCAGACAACGATGACACAGATCTTGAACAGATTAGGCAGGAATCCCAGAATGGCACCGAAAATATCCTTGACGGGGTTTAGGATATAGCCGATAATAGTCCAGGCAAGTGATTCTGTTTCAGGGAATACGGAGAAGAGAAGCGGAATGGTAAAGAGGAGCTGTAGCAGTATTGTGAAGATAAAAATGACACGAAATGCTACAAGAATGACTACGCCTAACTGATGCTCGTTGATGACCTGATAGTCTTTGAGATTAATGGGCCTTGCACGATGTAATATCATGCGGGTCAAACGTAAGCGCCAGCGCAAGTAGAGCCATTTTGTAAGCCTGTAGACAATCCACTGACCAAAAATAATCAGTACAACGAAAAAGATACCCATAATTTTCTTCTGTAATCCATATTCTTCGTGAAGTTCTATGACCTTGTCTTTGATGATTTTGCTGTAGCGTTTAGCCAATGCGTTCTTTGTGGTGTTCTCCCAGAGTGCGTCCTCGTCGCTGATACTCATCATTACCTCGTCGCCTATCATGATATCACTGAAGAACTCACCTTCGTAGACGTGACAACTGTCAGCAAAGAATGTCAGTTTCTTGCCTTGGCTGAGAATTTGTTTACGGGTGAGTTCTACACGTTGTTCGGGAAGCATGCCGCCCTTACGTGCATAAAGTATGAGCAGTGTGTCGTGATCAATAACGAGTGGTGCACCATGCGTGATTCTGCGCAGCGAGTCGATACGATGTTTCCTGAGAGCTATCCGCGCGGAGTCTTTCCTTGCATTCTCGCCTGAACGTTCCAGTTCGCTTCTCATCATCACTTCCTTGAGTTCCTTCTCACGCAACTGGCTCTGCAGTACTTTGATGATAGAGTCACTGTCTACTCGTTCCTGAGCATTTACAGGAAAGATGAATCCAAGAATGGAAACTAGTAAAATCAGATATTTTTTGCTCATGTCGATAGTTGTTTTAGGACTTGGTTGTTGGAGCACTTGTGACGTGCAAGTGCAAAGATAAACATAAAAATTGAATCTGCCAAGGAAACTGTGCTATTGTTTTAGTATGAACAGGGGAATTGGGTAATTGACAAAAGAAAAGTAGGAAGAAAACAGTAACGTTTCCTTCCTACTTGACTAAGTATTTTTCAAAATAGAGTGGGGTAGATTACTCGCCCTTCTCCATCTGAGCCTTCAGCTGAGCCAGAACGTCGATGTCGCCAAGTGTTGTGCTTGCGGCAACGTTCTCAATCTTAGCGCTGTCTTCCTTCTTAGCGCGAGGTGCAACAGTCTTCTTGGCAGCACGCTTCTCTTCACGCTGAGCATCCTCGAAGGTGCGGCTGTGAGAAAGGATGATACGCTTTGAATCCTTGTTGAACTCAATCACCTTGAAGGGCAGTTCCTCACCAGCCTGAGCCTGTGAGCCGTCTTCCTTGACGAGGTGCTTAGGAGTAGCGAAGCCCTCAACGTTCTCGTCGAGTTGTACAACGGCACCCTTCTCGAGCAACTCAGAAATCTTACCTGTGTGAACTGAACCAACGGTGTACTTCTCCTCGAATACATCCCAAGGATTTTCCTCCAGCTGCTTGTGGCCGAGGCTCAAGCGGCGGTTCTCCTTATCGATGTCGAGTACTACAACGTCGATGCTGTCGCCAACCTTTGTGAACTCTGAAGGATGCTTAACCTTCTTCGTCCAGCTCAGGTCGCTGATGTGGATCAGGCCGTCAACGCCCTCTTCCAGCTCAACGAATACACCGAAGTTGGTGAAGTTGCGAACCTTTGCATTGTGCTTTGAGCCAACGGGATACTTCACTTCGATAGCCTCCCATGGGTCTTCCTTCAGCTGCTTGATACCCAGGCTCATCTTGCGCTCGTCGCGGTCGAGAGTGAGGATGACAGCCTCTACCTCGTCGCCCACCTTCAGGAACTCCTGAGCTGAACGCAGGTGCTGGCTCCAAGACATCTCTGAAACGTGGATCAGGCCCTCAACGCCGGGCTGAACCTCAACGAATGCACCGTAGTCGGCGATAACGACAACCTTACCCTTGATGTGGTCACCAACCTTGAGGTCAGCATCCAGTGCGTCCCAAGGATGAGGAGTGAGCTGCTTCAGACCGAGTGCAATGAGCTTCTTCTCTTCGTCGAAGTCGAGGATAACGACATTGATCTTCTGGTCGAGCTCAACAA
>JAFUAY010000010.1 GCA_017460515.1 Prevotella sp.
GGTTCTCGCCCATCGGCTTGCGGTATATTGTAGTTTTCTGCATGATTCTGTATGATTTCTACTACAAAGGAACGACTTTTTACTGAAATATCAAAGTAAATCTCTAATTGTTAACAAGTTAATTTATAGAACATCCCTTTCATCTTTGTAATATTTAATTGGTTAATAATGATGTCGTTCATTTCACCATCACGGTGAGGTTAATAGGCCCTGCGATTCTCCTGACAGAGCAGACATTTTTATTAACAGCATATACAAAGAAAAAGCGTGAGAATCAGACCTGTTGCCCGTCTCACTCATCGAAGCTCTGGCATTGCTTTTGTAGTCGAAACGAGCAACGCCGAAGCCCACGCCGATATGTAAACGGATACATACTACAGACATGCCTACAAATAAGGCACGTTGCAATAGGTACATAGTTATTACATACCCATGGACGTCATTGTTGCTTTGTCAGTGACTACAAGTTTAGGAACTGCCAGATTCCGATGAGTCAAGAACAAAGCGTCAAGTAACGCCTTTCAATATATAGCGACTCTCATACCCACCCCATTGAACATTGTTCCACCTTTGTTGCGACTCGGCAGAATGCAAGTGAACTTGCCTCTGCTCTCGCTGCTCCAAAGCTTCGGCGTGGGGTCTTGGTGATGAGGCTTTACGAACACGTTCACGGTGTCAAATCAATCCAAAACACTTAAAGAGTCGCTGCAAAGATAATGAAAGATTTTAAACTATCAAAAGAAACGAAACATTTTTTTGCATTAAGCACAAAAAAATCAGTAAAAATCCGGAAAAGTCAATCCTTAGGAACGCTCAAAGCGAAACTACGTTTTACTCATAGCAAAACTAGGCTTTGCCCATAGAGAAACTAGGCTTTGCCCATAGAGAAACTACGTTTCACTCATAGCTCGCATGACGTCACAGCGGGTACGCTTACGACAGCTATCATCCATGAGGTTTGATGACTTTTGTATGAGGTTTTCGGAAAAACATCATGGCCCTCAATCCCTTTGTACATCGGCATTTCAGGGCTGTTTGATGATGTTATGAGGTTTTACTGAAATTCTTGTTTTTTAGTCACAAAGTAATAGCGATCCAGTTACAAGGCTTTTAATGTCTAATTACTTAATAATTGAAACGCAGTTACTAAGCTATTGCGGTCTAATAACTAAGTAACTGCGGTCTGATATCTAAGTAATTACGTCCTAATAACTAAGTAACTGCGGTCTATATATATGTTTTTGATCTAAGCCTATTTTTTTACCCACAAAAGTCTCGCTGGCGACCTCCGCTGAAGTCATTTGCCAGTGATTAGGTGCAAATTTAGACAATTATTTGGAAACTGACAAGAAATCAGGCGAGAATTTTCAAACTCTATTGATTAGGAGTCGTAAACACCATGTTTAGCACTCGTAACTCTATTGATTACGATGAACAAACATGGTGTTTACAACTCACAAACAATAGCTTTTTTTTCCGACTATTATTTGCACACTCACAAAAAAAAGATTACCTTTGCGCCCAAAACCAAAAGCTTATGAAACAGAACTTATTCGTTATTCTTGCCGTACTGCTGTTTGCTACTGCCTGCGGACAGCAAACAGAGAAGTCAAACAGTATGGAGGAAGAGATTGACTCGTTCACGACTGTCCTTGAGGGCGACTCTACAATCTACGGCCTCGTGTGCGACGGTTGCACAGACACCATCCTGGTATTCCTGCCTATCAAGAACATCAGTGCCAACCCCGATACGTTCAATATCCTGGAAGCTACGCGCCAACACCGCATCTTCGGACAGCTGAACGTGGGCGACAAGGTGGCTGTGGTGCGCTGTCCTGCTGACTCTACCATTGCCAACTATGTCATCGACATGAAGACGCTCTGCAACACCTGGCGCTATGAGGCACTCCCTACCCTACACGTAAGGGCCGACATGGTGGGACGCACGGAGAAACAGATGATCAACAACCTGCCCGACTCTATCCGCGAACTACTGTCTATTCCTCATGAATACACGATGCAGATCAAGAGCGACAACACCGCTATGAGCCGCGGACAGTTCGGACAAGTGGAAGAGAATGCCGTTGTGGAATATCCTCCCATCAAGCGCTATGGTCAGTGGCATCTGTTCAACGGCAAACTGCTGCTGATGGAGATAGCGCTTGACACGCTGGGGGCTACCAACATAGTGAGCACCGATACCACCGAGCTCATCCTGCTGGAGAGCGATACGCTTGTTCTCAAGTTCAAGGATGAGATCAGGGGCTACGGAGTGAAGACTAATTAGGAGTAAAAGGAGTTAAAGACGTTAGAACAAAGTATACTGGATTACAGGGCAGCGGTGGCTTGACGAAGCCATTGCTGCTCTTTTTCGTTCAGTAGCGGTGAGAGGCGGTTGAACACCAGCTGATGGTAGTCGTTCAGCCACTGGCGTTCCTCGCTGCTGAGCATCGTGACATCGATAGGTCGCTTATCAATAGGACAAAGCGTCAGCGGTTCGAGTTGCAGGTAGCCTCCACGTTCCTTCTCATGACCCTCCATCGGGAACAGCGACTGCGGGTCGACAGGCACGATGAGCATAGTGTTCTCAATACGCACGCCAAACTTCCCCGTCAGATAGATACCTGGCTCGTCGGTAATGGTCATATTCGCGATGAGGGGCTGGGGCTTCCACTCCATGCGGAACTGATGAGGTCCCTCGTGAACACTGAGATAGCTGCCAACGCCATGTCCCGTTCCGTGCAGATAATTCAGTCCCTCGCGCCACATATACTGACGGGCCAGCACATCAAGCTGCGTACCCGTAGTACGCTCTGGGAAAATGGCACGAGCCAGGGCAATATGGCCTTTCAGCACCAAGGTATATACATGTCGCTGTTCGTCAGTCAGCGGTCCCAGGGCAATGGTACGGGTGATATCGGTAGTACCGTCCTGATACTGAGCCCCACTGTCGAGCAACAGCAATCCCTCTGGTTGCAAAGGTATATCGGTCGCAGGCGTAGCCTCGTAGTGAACGATAGCGCCATGATAGCCATAGCCCGCAATGGTGTCGAACGACAGGTCGCGATAAAGCGCCTGTTCAGCACGCAGGGAAGTGAGTTTCTCGTCGACAGAGATCTCAGTCAACTCTCCACGCTGCTCTTTTCTCTCTCCTTGCTCGTCCAACCACATCAGGAACTTCACCATCGCCACGCCATCGCGCAGCATTGCATTGCGATAGCCCTGTATCTCTGCCTCGTTCTTCACTATCTTCATGGCTGGCACTGGCGAGGACTCACGAACAACGTCACGACTGACAGCCTTCATGAGCAGACAACTCGTCTCAGCAGGATCCATGAGAATGGTCTGTTCGAAATAATCCTTCAGGCCTTTCTTCACCTGGTCATAATCTTCCACTGCAATCTGGTTCGCTGCCAGATAGCTAAGCACCTCAGCCGACAACTTCACCTTATTAATATATAGCGTCACCTGAGTGGTAGAGATGAGCAGATAACTCACGAAGACGGGCGTACGATGGACATCGGTTCCACGCAGGTTGAGCGTCCAGGCAATATCATCGAGGGCCGACATCAGCATACCGTCAGCATGCTGTTCGCGCAGGGCCTTACGGATTCGGGCAATCTTCGACTGGCAAGATTCTCCGGCAAACTCCAGGGGTTGTATCTCTACTTTGTTCTCAGGGATAGCCGGACGATCACGCCATATTTGCTTCAGCGGGTCGAGATTCGTGCGCAGCGTCAGTCCGCCCTCCGTGCGAAGATCTTTGATCAGTTGTTCTGTATCAGCAGCAGAATAGACCATACCGTCGATGCCCACCTCGGTAGAGTTGCCATTCTCTTGGCTAATCCACTCAGCAATGGTGGGGGTGCCTGCAATCTTCAGCTTCATCAGCTGAAACTCGGTGCCTTTCAGTTGTTCCTCGGCAGCCAGGAAATAGCGAGAGTCGGTCCACAGCGCTGCACGCGTCATCGTGACGACTGCCGTACCTGCCGAACCATTGAAACCACTAATCCACTCGCGGCCCTTCCAGTGGTCGGCCACATACTCACTCTGATGTGCATCAGTACTGGGGAAGATAAAAGCAGCCAGGTGTTCGCGCTGCATCAGCTCACGCAGAGCTGCCAATCGTTGGGAGATAGTCATATTTTCTTTTATTCGTTTTTTCGGTATTACGTCTTTTTGTCAAGGCGTCATTTCGTCATAACGCCCATTCTCATCCCCCGATGACCACTTGAAGACCATGCGCCTCTAACAGTTGCCGGCACTGGGCGATACGTTCATCAGTGGGAGATGACATGAGGATATTGTCAGGATTGTAATGTCCCCACATGCGTCGATGCTTATCCTTGCCCACATCATGATAGGGCAACAGATGGACGGGACGCCCCCACCCGCCCGCTTTCGGAGGGGTAAGGCTATCGAGGAAACACGCAGTGGCTTCCATATTCTCTGCATCGGCATTGATGCCCTCAATGAGCGGGATGCGGATAGAGAAATCCTTTTGCATATCAGCCAGCATGCGGATATTCTCCAGGATGGGCTCGTTGGAGACACCAGTGTACCGCCTGTGGAGGACATTGTCCATCAGTTTCAGGTCGACGAGAAACAGTTCACACTGATTAGCCACCCACTGCACAATATCTTTCGAGGCATAGAGCGTAGTGTCAACCGTGCGATGGAATCCCCGTCGTCCCAGTTCCTGCAGCAGTTCGAGCGTATAGTCGGCATGCATCAGCGGCTCACCGCCACAGAGGGTTACGCCCCCATGACTGTCTTCCATGATGATGCGCTCTTTCTCAATCTCCTCCATCAGGTCAGCCATTGTCCATTGCTTGCCGCACATCTCCAAGGCGGTGGTAGGACAAGCCTCAACACAACTGCCGCAGAGCACGCAATGGTCAACATCATGACGGATGCCTTCGGCAGTCAACTGAAGAGCGTGCTGCTGACACGCCTTCACACAACTGCGGCAACCTATGCATTTGGTTTTCTTATAGAGAATCTGCACGCAGGGCGACCACCCTTCAGGGTTATGGCACCACACACAGCGCAACGGACAGCCCTTCAGGAAAAGGGTTGTGCGAATGCCTGGTCCGTCGTTGATGGCATAGCGCTTGATATCGAAAATCAGGGGCTTCAAAACTTCAATCCTTCAATTCTTCAACACTTCTATTCCTCAATACTCTTCGTTCTCCGTTCGGGCGATAATCTCGTTCTGGAGCTGCTCCGTCATATCGTTGAAATAGTCGCTATAGCCAGCCACACGCACCAAGAGGTCGCGATATTCATCAGGATGCTGCTGGGCATCGTGGAGGGTAGCCGTGTCGACAATATTGAACTGGATATGGTGTCCGCCAAGTTTGAAGTAGGTACGGATGAGCGAGGCCAGTTTCTTCTGGTCTTCCTCACGCTTCAGCAGGGCTGGAACAAAACGCATGTTGAGCAGTGTGCCACCACTCTTGGTCTGGTCGAGCTTGCCCAGCGACTTGATGACAGCCGTAGGTCCGTGGCTGTCGCTGCCATGAGCGGGCGAGGTGCCGTCACTGATGGCAAAATGAGCAAAGCGTCCGTTGGGAGTAGCGCCACAAACAGATCCGAAATAGTTATGGCAGGTAGTAGAGAGCATGTTCAGATAGGTCTTTCCGCCACGAGTATTGGGTCGGCCCTCGATGGCTTTCACCAGGTCGTCATAGACACGCACGGCAATCTCGTCAGCATACGCATCGTCATTACCGAAGAAGGGAGTATGGTTGCGGATATACTGGCGCATAGCCTCAAGTTGAGAGTGTAGAGTGTAGAGTGTAGAGTTTGCTACCGCCCCCCAATTATTCTTACAAGCCTCCAGTATCTCATCCATCGTGTAGCGATGGTCTTCGAAGACGTGTTTCTTCAGCGTAGTGAAGCAGTCAGTGATGGTTCCAAGACCCGTACACTGTATATAAGTGGTGTTATAACGGGCACCGCCGCTGTAGTAGTCCCTACCCTTCTCAATACAGTCTTCTATATAGAGCGAGAGGAAGGTTGCAGGGGCATAGAGCGAGAACATTCGTTCGATATAGTTATTGACGGAGAGCTTCAGGTTGACGAAGTAGACCATCTGTTTGTGCCACGCGTCATAGAGCTCTTCGAAAGTCTTGAATGAGCGCGGGTCGCCCGTCGTCAAGCCCAGTTTCTTTCCTGTCAGCGGGTCAACGCCATTGTTGAGCGTAATCTCCAGAATCTTCGGTGTGTTCAGATAGCCCGTCAGCAGATAGGCCTCCTTACCGAAAGCGCCTACCTCGATACAACCCGAACAGCCGCCTTCGCGGGCATCTTCGAGTGTCTTACCCTGTCGGACCAGTTCCTGAACGTAGGTATCAGGATTGAAGATGGAAGGATAACCATGACCCTGACGAATCACCTGTATACCTGCCAAGAGGAAATCGTCAGGGGTATTCTTTGCAATATGGATACTGAGTCCCGGCTGCAGTTCGTGCAGTTCCTCCTGAATCTCCAGAATCATATAGGAAAGCTCGTTCGTACCGCTATTTCCCTCACGGTCCACACCACCGATATTGATATTGGTGAAGTCATTATAGGTGCCTGACTCCAAGGCGGTGACGCCCACCTTCGGAGGTGCCGGCTGGTTATTGAACTTAATCCACAGACAACTGAGCAGTTCCTTGGCCTGGTCGCGTGTCAATGTTCCGTTCTGAACGCCCTGCTCATAGAACGGCCACAGGTGCTGGTCGATATGGCCTGGATTCATCGAGTCCCATCCGTTCAGCTCTGTCACTGTTCCCAGATGGACGAACCAGTACATCTGGATAGCTTCCCAGAGATCGCGAGGTGCATGGGCGGGCACCCATCGGCATACCTCAGCAATCTTCTTTAGCTCCGCTATTCGTTTTTCGTCCTTTTCTTGAACAGCCATCTGCTCAGCCAATTCAGCATGTCGCTCAGCAAAGAGGATGGCTGCATCACACGAGATGGCCATTGCCTCCAGTTCCTGTTGCTTGTCGGTTGCCTCCGGGTCGTTGATATAATCGAGACTTTTGATCTTCTTCTCAATACGAGCCTTGACATCCAGGAGTCCCTCATGATACATCTTGCCATCCATCGCCGTATGACCAGCAGCACGCTGTTCCATGAACTCAGTGAACACGCCAGCATGGTAGGCCTCTTCCCACTCCTTCGACACGTGGTTGAAGATGCGCTCGCGCTGGGTCTTTCCCTGCCAATAAGGAATCACCTCACGTTCGTAGGTATCGATATCCTCCTGACTGATAGTATAGCGTTGCAGTTCACGCTCATTGAGTGTGTGCAGGTCTTCCACTGAGTGACAGGTCAGCTCAGGGAAGGTCGGCACAGCCTTGGGCAGCGGTCCGCGCTCACCCACAATCAGTTCATCGGGACCTATATAGATAGTCTTCTTCTTACAGATTTCGTAGAAGTTGCGGGCACGGAGTACTGGGGTGGGCATCGTGCCGAAGTACTCCTTATAGAAAGCAGTCTCAATGAGTGCGCGTTCAATACTCAGGGTTGTCGGGGTGTCCATGTTCTGCTGGCGAAGGCGCTTGATGCGCTCATTCATTCCCCCATTATTCTCTGGATGTTTCATTGTATGATTCGGTATTTGTTATTCTATGATGGATTTTTAGTTGCATACACCTCTTCGATGGTCATAGGCTTCTTGATGGTTCCAAGGAGTCGGGCACCAGTGGGTGTCATCACGTAGTTCAACTCATTACGCAATCCCGTGAAGTTTCGCCAGGAGGCCAGCTTGTCGTAGCAGATAAAGTCATCGAACTGATGTTCAGCCTGCCACTTGTCGATGAGTTCAGGGATGAAGTAGACACCCGGCTCGATGGTGAACACGAAGCCTGGTTCCAGCGGACGGGCCAGTCGGAGCGACTTGAATCCGAACTGGGTACTCTTCACCTGAGCCTCGGCATAGCCCACATACTGTTCGCCCAGGTTCTCCATGTCATGAACATCGAGGCCAACCATGTGGCCCAGTCCACAAGGGAAGAAGAGTGCATAGGCGCCACATTCGGCAGCTTCGGCAGGATCGCCTTTCATCAGTCCCAGATCTTTCATGCCGCGAGCTATCTCAGTAGCCGCTGCAATATGAGCTTCGCGGAAAGGCACGCCTACCTGTAACTTATTGACAGCAGCATAGAAACTGCGCAGATGGATGTTGTATACCTCAGCCTGACGATCGGTAAAACACTCACTAACAGGCATCGACGACGAGAGGTCGCCTGCGTAGTGCATCCTGGTCTCTGCACCCGCATCGAGCAGGAAGATATCGCCATCGTTGAGGTCGTGGATAAAGCCGTGGTTATGCAACACCTGTCCCTGAACGGTAGCAATCGTTGGGAAAGCGAGGGCATTGCCGTGACGACAGGCCACCTCTTCAACTACTGCTGCCACCTGTGATTCATGGATGCCAGGACGAACGGTGCGATAGGCAGCCAAGTGCATCTCAGTGCTGAGGTCTACCGACTCCTCAATGAAGCGGATCTCAGCCTCATCCTTATGGTTACGTTGACTCACAACGGCCTTGATGAATTCGACTGATGCCTTCTCTGTCTGGGCGGCAGGCTCTATCTGTAACAGTTCCCATAGCCATACCCGATGGTCGCCACGATAAGGCGGAAGGAAATGAACGGGCTGACCTTTGCGTAAGGCTGATTGGATATAACTGGCCAGTTCGCTCATGGGCAGCGTCTTACTGACTCCTACTGCCAAAGCTTTCTCCCTCAGCGTAGGTTGAGTGCCTGTCCATACGATATCATCAATGGTCAGTTCGTTACCAAAAACAATCTCGCTGTCAGCATCAATATCAATCACTGCTGCCAGCCCAGTATAGTCAAGTCCGAAGAAATAGAGAAACGATGAGTCCTGACGGAAACGATAGGTATTATCGGCATAGTTCATGCCTACCTCGCCATTGCCCAAAAAGAGCAACAAGCCAGTGCCCACATCCTTTTTCAGACGTGCTCTGCGTTTGATATAATAGTCTTTATTGATGTCCATCCTTGTATTCGTTTACCTTCTTATGCTTACTAATCTGCAAACCCGTCTTGGGGAAGTATTCTGCCAACAGGTTGTAGAGGTCGGGATCAAACGACTGCAGGTCCTCACGGGTATTGCACCAGTTATGCTTGCCGTCAGCATAGTGCATCTCGGCATTCACATTAAACCAGTCTTGCACGCCCTCAGCCATATATTCCTCCTTGTCTGTCTCACGATAGGTGCCTACCAACAGTCCTTTCGACTTCGCATTCTCATAACACTGCTTCAGACGACTGTCGAAGTCGGGCACTGCCAACATCAGTCCAATCAGATGGATGCTGTGGGCAAACTCATGGACAAGAATATCCTCAGCATGATACTTATCTATCTGGTAGGCCAGCACATTCTCCTCAGCACACGAGGTCAGCGGCAGTTCCAGATCACCACCAAGTCCACGGGCACGAAGGTCCCAATTCAAAGCAGTATCATTCACCAAATGACGATGTTCAGGAATATCGGTGGTTCCCTCGTAGCGTGCCATGATAGCCACGCGTGTACCCCTTGCTACCATTGAGTCGAGCACCGCCTTGGGCAACATGGAGGTCATGGCATACAGTGTGCGATGAGCAGCGACAAAGGCGGAATCTGGAACTCGCCATGATGAAACGAGAGGAATACCGTTCACGTCGACATACTTCTGATAGAACAGGTCATAGCCTAACGAGTCGGGCACAGCAGTGACATGACACTGAGGAACATCCAAAACCTCATCCTGAGCAAGCTGCTCTGTTGTTGACTGCCTACCACATGCTTGCAGCAACATAGCTACAACCATAAAAGAAACAAAAGACTTCATAATCATCATGATTTTGCAATTTCGAGTTGACAAAGATACAAATAACATTTGAAAAGAACATACCATTAACTCCTTTTAACGCCCTTTGCGCTATTTACTGCATAAAAAAATAGTAACTTTGCAGCAATTAAAAGCAAATATAAAATTATCAAACAACATGGCAACATTAACAAACGAAAAACTGGTAATCGTTGGCGCTGCTGGTGCTATCGGTTCAAACATGGTTCAGACTGCCTTAATGATGGGTCTGACAAGTGAGATTTGTCTTTATGATATTCCTTTCGCAGCTAACGCTGTTGAGGGTGTAGCCGAAGAAATGCGTCAGAGTGGTTTCGACGAGGCTCATATCGTTGCGACAACCGATGTAGAAGAGGCTTTCACAGGTGCTAAGTACATCATCTCTTCAGGCGGTGCACCCCGTAAGGCTGGTATGACCCGTGAGGACCTGCTGGCTGGCAACTGTAAGATTGCTGAGGAACTGGGTCTGAACATCAAGAAATACTGCCCCGATGTAAAGCACGTGGTGATTATTTTCAACCCCGCTGACCTCACTGGTCTGGTTACACTGCTCTACTCTGGCTTGAAGCCTGGTCAAGTTACCACACTGGCTGGTCTCGACACCACACGTCTGCAGAGCGCACTGGCTAAGAAGTTCGGTGTGAAGCAGAGCGAGATTAAGGGATGCGCTACATACGGTGGTCATGGTGAGCAGATGGCAGTATTCGGCAGCCACGTGACTGTTGCCGGACGCAAGCTCACAGACATCATCGGTACCGCAGAGTTCCCCGCAGAGGAGTGGGAGCAGATGAAGGTTGACGTGACCAAGGGTGGTGCCAAGATTATTGAGCTCCGCGGACGCAGCTCTTTCCAGAGCCCTGCCTATCTCTCTGTTGAGATGATTCGCGCTGCTATGGGTGGTGAAGCTTTCCGTTTCCCCGTAGGTACTTACGTAAAGACCAACAAGTACGACCACATCATGATGGCCATGAACACGAAGTTCGACAAGAACGGTGTTACCTTCGAGGTGCCACAGGGAACTGCTGAGGAGAACGCTAAGCTGGATCAGAGCTATGAGCACCTGTGCAAGATGCGCGACGAGCTCGTAACGCTGAATATCGTTCCTGAGATCAGCAAGTGGAACGAGATTAATCCGAATCTGTAAAGACCAGATATTCTAGAAAGTCTAGATATTCTAGATAAACCAGAAAGAACCTAAAAAAACAGGAGCGCCTCAACTGAAGCGCTCCTGTTTTTTTATTCTTCTTCCTGTGGTAACAAGACTACACCCGTCTGTTTCTTGCCGTCCATCATAATCTTCAGCGGACGCTCAAAACGTACGAGGCGCACATGTTCCGTCTCTTCAACGGCTGGCATACTGTCAAGGATTTCCTTCTGCATCACCCCATCACCCGTATAGGTATTGATGGTGAAATAGCCAACACCAAACGAGGTAAGGTTCTGGAAGAAATGAGTGCCTTGTGAGGGATCGACATGATAGTTCTTCAAACCAGCCTCCACAATGACACGTGCAGCAGAGATATGCGGCCATTTCACAGGAATGCCCAGCCAATAGTCACTGGAGCCCCAGCGTCCCGGACCTATCAGCACATAGGAAGTGCCCTTCGTACTGCCCGCTTCAGTAGCAAACTCGCCATCGAGGAAACGACGGTTGATTTGCTCAATCTCAGACGCTATCTGAGGATTATTGGCTGCCGTGAAGTTTTCGTCAGTCTTCACATAAACCACATCATAGACATCCTCAGAGATACCATGACCCAAAGAGTTATAGGAGCGCAGCAGACATTGTTCATCAGGTATCTTCTGCAGGTCCTCATCAAGCACCTGTTTCGAATCGACAATCGGACGGATCTGAAGTAAGTAGAACTCACCGTGCGTCACTTTTCCTCCCTCATTGTAAAGATTGCAAGCAAACTCTATCTCCACAGGACGACGCATCTCTTCAGCGCCAAGCTTCTGTGACAGCTGGAGCAGCTCAGGCAATGGAAACACGCCTTGTTGGAGAACGCCATCGAAGGATATAATCTTACGACCTCCCTCATACAGACCTGGACGAATGACATTGTCGACAGGATCATAGGTAGAGGCAATACCTTGAAGTGCACCGTCCTGGTCAGCCTGCTTCACACGAAGTTTCTTGACATTAAATCCATCGTCGACCTTGAAATCATCACCACTATAGCTCATATCCAACGCATAGAAGCGGGTCTGCGTATCGCGCAGGGCGGTCTCCATCTCACTGGTCTGTAGTATCTGGTGGGGATGATAGGGAGAGACGCGCAGGGTCTGTCCGCCATCAACGATGTACTTGCCCAACCCCAATGCCAGCGAGGCAATGCCCTCCTCAGCCGTCTCGTCACCAATGGGATAATAGTTCAACGAGCGAAGCACACCAGAGAACGTAGGATAATAAAGGTCGCCATACCGCTGGCCAACCACCTCCTGCAGAATGACAGCCATCTTCTCTTGGTCAATAACATTCTGCGTTGCTGTCATATAGGCCTTCGAGTCACGATAATACACACTGGCGTAGACACTCTTGATGGCACAAGCCAACATGCGGAGCATCTCATACTTATCGTCAAGCCAGGGAATCATATAGGTAGAATAGATACCTGCAAACGGCTGGTAATGGGAGTCTTCAAGCAACGAACTGGAGCGAACAGCAATAGGCGTCTTGATAGCATCAAAGAAGATGAAGAAGTCCTCTATCAGGTCATCTGGCAGTTGTGCTCTCAAGAAGTATTTCAGGATCACCTCATCGGGAGCATCGCTCAAAGCTATGCTCCACAGGTTGTTCTCATCCATGAAGCGATCGAAGAAATCAGTACAGAGCACCACCGTCTTGGGAATCTGAACAGGGGCATTCTCGTTTTGATTCAGTTCAGGATGACGCTTGATGATATTATCGAGGAACGCGAGGCCGCGGCCCTTACCACCCAGCGAGCCTTCACCGATACGGGCAAAGTGGGCATAGCGGTCGAACTTCAGACGGTCGAAGACTGCCACTACACCGATATTCTTCATTCTTCGATACTGCACAATGGCGTCGAAGATAATCTGGCGATGGGCATCAACATCCTGAAGCTTGTGCCACGTAACGTGCTTCAAGAACTGCGAGACGGGGAAGATGGCACGTGCACAGAGCCAACGGCTCATGTGATTACGCCGTATATGGTGCATCAGCGAGTCATGGGGAATCTTGAAGATATTATCCTGCAACTCCTTCAAGGACGACACACGTGCCACCTCTTCATAGGTAGTGGGGTCACGGAAGATGAAATCGCCAAAGCCCATGTGCTCTTCCAGGATATGACGCAGGTCGACATTGAATTTCTTCGAGTTCTTGTCCAGAAAGTCAAAGCCGGACGCCCATGCTTTCTCACGGTTCTCCACCTCTGAGCTCTGTAGGATCAGAGGGACGTACTCATCCATCTTACGGAATGCTTTCAGCAAGCGGAGACCTGCCTCGGCATCACCTTCCTCAACATGCGACAGGCGGCCCTTCGGCGTCTTAATGGGGAAACGGGTGTCGCTGATAACGCCCAGCACATTGTCCTTATACTTCTTATAGATAGCCATAGCCTCCTCATAATTAGTGGCGAGCACCACCTTCGGACGACCACGCTTACGCTGAGACGCCGCATGGGGATTCAGTGCCTCTGTCGAGAAGCGCTGACTCTGTGCAAGGATATAGTTATAGAGGTTGGGCAGGATTGAGGAATAGAAACGGATGTTATCCTCCACGAGCAAGATCATCTGAACACCAGCCTCATTGATATCATGGTCGATGTTCATCTTGTCCTCTATCAACTTGATGATGGAGAGGATCAGGTTGGTATTGCCCAGCCAACAGAACACGTAGTCGAAGATAGACATATCCTCGTCCTGCATGCGCTTGGTGATACCATGCGAGAAAGGCGTCAGTACCACACATGGGATATCAGCGTGCTTCCCTTTCACCTCACGAGCCACGGTAAAGGCGTCATTATCGGCAGTACCCGGCATACAGATGACGAGGTCGATATTGGTTGTCTTCAACACATGATTGGCCTCCTCACTCGTTGATACCTGAGTGAACGAGGGCGGATAGCGCATACCCAGCTCGGTGTATTCGTCGAACACCTTCTCGTCAACACGTCCGTCGTCCTCCAACATGAAGGCATCATACGGGTTAGCAACAATCAAAACGTTGAAGATGCGTCGTGTCATCAAGTTGACGAACGACACATCTTTCAGAAAGAAGTTATTAAACTCCTGTGGAATATTTGCCATAAGCAGGATTAAGCCTCACGCTGACGTGTACCCATACGGGCCTCAACGACATTGACTACATAGTCACCCAGTTTCTCGCACTCATTGACCAGGTCGATATAGATCGTACCTTCGGCGTAGGTATACTCGTGATTGTTCACATCGATGATGTTCTGCGCCTTCAACTGATTACGATAATTATTAATCTCGTTCTCAATATTGAACGTACGGTTCACATTGTAAGCCTCCTTACGTCCACCCATCAACTGGTTCATCTGCGTCAGGGCCTGATCCGTCAGACTCATCATCTGGTACAGATGGTCGTACTGCTTCTCGATGAAGTGATCCTGCTTGGCAGCGAACTTACGGTTGATGGTGCGAGCCATGTTGTAGCAAGAGTCACCGATAGATTCCAGTTCACTGACCTCGCGGAGCATCGCACGGATCTTTCCCTTTGTATCGTCTGACAGATGAGCATCAGAAACGTTCTCCAGGTATCGGGCTATCTCAAGTTCCATATTGTCGGAGATGCTCTCATACTTCTCAATACGACTAAACAGTTTATTGAAGTCGCCCTCCGTGTTCTTGTCCTTGTTCTTAATGGAAGAGGAGAGGTTCAGGAGGTCCTTCACCATACCGAACATGCGCTGCATACGTTCTGAGAACGAGGCAATCTCTTTCTGGGCTTCCAGCACGGAAAGCTCAGGTGTCTTCATGAAGCCAGCCGTAATGAAGTGCAGGCGGAAGTCCTCTTCCTCATCAACGCGCTTGGGCTTGATGACCCAACAAACAAACTTCTCAATCTGCGGGATGAACCAAATCAGAATGGCGGTGTTGGCCACATTAAACGTGGTGTGGAAAGCAGCAAGCACGAAGCTCAGCTTAGCAGAATTTGCCAGGAATGCCTGCGCGCCCACTTCTTCTTTCACCATATCTGTATCGTAGCCGACCCATCCACAGACCATATCGATGAACGGACGGAAGATGAACAGGATCCAGATGACGCCAAACACATTGAAGAACATGTGGGCAAGGGCGGCACGACGAGCCTGTGTATTGGCTGAAAGGGCAGCAAGGTTCGAGGTGACGGTGGTTCCGATATTCTCACCCATCACCAGTGCAATACCCTGATAAATGGGTAGTGCACCACTCGAACAGAGAATCATCGTGATGGCCATCACCGCGGCTGACGACTGTACACAGAATGTCAGGATACCACCCAACAACAGGAACACAATCGTAGTCACAAACGAGGTAGGATCGAACGATGAGAAGAAGTTCAACAATGCCTGGTTCTCACCCAAGTTCATCTCGGCACCTGTCATACGGAGCGTTCCTAAGCCCAAGAGCAGGAATGACAGACCGAACAGGAAGTCGCCTATATAACGGTACTTCTTCTGATAGATCAGAATAATACCCATAAAGAATGCGGGATAAACGGCTGCCGTGATGTCGAACGACATACCTGCTGACATAATCCAGGCCGTCAGCGTGGTACCGATGTTGGCACCCATGATAACAGAGATGGCCTGTGCCAGCGTAAGAAGTCCGGCATTCACAAACGAGACGGTCATCACCGTCGTTGCTGTTGACGACTGTACCGACGCTGTCACGAGCGTACCGGTCAGCATACCCGTAAAGCGGTTGGTAGTCATTGCTCCCAAGACGTGTCGCAGCTGCGGACCCGCCATCTTCTGCAAGGCTTCACTCATTGACTTCATACCAAACATCAGAAGTGCGAGCGAACCGAGAAGCTTAAAGATAATCCAAATAGACATGTTAGAATTGTTTTATGGGGCAAAAATACAAAAAAAAAACAAAAAATCAAGATTTCTATTGTTTTTTCTGAACATTTTCATGAAAATAGCGTATCTTTACACGCAGAAATACTAACCAACAGTAAAATTTGTCTATGAATCCGACAGTAAGAATACACTGCAAGAACAATGCACAAAGCTATGACGTTCCCATGGGAAGTAATTTGGCTGATCTCTACAATCAGACGGGATTGGCATTACCCCACGGACCTATCAGCGCACACGTAAATAACAAGGTGGAGGGAATGCACTACCGCATCTACAAGCCCAAAGAAGTGGAATTCCTTGATATCACCTCTGCATCAGGTCTGCGTGCCTATACACGAACTGTGTTCTTCATCCTCTGTAAGGCTGTTCACGACCTCTATGAACAGTGCAAGGTGGCTATCGATATTCCTGTCTCTAACGGCTACTATGTCGATTTGAACATTGGGCACCCCGTAACCCTTGAGGATACAGGCAAGATACGCAAGCGCATGCAGGAGATTATAGATGCCGCCTACCCTATCCATCGCCATGAGAGCAGTACGGAAGAGGCTATCCAGATGTTCACCGTACTCCATACCTACTCAAAGGTGAAACTGTTACAGAGCACAGGATCACTCTTTACCACTTTCTATGATATCGACGAGTACTACGATTACTTCTACGGATCGCTGCTCACCAATACCTCTCAGATCTATCTCTTCGGATTAGAGAAATACTACGACGGCCTGTTGCTCCGTCTGCCCTCGCGCGAACATCCTGACGAACTGGGCGAACTGGTCATGCAAGACAAGATGTTCGGCATCTTCAAAGAGCATCACGCCTGGCAGGACATCATAGGACTGCGCACCATTGGTGACCTGAACGAGGCTATTGCAGACGGTAAGACCAACCTGCTGATACAGGTGAGTGAAGCCCTTCAGGAGAAGAAGATATCGAGGATTGCAGAAGAGATTGCGCGCAAATGTACCGTATCGCCCCTCACATCGAATATTCCTCCGTTGAAGATGGTACTGATAGCCGGACCGTCGAGCAGTGGAAAGACCACTACCTGCAAGCGACTGTCCGTACAGCTCATCACCAACGGCATCAAGCCTGTACCCATCTCGCTCGATGACTACTTCCTGAATCGTGAGTTGACGCCCCGCGATGAATCGGGCGATTACGACTTCGAGAGCATTCACGCGCTGAACATCCCCCTGCTGAATGAACAGCTCAGCGCACTCTTCCGTGGTGAGGAAGTAGAACTGCCCCGCTATAATTTCCAGGAAGGAAAGAGTGAATGGAGCGGAAAGAAGTTGCGGCTGCACAGCGATGAGATCCTCGTCGTGGAAGGTATTCACGCCCTCAACCCTGAACTGACGGCTCAGATTCCTGACGAAATCAAGTATCGGGTATATGCCTCAGCACTTACCACCCTGCTGCTTGACAACCACAATTATATTCCCACAACCGACAACCGACTGCTGCGCCGTATCATCCGAGACCATAAGTATCGTGGTGTCGATGCCCGTGAGACGATTCGCCGATGGCCTTCTGTACGTAAAGGTGAGAACAAGTGGATTTTCCCCTATCAGGAAAATGCTGACGCAATGTTCAATACGGCTATGCTCTTCGAATTGGCAGTCATCAAGAGTCAGGCAGAGCCACTTCTGGAACAGGTGCCTGAGAACTGTCCTGAATATGCTGAGGCCTATCGTCTGCGTAAGTTCCTACGCTATATCAAGCCTATCCCCGAAGAACAGATTCCACCAACCTCACTCCTTCGCGAGTTCCTTGGCGGCTCTTCGTTTGAATACTAAAAATTAGGAGTTAAAGGTGCGCCTTTAACTCCTAATCATTTTTGCCAAATTGCATTATTGCTTATATTTCGCTGCTACTGCGGGCTTCTTCAGTGCATCTGCAAAGGTCTGTGGCTTCACGGTAACAGGACCTCGCATGAACTCTGGCACGTTGTAGCTCTTCATGAACTCACGGTGATAGTTCGGATCATCAGTAGGTAGTTCGAAGGGCTTTGAGGCGTGTCCGTCTTGATCGACATGAGCGAAAAACGGACGGGTAAAGTTGCCATCGTCACGACGACTGCTCACCACTATCCAACGTCCGTTGGAGCTCCAGTTATGGAATGATTCCACGCTGGGACTATTGGCCTCCTTCATCGGACCGATCTCACCACTCTTCAAATCCATGAGCCATAGGTCGGCATCACGGTGCCAGATATGGAAGGTGCCCCACTCGCCCACTGCCAACAGCAGGAATCGGCCATCGGGTGATATACGCGGCAGCGTAGCACTGAGGTTCATCGTGTCTGCCTGAAACACCAGTTCACGTGGTCCGAACGAACGTGTCTGCACGTCGAAGGCCTTACGATAGACATTGTATTTGATGTCCTTATAGCGACGGATGCACTCTGCCTCGTGGGAAACGGTGTCACGCCACTCGAAATGGGCAGAACTGTAATATAGCCACTGTCCGTCAGGACTCCAACAAGGGAAGGTCTCAAACTCGTTCTCCTCATTCTCGATGGTGCTCACCTCGTTGGTTTCAGGGTCGTAGAGAATCAAATCGCTCTGTTTGTCAAACACCTCAATCTTATCCACATCGCGGGTATGGAAGCTCTGCATGGTCATATTCGTTGAGAACGCAATCAGGTTCTGCTTAGGATGCCAGGCTGGATAAACGCCAGCCGAGAGGGTGCTGTCAGTCTTCAGGTTCACCTTGGTCAACTTCCCGTCAATGTTCAGCATCGTGCCACCCAGGTTCTGGCGGGCGTGGAAAAGCGTGCGTTCGGGATTACCCAACTGACAATAATGGCAGTTGATACACTGTCCGTCTGCCTCAGTTGAACAGAGCATATTGTCGTAGACCACACGCTCGTCGTAGTTCTCCAGACAACGCTGGTTGATAGTGAGTTCCTCATAGGTCACATAACTGGGCGAAATCAATCGGTATGTCAGCCAAGGGTCTATACTGTCTGCCGACACCGTGATGGTGAATGGTTCGTAGCGTTGCCATTTCTCACCCACACGCGCGTACATTTCTATATTTATAGGTGCTGAGCCTGCCGATTTCCCCACCAACTGTTTCCATTCGTCGAAGTCGGGACAAACCGTACGTCCCCCCAACACAACCTCCTCGTCAGCCACACTGAATCGTGTCACCACCTCATCATAGTTGCCAGTCAACTGGAAATGCAGCGGTGCAATATTGACAGGCACCGTCACCCCAATATAGTCTGGATAAATAACTGGCTGTTGTTTCATCTGTTCAAACTGTGAAGGCACCTTAGCCTGATGGCAAGCCGTCAGCAGGATGACACACAAAAAGGAAAATATCAATAACTTTTTCATCACTTCACTTTTTTAGTACGTTTTCAGTCCACGCACAAAGAAATAGTTAAAATAGAACGTGCCACCAAAGCGAGGCCGCAAAGCCTCAGCCATCTGCTCATTCGACATACCCTTGCACTGTTGGGCACGCTGCATCATCTCATGGTATTCGCGTTTCACATTCTCGTCGAAAGGCATACCACTGATATCAACATTGCTTTCCAGATTACCATACAGGTAGGCACACTCCTGATAATGGCGAGGCATTGGCTCGCCCACATGGAGTCTGGCATATTGGTTGAAAGCGCGCCAGAATGTCGGGATATCTTTCAGCTGCATCGCAGAGAGCAATACCAGCTCAGCACAGACGGGGTCGTCAGTATCCCGATATGCCTGAATATTCAGCAGGAACAACTCTATTAACGATTGGTCACTGCCTAACATATTGACACCCCTCATCAATCGGCGGATTGGGGCAAACTCCGTATCATTATCAACTACCTCAGCCTTTGCCTGCTGTGCCATCGGCTCGTAATGTCCAGCCCATTCGCTGTAGTAGCGTGTCTCTTTCAAGATATCAATATATTTTTGAGCTACTGTCCACTCATGATTCAACAGGGCACAGCGCACGAGGAATTTCAGATGTTCTACCCGCCATCCCAGTTCTACGCCATCCTCCAGACACCAACGGTAACAATAGTTCGGCAAACCGTAGTTCAGGTAAAGGCTCTTGCCTCCCAGCTGCATCATACGTATCTCAAAATCGCAGTTTGGTGCTTTGCCACCATCGCGATAGGTATACATCTCATTTCCCGCACGTCCCAGCTTGAAGATGGCCAGGTTCTTATACACCACAATCATTCGCGTAGGCTCACCCTCATGCTGACGGGCAATGCGCAATACGCCCTCCCAATCCTGACGATCCACACAGGCATTCATCTGCAGTTCCTCATGGAAGGTAGTATCTTTATACCAGAACTGATAGCAGCCTGTCATTACCAGCAAGGCAATGACAATCTGTATTGACAGCTGTCGCCATCCACTACGCATCCACTTCAGTTCGTAGGAGATGCCATAGCAGGCAGCCAGCAGAACATAGAACAGGGCTAAAAACACGTAGGGAAGATAAAGGGTCGTGAAGCCCTTTACATCATAATAGATAGGTAACGCCTGCCACCATATCATATCGCTATTGGCCTGATAATATACCTGACGGTAGTATATAAGCGGTACGAAGATAATCAGCAACAGGGCAAATACTGACGCAATGATTCGCTGACGCAAGGTCATCTGCGGCAGGCGCCAACTGATGACACCCATCAGGAGAATAGCCAGCAGACCATAAAAGCCAGCTATGGGATATGCTATTACAGCTGCAACAGCCATGAAGGTAAGACGAATACGGAGTCTGCGATAGAGCCACGCCAGGCTGACAGCCAACGAGAGTCCCATCACCGCGACAAAGAAATGGCCGCGCAATTTCAGATAGTACAAACGATAGCCCAGGTCGAAATCGGTAATCAGCACTAAAGCCAGGGGCAACAGCAATAGCGGCATCCAGCGGTTGCTGACACCGAACGCACGCTTTGAGAGCCAGAGTAGCAAGCCCAGCCAGACAAACAACAGCAAGTTGCCTAACCAGGGATGATAGAAATACTGCGTGAAATATGTTCCTAACCAAGTGAGGAAGCCACCTGCCACCACCAGCTGCTGCTTGAAGAACAGCGGAGTGTAGAGAAACAGATTCAGCTCCTGTGCATGAAACAGATACTCACTCTCTTCAGAGAGAATATAACAAAAAGCCACGAGGAGCGAGCACAAGCAAACTGCTACGCCCCCATATTCTTTATTCTTCATTTTTCACTTTTCAGTTTCTTCTCCGACCACTTCTTCAGTCGTTTATACTCTTTCTTGGTCAGTCGCATAAACGAACCATGCTGAGGGGCTGTAACGCCCTTGATATCCTGTGGGTTCTTGAAGTTGCGCAGGTTCTCGTCTGCCTCACAGATACGATAGTGTTTCGGATGGTCGCTATACTGGATATAAGCCACACGCCAGGTCTTGTCGCCAATGAGTTGGAAGGCGCTTGATCCCTCACATTTCTTCTTACCCTCAAAGCTGACATAGTCGTCCTCGACGGGCTCACCCCATCCGTGAGTAAGGTGTTTCGAAGTAGCAGTATAGATGCCGGGCTTTCCACCTTCTTTCTTGATGAGCATGTGGTAGAGTCCGTCATCCAGCAGGTTGATGTCAGCATCGATGGTGGCATAGCCCCAATCGAAGAGCAGCTTAGGCTGTGTCAGGCGTGTAAACGACTTGTCGGCATACGAGTAGTACATTCGGTCATACTTCTCCTCGGCACGGTTCCACATAGAGTAGTAGATCATATAACCGCCCTTGTCACCATTCTCCCATGTATAGTTCGGGTCCCAGAAAATCTGCGGAGCCCACACACGGTTGATGGTCGACCAGTCCTTATACACGCTCTCCGCCTGCGGATCTGAGAAGATGGACGTACCCTTGCGATAGTCGAACGATACCGAGGTCCAGTTGATCAGGTCCTTGCTCTTCAGCAGGTCGATGCCGTAGTTATCCCAGTCGCTCTGCTTACCCAACTTTCGCGTCATCGCATTGTTCATATCGGTGGTCACCATCACATAGCCCTTACCGTCCCATGAGCGACAGATGAAAGCATCACGCTGTCCGCCCTCAATACGGGCATGCTCTTTCGGATCCATAATAGCCTTTCCGCCAATGATATCCTCGTAATTATAGCCGTCACGACTCACTGCATAAGCCGTAAACTGCCCATGATCACTCATGTGGCAATACAGATAACCATAGTTTCCCTTTTGTGGATTCTGCGCTGATGCACCGACAGCAACCATTGCCATCAATGCTGATAGTAGTATTTTCTTCATGTTTCTTCGGTTTTGCCTGCAAAGGTAGTGAAAATCGAACGAAATGCAAAGAAAAAAATATTTTTCTTTCATTTCTGAGATGCATCCTACCTTCGAGGCAAAGCATCAAAGATACAATTTTAAGTGAGCGAAGCGAGTCAGAGGGATTGTCCCTACCTAACAGTAGCCTTTACGTAGCTTTTGCCTGCTGGCATATTTTGGTCCTGGTCAAACTTTGCTCCGTATTTTCCTTCGGGCATATCACTTAGGACATACAGTGTACATTTACGTCCTGCCACGACCTTGTCGGTAGCCGCTGTGTTGATGGCTGTTGCTGCCAAGTCGACCAATGCTCCGAACAGTCCTTTATTGCCGCTATTGATGCTTGTATCTACGCTAATGAGACCTTCACGCCGATACAGTGTTTCGCCAGTCTTAGTAGAACGGAGAATATACTCGACACCTGCTGTCAATGAGCCTCCAATCTTGTTTCTGTTCCACGACTTGATAATTGTAAACATGGCGGCATCTGCTCCAAGAACATTGCGGAACTGGGAAAGGTTTCCCTCAATAAACAGTTCTGCATCGTATGCACTCTCTGCTTGGAACATTTCCATAGTCATCATTGGCGAATAAACATAGTAGCCCTTTTCGCAGAGAGGAGCATATAGTGTGGTGTAGAAATAATCCTTTGCCTCGACGAAGTTTGTCTGATTGATAGGAGGCATCACTGCAATAGTAAGAGGCTTCTCCTCGTACATCTTAGGATATTGAGCAAGACGGGTGATCTGCTCTGCGCATGACGACATCAACAATGCCACCAAGCCAAGAATGATATATTTCTTCATTTTTCCAGCTGATTAATGATTCGTGAAATGAATTTCTCTGATTCAGGATAAGCTTTGATTTCAGCACGGAGAAGAGTTAGTCCTTCCTCTTTCTTTCCTGCCTTACAGAGCAGATACCCGTACTCAGCATTTACCCCAGGAGGAACGACTTTACGAAGCCCTTCCTGTTTACTAATCACTTTCTCATACTGCGCCATTGCTTTTGCGAGCGTTTCTTCTGTAGCACGTTTCGTGTACATGTAAGTAGCATCTTCAGAGTCATACCAGGAATATAGCGACTTTTGAGTCTCACACGAAGTCATAGCCATCACGCAGAGGGCTGAAAGAATTAATTTCTTCATGGCAAATTGATAATCTTTGTTTCTTGACTTGACAGGAACAATTGTTTCTGATAAACCGTTTGTCCATTGAACTGAACAGTAATACTCCTACGACCAGTCGCAACTCCATACTGGGTTCCTTTTCTGTTCGCCGTCTTTGGCTTTACCACCTTAGCATCAAACTTGGTACCATCCACATCAACCTGTACGGGTTTAGAACCGTTTCCATAAGTATCCGACGGACCGACAAACACCAAATATGCCATATCCTCCTTTCCACTCTGTTGAGCGACAGGATAATTAGCCTTGCATCCGACCATCAGGAAAGCGATGGTAAGCAATGAAAATAAAACTTTTGCTTTCATATTAGATTCTATTTGATTTCCTCAATATAATATTCAGTCAGTTTCGAGGCATCAATTGCTGAGCCGTTGCCTGTAAAAGAAACAAAAGAGTATTCCGTCTCAGGGGTGTCACCACCGGTGGCTGATACCGTTACCGTTCCTATTTGCTTACCAGGAAGTTCTATCAGTACGCCAGTTTGAGGATTCTTCACCTTCTTGCCCTTTGTCTTGACAGCGAAAGTGTCTCCAACTTTAATTCCCTGACTTGCGCCTCCTGCAATCAACTGGGCATCGTTATCATAAGACAAGAAGAATGTGCGCCAAGGCTTGTCCGTACACTTATTGATAATATTCTCTACAAGTTGACCGATGGCTTCTGATATCGCTTTATCACTCAATGTTGCATCGTAGCTGGCTTGTCCACCCACTCCCATGGTTGTTTTTGTCGTTATTTCAGCTGAACCTTTTCCTTCATCTGAATAAATGATAAGACCTGTTGAAACATCGACCAGTCGAATAGCCACAGCAGCTTCTACTGTCTGAGTCTTTACATTCGTAAAAACGCCACTCTTTCCGGTATTCTTTCGACCGAACTCAGTAACAGAACCAATTATCATATAGTCAGCACCAATAGTAGAAAGGCCATTGTCACTCTTCTTTGCCTCTTCCAACAGGGATGCAATGTCGCCTCTTTCCAGCAACAAGAACTTACCTGATGCAGCAAGCTTAGCTGAAAGAATATCAAGAGCCTGTTTGCCCATTGGATCGTTCTCTTTGTCATAGAAGATGCCTTTGGCGTACTGCGTTTCATTACTAAAGCGGCCAATAGCCACTTTGCGCTTAATCACACGACCTCCGGTATCAGCCAACCCCTGCTTTACAGGCTCAACTATCTCCACTTTACGTTGTGCATTAGCAAACGTGCAAAGAGATAAAAACATTATTGACAAAATTATTTTCTTCATTTCGCTTATTATTATGAGTTTAACATAAAATGAATACGGATTTCTCCCTTTTGCGATGCAAAGATACAAAATTTTCCAATAACGAATCCACTTCGCGAAAGTTTTTTAAGAAAAAGCTATGGAATTAAGAAAAAAGCCCGAAATGACAAGTGACAAGATGTTCTATCCCAGCTTAGTTTAAAAAGAAGATGGTGATTTCAATTTGAATTCAAATCCCAAGCCACCATGATTGGCTTGATAGGCAGTGATAGTACCGCCATGCAGTAGGACGGCATTCTTTACTATGGCGAGGCCGAGCCCTGTGCCGCCAATACTGCGGCTACGGCTTTTGTCGATACGGTAGAAGCGTTCGAAGATGCGGGGCAAATGCTCTGGAGCAATGCCAACGCCATTATCACTGAATCGAAAAATCCAATAGTCATCATTTCTCTCTGCGCTTACCTCGATCGTAGTATTCTCACCGGCATAGTTGATAGCATTATCAATGAGATTGCGGAAGATGCTGTAGATGAGCGAGGGGTTGCCCTCGATAACGATATGTTGCGGCAAGTAGTTATTGAACTTCATGTGATGTTTTTCGAAGGCAATGGCGGTTTCCTCGACGATATCACTGACAATGACTGATACGTCCGTACGTTCCATCGTCAGCTGGTGGGCAGCGTAGTCCATGCGGTTCAGCGTTGAGATATCCTGCAACAATGCCGTCAATCGGTGGGCCTGCGCATTCGTGCGTTCGATGAACTGCCGTCTGGTTTCGCTATTCATCTCAGGATTGTCGAGGATAGTGTCGGTATAGCCCAGGATGCTGGCTACGGGAGTCTTCAGTTCGTGGGCAATGTTCTGCGTCAGCTCACGGCGCATCTGATTCTCCTTGGCGGCCTGCTCGCGACTGATTCGCTCGTCCATGCGGCGGGCATAGCGGTGCAACAGAAACGCCAATCCGAGCATCACCACAAGCGAGAACAGCAGCAGGTGCCAGTCGCTGACCTCGTCAAAAGGCTGCAGGAACTTGCGATCGTAGTCCTCGAATAGGATAAATATCAGCGCATAGACGGCAAACACCACCATCACGCTGACGAACATCTTCCGGCCCTCACTCAAACGCTTCATACTTTTTTGACCACAGATTTCACGGATTTAACGGATTATTCTTCAAAGACATATCCAAAACCCTGGCGACTGACGATGTAGCTGCCGTAACGCCCTATCTTCTTACGCATACGAGTAATATTCACATCAACAGTACGGTCGCTAACCACGACATCTTCAGGCCATACAGCATCGAAAATCTGCTGGCGGGAAAACACCTGTCCGCGATGCTGTAATAACAACCCCAACAATTCGAACTCGGTTTTAGTGAGACTCACGCTCTCGCCATCCACCGTCGTCTTCTTCTTGCCAAGGTCGAGCACAAGTCCCTCATAACTGATGAGTCTCCCCTCCCCTGAGGATGGGTCGGGGGCAGGCTTTCTCCTGCTGAGCACAGCCTTCACCCTGGCCACCACTTCGCGCACAGAGAATGGCTTCGTCACATAGTCATCGGCACCCAATCCAAAGCCCTGCAATGTGTCGTCCTCCGTATCCTTCGCAGTTAAAAATATAATAGGTATATGCGAGGTCTGAGCATCGGCTTTGATTCTTTGGGTCAGTTCAAATCCCGATATCCCCGGCATCATCACGTCGAGCAGTAGCAAATCATAACCATGAACCATGCTCCCTTCACCATGAACCATATTCCATGCAGTTTCGCCCGAATACGCCGCCTCGGCCTCGAAGCCTGCCGCCCTCAGGTTGTAGAGCAGAATCTCACACAAGTCCTGCTCATCATCCACAACGAGTATTCTTTTCTCTGTCATATTTCGGGCGCAAAGTTAGTGCAAATCTGATGAATAACCAAATTTTTACTTACCGAATCTTGCCTGAACCACGTTGACCACATAGTCGCCCAATTTCTCACATTCGTTGACAAAATCGGTAAAGATTGTACCTACGGCGTAGTCGTATTCATGGGAATCAACGGCACGGATGTTGTCGTTCTTCAGTTGTTGACGCATCTGGTTGATTTCGTTCTCTATGCGGTAGGTCTCACGGATATCATGTTCCTGGCGATGACCAGACATGATGGTATTCATCTGCAACAAAGCATCATCGCAGAGCGTCATCAGCTCTGTAAGCTTCTGGCGTTGCTGGGCGGTAAGTTCTTTACCCGATTCACGCTGTCGACGCATGGTGCGTGCCAGATTGTAGCAGGCATCACCGATTGACTCCAGTTCACCCACTTCGCGAAGCATCTGGCGTACTTTCGTCTTTGTTTCATCGCTCAAGTGGTTTTCGCTGACCTTTTCCAGGAAACGGGCAATCTCCAGCTCCATGCTGTCGGTCAGGTCCTCCTGATGCTCAATCTGACTGAAGAGATGCACAAAGGCCTTATCGTCTTTCTGATCCATCAACTCGCGCACCATACCAAACATCTGATGTACGCGCTGGGCAAAGTGGGCCGTCTCCTTCTGTGCCTGCAAAACAGCTATTTCGGGCGTCTGCATCAGGCTGCCCTCGATGTACTTCAGTCGCAGTTTCTCCTGTCCAGGCTGTGGCTTCTCTGGCAGCAACCAACAAACCACACGCTCCATCTGGGGAATCAGACCTATAAGCAAGGCGGTATTCGTCACGTTAAAGCAGGTGTGGAACATGGCGAGTACAACGGGAAGTCGCTCCGTCTGACCTGCCATCGAGGGGTCGTAGCCCACCAGCGAGCACACCATATCTACAAAGGGATAGAACACACAGAGCACCCAGATGACACCGAATACATTGAACAGCAGATGAGCCAGCGCTGCTCGCCGTGCCTGTGTGTTTGCTCCTAGGGCAGCGAGATTAGCTGTAGCAGTGGTTCCGATGTTCTCACCCATCACCAGAGCTATACCTAAATAAATAGGTAGCACACCCGTAGAGCAGAGCAGGATAGTAATAGCCATCACCGCAGCCGATGACTGCACGATGCAGGTGATAATAGTACCGATGGCGAGGAAAGCCAGAATGGTCAGGTGACTATTGATATCGAACGACGCGAAGAAATCGACTACCGCCTGGTTGTGTGCCAAGTCCAGTTCCTTGCCCCCACTGCTTAGCATCACCAGCGAGAGGAACATAAAGGCAATACCAAACAGGAAGTCGCCTACATAGCGATGTTTCTTCTTGTAAATCAGTATCATGCCGAAGAAGAAGGCAGGGAAGACCACGTTGGTCAGGTCGACATTATAACCCAACGACATAATCCATGCCGTGAGCGTAGTGCCGATATTAGCTCCCATGATAACGCTGATGGCCTGCGAGAGTGTCAGCAGTCCTGCTGATACAAACGATACAGTCATCACAGTTGTTGCCGATGATGACTGTACAGCACTTGTTACCAATGTTCCCGTCAACATTCCCGTCAGCCGGTTCGTTGTCATTTTAGCCAAAATGTGTCGCAGTTGCGGTCCTGCCATCTTCTGCAGAGCCTCGCTCATCATCTTCATACCAAAGATGAGCAATCCCAGTGCGCCCAGCAGTTTCAGCGACACCATAAAATAATCATGCGTAGTTTCCATAAATCTGTTTTTTGTTTGTCGCTACAAAATTACTACCGCCAGCTTAACGGGCAAAAGAAATCCTGTTACGATATGATTACGTAACAGGATTGTAACATTTCAGTACCAAACGTGAATCTGAGGAACAGCAATCTTTAGGAACGCTCATAGCGAAACTACGTTTTCTCATAGCGAAACTACGTTTTACTCGTTGAGAAACTAGGCTTTGCCCTTGGCGATCTTAGTTTTTACTCCAAGAAAAGCTTTTCATTGACATTTAACATCCATAAACTCATGCCACAAGAGATTCGTTTCTACATCCCTTTTACCTCTTTCGAGAACACGTTATAGAAAATAATGGTCTGCTGAATCAGCCAATCGAGCGCTTCCTCCGCTTTCTGCGGGTCTGTTAGATCCATTTGGTGGAACAGGGCAATTGTCTTATCCTGTGCAGAGGGATTTGCGTCCCATTTTGGTTCGGAGCCAAGAGCAAGATTTATATCATTCTTCTTAGCCAACAGAACGGGAAAATACTTTTCTACTACAGGCTTTCTGATATAGAGTTTTACACCGACGAAGTTTTTCTGAGTGTTGCAAACTATGTTCAACAAGATGTTCGAACGTCCTATCCTCACATCATACCAATTATGGGGTTGTGGTGTCTGTAAAGTAGGTATCTCTCCCGTTGCCTCCAGTTTGTTCTTGAATCTCGTCCAAAACTCCAGTTGGAACTTACGTGGATCTGCTACTCTTTTATCATCAAAACGAGCTTCTGACTTGACGCCGGCATTAACTCGATATTCACTTAGCTTTCGTCCTTTATCATCCTTCCAAGTATCCCATCCATTCGATGAACCACCAACACAAAAGACTGCAGCGCCACTGGGCGAATCGAAGACGACATCTTTCTTAACAATTCGCTTGTCAGATTGCAATACAGTATAGTCATCCAACTGTTTTGCACGCTTTTTCTTTACTGTTGCAGTAAGATGTTTAGGATTCACTTCGCTGCCTTTCAAAACTGTCAGCGACTGATTCGAAATATTGAAAAGGCCTAGAGCATTTGCATTTCTGCTCAGATAACATTTGATAACATTCTCTGATTGAACTGTAGTTTCCACAGGGACTTGTGTTGTCTTGGGAATGGAGGCAGTATGAGGAATCCTGGAATCATTAGCAGATACGGAGAAATGAAGCTGTGCCAGCATCCCTTTTATCTCTTCCTCTGAGAAAGCATGACCATATTTATCCATCAGATAAGGACACAGACTTTCAGTAATCTGTGTTTGGCCATCTGCTATCAGACTCTCCTTAATCTCGTTCAAACTATTCTGACGCTGAATCTCCTGGATACGCTCTTCGCAGAAGTCAACGATGGACTCTTTGCTAAAGCCGTCCTTGGAGAAAAGCTCCACAAAACGTGCTCCACGTTTTTCTTCCAAATCTATTGCCAGCTTGAATACCGAAACCACATGACTGGTATTGGGTTTGTCGTAAAACATTTCAATATGTTCACCGACGTATATTCCAACATCAAGCCGTAGTTGTCGCATATAGGATTCCAACTGAGTTATCTCCTCTTTCGTCTGAGTATTGCAAGGACGCTTCACCTCAATAACAAATTGACATTCACCATCACGAGAAATGAGTATATCAGGCTCCATGCGATTGCGGTTGCCAATTCTAAGCGACTGTTTATGGATAATCTCTCCCTTCCAAGGCTCCCAACCCAGTAGCATCAATTGATTTTCTATATGACGATGATAGACATCTTCCTCAACATCCTGTTTTCTGTCCTCGATAAGAGGATAAACGAATCGTTTCCAAGTCTCTTGCATATTGAGTTTATTTGTATTTGATATTTCAAATCAACGATACTCTTTGATTACAAATCCAGAGTCAAAATGATGTATTCCTCTGGTCTTATTTCTGCTCTTGAACCCGGAATAAACGCAGGAATTAATAAAAATGCCGTCCATGCCTTAACATTACTACGATTTAAGCCACGACGATAAATGTCGTGTTGTTTTAAAGGAACCTGTTGATTACCTTTTTCGATATAAAGAGGACGAATTCTTAATCGGCCCTCAGAACCTGAAATATTAGACTTACGTTTTTCAATAATCTGGCAGACTACAGGCTTGCCAATGAGAGACGTATCTTCAGATTGAGTCACTTCCAACAGGTAATAATTCTTACCTGTTTCAAGTTCTGATGAAGTGCTTATAGTTTTTCCATAAATAGCACGAGTTACAATCTGTTTCGCGCTTTTCATCAATGGTTCTGCTTCGGCAAATGTCATATCTACATGCTTTACCTCATCTTTTAAAACATTTCCTTCTTCGTCAACGTAGACGACATCCTGAGCCTTTAAGTTCTGAGCGAACAAAGAAGCAAGGAATAGAATAAATAATTTTTTCATAATCTTAGGTTTTATATTGTAAGTTTTATCTGTTTCCCTTAACCCTATTATGTGTCTTACACAACATCTGGCAGTTTTCAATTGACGTTGCGCCGCCCTTACTCCAGGCTGATACATGGTCGGCATCCATTTCGGTTATTTTCCAGATGCGACTCTTATTAGCCTGATTCTCCAACACACAATGCGGACAGTTAGACTTGTGCTCTGCTTGCGCCTCGGAGGTCTGACGTGCATAAACAGTTTTCTTCGTTGCGTCATCAAAGATACGGATATTCAGCAGTTTTGTGTCTACACATCCACCAAGCACATATTCGTATATGCCACGTTTTGAGTATACGTAACTGTCTTCATAGAGTTCACGAACTTTGGCAGAGATTTCGACATGATTTAGTGGCTTCTTTCCGTAAAGATCATAAAGCCGTCCCCATTCTTGACCACACATTTCAGACGTCGGTTCACCATCAAATGTACGTTCAATCCACTCTATAATGTCATCAAAATGCCGCTTCATCTCATCACAGTTGCCAATATCTTTATGCTCCTGCATATAATCTTCAGTGTGGCCGTGACTCACCCAATCGAGAGCAGCAGCAAGATAGTCCTGTCGATTGACGTTTCCACTAATGTATGCACTCCACTTCTGAACATTTGAGTCACCTTTGTTACTGAATACAGCCTTTGCCGCAGTAACAAAATTGCCAGAGAATACCGCATTCAGTTTCTCTTGTTCGTTAAGACGAATGCCGGCAATATTAATTGTCTGAAACCATTCCTTAATTTCACTTTTGGTACCCTTACAAATGTAAACGAGTATTTTGGTGTTCCAGACCAACTCTTGTTTGTCCTCTGGCAAAGCATGAATTTTACACATGTGGCCTCCGTAGGGCACAGAAAATTTCTTGGTTACAAAGCGACCGAGTGATGTAATGCGTTGCTGTCCGTCAAGCACCTCAAGCCTTCCATCATCAAGTCGATTGAAATAAATAAGCCCAAGCGGATACTTCTTCAGGACAGAGTCTATGACAGCCACCTCACGCTCACCTTTGTTGTCAGAGTAGAGATAGTTACGCTGATATTCAGGCTGGATGGTGAGCTGACCACATAGGCCATAAAGTCCTTTCCCGTTTATATCGCTATATTGGAATCCATCGCATATTTCGCGCACTGTATATTCTTTAAGGGTCGTTTCCATAGGTCTATTGCTTTTTGCGGATTAGTATTCTTGCATAGGGTTTTTCGGGACTGCCATTCTCGATATAATAGAGCTGTCCGTCTCGTAGGCTCGGATTGAGTTTCTTTAGTTCACGAGGGAATGGCTTTAGGCCAAGTTCCTTACCAGAATCTCCTTCGGCACAACCAATGATTTCAAACTGTTCAGGACAATACTTGTCAAGGTATGATTTTGGCACACCCATTATTCCGTCATAGTCACGTGGTATCGCATCTGCAAAAGGAACTTCGATAGCATCGTAGTTCTCGTAGTGTATGTATGCTGTGCGACCTCTAACCTCCTTATGTTTGCTATAACGAAAATTCTCTGCAGCTGTCATCAACTTCATGGGTTGGTGACGTCGGCCATGATCAATATTGGTAAACCAGCATACTCCAGGCACTCTGTTTACCTTTACGCCATTCTGCTCGCGCTCAAACTTGTAAGTAGGTGCATAAACGAAATCGTCTGGTACACGGAAATACATACCTGTATTGAAATTGGTCACTCCCAACCAAACCTTGTTATTCTTGATGTTAGGAAAGACTTCTTTGTATGTAATGGCATTCATGTTACCTATAATGAGGAACTGCTTTTCGACCTCCATAATCCAATTAAAGAAGTCACGGAACAACGAAAATGGAGGATTTGTTACAATGATATCTGCTTCGTCTCTTAACTTCTTTACTTCTTCACTTCTGAAATCTCCATCACCATCCAAGTAGTCCCACTCTAAGTCATCGATATTCACAATACCATCTCCAGTTTTATCATCTGTCAGGATGAAAATTTTTCCGTGCGTCTTAGTCTTATCTGGGTTATAATAAGGTTGCTGAGTTTCAAAAAGAGTTGGTTCATAAGGAGCTTTATACTTTTTGCTCTCAGGTGCAAAACTGGTTGAAATAAGTTTCTTCAAGCCCAAGTCTTCAAAATTCTGTGCGAAATAGTGAGTAAAGTTGCTCCATTCTGGGTCATCGCAAGGCAATAGCACAGTTTTGCCACGAAACACATCAGGGTTATAGTCGAGATAAGATTCAATCTCGATTTCTATATCGTAATACTGAGTGTAGAACTCATCGTTCTTCGCCATTTTAGCGTTTGATAGGTTGTCGTTTGCCATTATTCAGCGATTGATAGTTTCAAGTCTTGCATCAGACTATCAATCGCCAACGTGCATAAAGAAAGCGTGACACAATCCTTAGCGCGTTAAGCACGAGGCGGCGTCGGATTGGAGCCCCGGGTCTGTTCTAAGAATGCATCACGCTAATGCGTGAGCATAACTTTATTAACAGACATAGGGGTCCCATACGAGAAAACCGCCTTCACATATTATTTTCGTGCTTATTATACCAAATTGAGTTTCCGACGCTCTTGGCTTAACGCGAAATAATAGTTAATGCTTTTCAATTAGTTCGGATGTTTCCCCGAACCGAGGGCAAAGATACGAAAAACTTTGAAAAAAAATAATCTTTGAGTGAAAAATCTGCGAAAAATACGCAAGGTTCAAGAAAAAACAGTATCTTTGCAGTGTAATTTGATAATAGGATGAACAATGACAGCACTCAACAACTATCATCTCAAGGTTACACAGGAAAAGATGAACGCAGTAGCCTACTGGCAGCAGCATCCGATTTCGCACGAAGCGTGCTTGAGTCAATTCAAGCGCTTGCGGGAACAACGGCTTGCAAGGGAGTCCAAATTGCAAGACTAAAAGACTGGGCTATCTCCAACCATTGTTGGATAGATAGGACAAAGCTTGGTACATTCTCTGATCGTGGGTCAGAAAACGAAGTCTATGCTTCGTTGGACAGCAGATACGTTTTTAAGCTGAATGATTTCCGATATTCTGACGACAACCTCATTCCATTTTTCGAGCGCATCCACATACACAATCAACTATTTCCTGATTGTGCTTATGAGTTCATTGGACTTGCCGAGAATCGAGATGGAAAGACTTGCGCCGTTCTTCGCCAACCTTTCATTGTTGCACAGCGCGAAGCTGTTCAACAAGAGATAGATGAAGAAATGCAACGACTGGGATTCCACAAAGAGATGGACAAGGGTTACTTCACCAATAATGACTACGATATTTTCGATGCTGTCCCTAATAATGTTTTGATGGGTGAAGATGGCCACCTATACTTCATCGACACCATCATCTTCAAATCCAACACTGGCGGTCTTATCACCTACCGCAACCTGTCCCCAAGGGTATATAGTGATGCACTCTGATGGTTACACCGTAATCATAAGGCTTTTACACCGTAATCATAAGGCTTTTACATCGTAATCATAAGGCTTTTGCATTGTAATCATAAGGCTTTTACATCGTAATCATAAGGCTTTTGCATCGTAATCATAAGGCTTTTACATCGCATAGCAAAGTCACTTGCTTTTGCTGCCACCTGCCACCTTGCTGCCACCACCCATAACAGACTGATTATCAGACGAAAACAAGAAAAGGTGGCAGAGTGGCAGCAAAAATTGAAAAACAAAAAATATAACATTACTGTGCCTTCTCGATTTCGGCCTTTATCATTTCTACGCCTGGGAAGCCCACAGTCTTGAACGTCTGCTGCCCTTGGGCATTGTAGATGGCATAGGTGGGAATGCCGCGCGACTCATACTTCTCAAGGATATAACGGTATTGTTCTGCCGTGAGGTAGTAATGGTCGCCATCGATAGCTGGAATCATCTCAGCCCAAGTGGGCAGGGGCGATGAGGGCGATGTGATATAGACGAACTGGATATTCTTGCCCTTCAGTTCCTTCTTCAGCGGTTCCATGGCTTGATGGCCTGCACGACAGGGACCGCACCACGTGGCCCAGACATCAATGAGCACCACCTTGCCCTTATACTTATCGAGAATCGCTGGGAGAATGTTTTCAGGGGCTACGATGTCGTACTTCTGAAAGTACACATTCTTCTTACTGGTCAGTTCCTGAATGATCTGCTGTTGATCAACCTGGGCTGACGGAACGTTCTGCTGTGCCTGTGCTGCCACCGAAAGAATGGCGAACAGGGCGGTAATAATGGATTTCTTCATTGTCAGGAATGGAATTTACTCTGCTTGTGGAGCCTTGCCGATGAGGTCCATAAACTCGTCGAGTTTCGGAGTGATGATAATCTGAGTGCGACGATTGCGCTGCTTGCCCAGTTCGGTATCATTGGGCTGAAGAGGATTGTACTCACCGCGGCCACCTGCCGTCAGGCGCTTGGGGTCAACGCCATACTTGGTCTGCAGACACTGAACGACACTTGAAGCGCGCAGACAGGAGAGGTCCCAGTTGTTACGGATATTGGTCTTCGAGATGGGTACATCGTCGGTATTACCCTCAATGAGTACGTCGTAGTCCTTATAATCGGTAATAATCTTGGCAATCTTCGACAGCGTCTCAGCGGCACGGTCGTTGATTTCATAAGAACCACTCTTATAGAGCATATTGTCAGCCAAAGAGATATAGACCACACCCTTCAGCACCTGTACATCGACCTCCTTGAGTTCCTCCTTGGAGAGCGAACGTGTCAGGTTGTTCTGCAACACCATGTTGAGCGAATCACTCTTAGACTTCACCTCAACCAAATGACGGATGTAGAGATTTGACTCATTGATCTGGTCGACGAGTTTCTCGATAGAGACATTGTTCTGAGAGGCATTCGTCAGGCTCTTGTCGAGTGACTGCTGCAGGCTTGCCAAGAGTTTCTTCTGCTCAGCCATTGCGTATTTCTGAGCCTTGAGCTGCTCTTCGAGACTCTGCACACGTGCATTCTTGGCAGCCAGATCTTCGCGTGCTGTCTGCAGTGAGGTAGTCAACGTCTTATTATCAGCCTGACAAGCGGCTAAATCTTTCTTACTTACACAACTGCTCAGCACCATAACGGCTGCCAGAGCAGCAAACAATACTTTCTTTTTCATTGTCTTCTTTCAAATTATGATTAAAAATCGAGTGCAAAATTACTGATATGACGCTCAAAAAGGAAGAATGTAGAGCGGAATTATATTATTTTAACCGCTGAATAGTCTTTATAATTTTCTTATTTGATTTTTTTATAATTTTGAGGCCAAAGGCCGACCTATAGATTTTCCCGATACTGCTTGGGCGACACTCCCACCTGTTGTTTGAAAAGACGGGAGAAATAGTAGGAATCATCAAACCCAATCTTATGGCATATCTGGTTGATGCGCATATCGGTGGTCTTGAGCAATTGCCGGGCCCGCTCAATCTTCAGTCGGTTCAGATAGGCCAGCGGACTCTCGCCCGTCTGCTGTTTGAAGAGGAGTGAGAAATGAGACGGAGAATAGCCTGTATAACTGGCTATCTGTTCGAGAGTGATGCGCCGCTCCAGATTCTCCTGCATATAGTGACGAACAGCATCAAGGAGGCTGACTGCCGACTGGCGGGCTGCAATAGGCGAAGCATTACGGTAGAGGCTTAGATAGCGCATAGAGGCCAGATAGTAGTGGAGCAACGAGGAAGCATAGCGAAGACTCTCCAGCTCGGTGCTATGTTCCAGCGTCGAGAAAATCTCTTCGAAGATATGCTGGCGCTCACTGATACGCGAGTTCAACGAGGGCTGGATATCATGGGGCTGCTGCATCCCTTCACTATAGATTGAGGCATGAGGCCCCGTAAAGTGTATCCAATAGATAGTCCAAGGATGCTCCTTATCAGCCCCATAGCTGTGCGGACGGTTGGGAGGAAGAATGAAATATTGGTTCGCGCGCACCTTATATATATTTCCATCTATGCTGAACCATCCCTCGCCCTCCATACAATAGATCAGCACATGCTGACCAATAGGACGGATGCGCTCCCGATAATGACCTTCCGCATGGGGATAATAGCCAATATCGGTGATATGCAGAGAGGACACGAGAGGGTCGTTTTGCTCCATCTCGATCGTTATCTTTGGCAGCACGATGCTGCGTTCGCCTGTGAATCCTTCCTTCATAACGAATGCAAAGTTAAGAAGAAAATCCATTTAATCCAAAAGATTTTCCATCTTTTTATCAGGGAATATGTATTACCTTTGCAGCGTGAAAACTAAAAACTTAAACGTATCAGAAAATGGAAAAGCATTGTTCAGCCCCTCAATCCCTTAGTTTAGCGGGCTCAGAAAGCAAAGCATTCATCTACTTCATCTGCTGTGTCTCAGCCATGGGCGGTCTACTCTTTGGCTACGACTGGGTAGTGATAGGCGGTGCAAAACCGTTCTACGAGTTATACTTCGGCATTGCCGATAATCCTATGATGCAGGGAGTGGCTATGACCACAGCCCTGATAGGCTGTCTGGCAGGAGCTATGGTGGCAGGAGCCCTTGCTGACCGCTATGGTCGCAAACCGCTGCTGATGCTATCGGCAGTACTGTTCACGCTATCTGCCATCGGTACGGGTCTGTTTGACGACTTCACCTTATTCAATATAGCCCGCTTCGTTGGTGGCGTGGGCATCGGTGTGGCTTCGGCCTTGGCTCCGATGTATATCGCTGAGGTGAGTCCGGCAGAGATTCGCGGGCGGATGGTATCGCTGAACCAGATGACCATCGTGCTCGGCATTCTCTCAGCACAGATTGTCAACATGCTGTTGGCACGCGATACCTCTGTGGCAGAGAACATGGCATGGAACGTAGCCTGGGGATGGCGCTGGATGTTTTGGGCAGAAACGCTTCCCGCAGCCCTCTTCTTGATCATGAGCTTCTTTATTCCGGAGAGTCCGGTATATTTATTAGAGGTGAGAGGTAAGAGGTCAGAGGTAAGAGGTGACCTCTCACTACTTACCTCTCACAAATATCGCAGGATATTACTCCTTGGTCTTGTGATTGCTGTGTTCCAGCAGTGGTGCGGAACGAACGTTATCTTCAACTATGCACAGGAGATCTTCGTGGGAGCCGGCTTTGATGTAGACGGTATGTTTATTAACATCGTCATCACAGGCATTGCCAACGTGGTGTTTACCTTCGTGGCTCTCTATACCATCGAGAAATGGGGACGACGCACGCTGATGCTGATTGGCGCAGGCGGACTGGGGCTCATCTATCTGACTTTGGGCACCTGTTACTTCATGGAAGTGAAGGGCGTGATGATGGTGGTGCTGGTAGTAACAGCTATCTCCGTCTATGCCATGACGCTGGGCCCCGTCACCTGGACCCTGCTGGCAGAAATCTTCCCCAACAAGATAAGAGGTGTGGCAATGGCAACGTGTACGTTTGCCCTGTGGGTTGGCTGTTGCACACTGACCTTCTCGTTTCCCTCGATGAATGCAGCCCTGGGTAGCAGCGGAACGTTCTGGATCTACAGTGTCATCTGTATCTGCGCCTTCGCCTTCCTGTACAGAAGGTGCCCTGAGACGAAAGGAAAGAGTCTTGAAGAACTGGAAAAAGAACTTACAAAATAAAAACAATGGTAAAAGCATGGAGAGAGTTGGTCACGATACCAACGTATGAGATTGGAAAAGCAGAGAAGAGCCCGATGTTTCTGGAGAAACGCGTCTATCAGGGTTCAAGTGGTGTAGTCTATCCCTACCCCGTTATTGAGTCGATAGCCAATGAGCCGACACCTCATGAGTGGAACGTGGTGTTCCTGGAGAACGAGTATATCAAGGTGATGGTGATGCCTGAATTAGGCGGACGCATCCAAATGGCCTACGATAAGATCAAGCAGCGCCATTTCGTCTACTACAACCACGTCATCAAGCCCGCACTCGTAGGACTGGCCGGTCCTTGGATCAGCGGTGGTATTGAGTTCAACTGGCCTCAGCATCATCGTCCCTCGACTTATCTGCCTGTCGACTCCACCATCGTGGAGAATGAGGACGGATCTATCACCGTATGGGTGAACGAGATGGAACGGATGTTCCACCAAAAGGGAATGGCAGGCTTCACCCTACGTCCTGGCTGTGCTTATCTGGAAATACAAGGACGTGTCAGCAATCGTACGCCCCTGCCGCAGACATTCCTGTGGTGGGCCAATCCCGCCGTTGAGGTGAATGATGAGTATCAGAGCGTGTTCCCACCTGACGTCAACGCGGTCTTCGACCACGGTAAGCGTGCCGTCAGCAGTTTCCCCATTGCCACGGGTACATATTACAAGATGGACTATTCTGCTGGTGTCGACATCTCGAACTATAAGAACATCAAGGTTCCTACAAGCTATATGGCTGTCAATTCGAAGTACGACTTTGAAGGCGGTTATGAGAACGACTCAAAGGGAGGTATGCTGCATGTGGCCAGTCATCATTTCTCACCTGGCAAAAAGCAATGGACATGGGGTAACGGCGACTTCGGACGTGCATGGGACCGCAATCTGACGGATAGTGTAGAGTCCGGCTTCCGCCCCTACATCGAACTGATGGCAGGTGTCTATACCGAGAACCAGCCTGACTTCACGTGGTTGATGCCCTACGAGGAGAAACAGTTCACACAGTACTTCATGCCCTACAGGGAACTTGGGGTTGTGAAGCAGGCCTCGAAGGACTTTATTGTGAATATAGAAGCCCAATCCCTTCCCAAGGGCGGTGAGCTGGTAACCTTCAAGGTGCTGGCAACATCGAAACAGGAGACCAGGATTATTCTCAAGAACAAGCAGGGAGAAGAGTATTATAACAAGGTGGTGACACTATCGCCCGAAGAGGTCTTTGAGCAGACGGTTGACGTCAGAGGCGCCACGATGAACGATCTGACACTATCAATTAGCAAAACTAATCATATCTCTCATTTATCATCTCTCATTTGGGAGGCTGAGCCGGATGAGATACGTCCTATTCCCGACGCTGCAGAGGCTGCACTATCACCAGAGGACACGAAGACCAACGATCAGCTATTCCTGACAGGTCTGCACTTGGAACAGTACCGGCATGCTACGTGGAGCGCACTCGACTACTACGAGGAGGCATTGCGTCGTGACCCCAATGACGTGCGCTGTCTGAATCAGACGGGACTCTGGTATCTGCGTCGCGGACGTTTCGATAAAGCCGAATCATATTTAAGAAAAGCCGTAAAGATATGGCAGAAGCGCAATCCTAACCCATACGATGGAGAAGCCATTTTCAACTTGGCACTCACCTTGAAATATATGGGGCGCCAGCAGGAGGCTTATGAGTTATTCTGGAAGTCAACTTGGAACAAGGCCTGGGCTGATGCCGGCTACTTCGAGGCTGCCTGCATCAGTGTGGCTCAAGGTCGTTTCGACGATGCACTCGACGAACTGAACCGCAGCCTGATCTTCAACACTTGCAACCACAAAGCACGTGCGTTGAAGACAACCGTTCTGCGACTGTTGGGACAAAAAGAGGAAGCACTTGCCTGGATACAGGAGAGCCTGTGCTTAGACCCATTCAACTACGGGTGTCGCTACGAACAGTATCTCATCAGCAACGACGAATCGCTGTTGACCACACTGAAGACGATGATGCGGAAGAGTTGTCACAACTATAATGAACTGGCATTAGACTATCAGCAGGCAGGCCGGTCGGAAGAGGCTCACGCTATTTGGAACATTGCTATCAGCGAAGGGGCAACAAGTCCAATGACCTATTATTATTTAGACCATGCGGAGGAGGCAGAGAAAGTCTGTTCGGACTATTGTTTCCCCAACCGCCTGGAGGATGTGCTGGCATTGGAGAATGCAAAAGTGAAGAATCCCAAGGGGGCAAAGGCACCTTATTATCTGGGATGTCTCTATTACGACAAACGACAGTATGACCTGGCCATCGAGAACTGGGAACTGTCGGCTCAGCTTGACCCGTCATTCCCAACAGTATGGCGCAATCTGGCACTCGCCCGCTTCAACAAACAGAACCGTCAGGAGGAGGCACTGGAGTATATGGAAAAGGCGTTCCATATGGATGAGACAGATGCACGCATACTCATGGAGCTAGACCAACTCTATAAGCGATTGCAAAAGCCTCATCAGGAGCGTCTCGACTTCCTGCAGAAGTATCCCTCATTGATTCAGCAGCGTGATGACCTGGTACTTGAAGAGATTACGCTCCTCAACCAACTTGGACGCTACGAGGAGGCCATGCAGAAACTGGATGCCCACCAGTTCCATCCGTGGGAAGGCGGTGAAGGCAAGGTGCCCGCACAGTATCAAATTTGTCGAGTAAAACTGGCGGAACGCCTGTTAAGTGAAAAGGGGAAAGTGAATAGTGAAAAAATTGATGACGCCATCAGTCTGTTGGAACAGTGCTTGGAATATCCTCACCATCTCGGCGAAGGCAAGCTCTATGGAGCTCAAGAGAATGACTTCTATTACTATCTTGGCGTTGCCTATGAAATGAAAGCGGAAGCAAATTCTTAACTCTTCACTCTTCACTCTTCACTTAAAGAGAAGGCACGTGAGTGCTGGGAAGAAGCCACCAAAGGTCCACAAGAGCCCGCAGCAGCCATGTACTACAATGATGCAAAGCCAGAGAAAATCTACTATCAGGGACTGGCATTGCTGAAACTGGGACGAAAAGATGAAGCCAACGGACGCTTCTATAAACTGATCAATTACGGCAAGCAGCATATCTTTGAACACCAGAAGATGGACTATTTTGCCGTCTCGCTACCCGACCTGCTGATATGGGATGACTCGCTTGACACCAAAAACCGTATTCACTGCTACTGCATGTTGGCATTAGGCTATGCGGGTATGGGCGATGCTGAGAAAGCCAGACAGTATATGGATGAAGTGAGAAAACTGGACATCAATCATCATATATTGAGAATAATTTTGTAACTTTGTACCCAAAATAACAGCCCACGATGAAAAGAACAATATCACTACTGACCATCCTGATGGTCTGTCTGATGGCTCAGGCACAGACGAAGAGCGTATCCATCTTAGGTGACTCCTACTCCACCTTCGAAGGAGCAATCCCGGCAGGAAACGAAGTCTGGTACTTCAAGAAGAATAATCCCAAACGCACTGACGTGAACCGTGTGGAACAGACATGGTGGTCACAGCTCATAGCAAACAAAGGATGGAAACTGGAAAAGAACAACTCCTATAGCGGTGCCACTATCTGCAATACAGGCTATCGGAAGGAGGACTACAGCGACCGTTCGTTTACCACACGTATGGATAATCTGGGCAACCCGGATATTATCTTTATCTTTGGTGCCACAAACGACAGCTGGGCCAGATCACCCATTGGTGAATTCAAGTATGAGAATATCACCAAGGAAGACCTTTGGAAATTCCGCCCGGCAATGGCATACATGCTGGAAAAGATGAAAGAGCGCTACGCAAAATCGGAGATCTACTTCCTCTTGAACGACGGACTGAGTGCCGAGGTAACATCGTCATCGAAGACCATCTGTCAGCACTATGGGGTGAAATGTATTGAGCTGAAAGGCATTGACAAGATGGCCAGCCATCCCTCTATCAAGGGTATGAAGCAGATTGCCGAACAAATAGAACAGGCGCTGCAGCCCGTAGTGACCTGGGATCGGCATAGTCTGATGATTGACGGAAGGAGAGTATGTCCTGTCATGGGCGAGGTACACTATTCCCGAATCCCTGCCAACGAATGGCGAGAGGAAGTGCGTAAGATGAAAGAGGGCGGCGTGACCGTCATTGCTACCTATGTATTCTGGAATCATATAGAGGAGGAAGAGGGTATCTTCCGTTGGGACGGTCAGCGCAACCTGCGTCGTTTTATTGAGATCTGTAAAGAGGAAAACGTGCCTGTGATACTACGTCTTGGTCCGTTCTGCCATGGTGAGGTGCGCAATGGCGGTATTCCTGACTGGATGTTCTCCAAGGGCTGCAAGCTGCGCGACAGGAACAGCGTGTTCCTTAGTTATGCAGAGAAGCTCTATCGCCAGATTTTCACACAAGTGCAAGGACTGCAGTGGAAGGACGGTGGTCCTGTGATGGCTGCTCAGTTTGACAATGAGTACAGAGGTCGTGGCGAATATCTGATGGATCTGAAGCGCATCGCTGAGAAAATAGGCTTTGACCTGCCGTTCTACACACGCACAGGCTGGCCGGAGTTATCCACGCCCGTTCCATTTGGCGAAATGCTGCCTCTCTATGGCGATTATGCCGATGGCTTCTGGGATCGTTCTACTGCTGAGACAGCCGGCAACTACTATAAGGCATTCAACTTCAAAGCATTCCGCTCGTCGACAGCTATTGCTACGGAACAGTTGGGCGACCAAATGGCAAAAGTAAGCAAAGGTGATGAGGAATATCCATACTTCACCTGTGAGCTGGGAGGCGGCATGATGCAAGCCTACCACCGTCGCCCATACGTCTACGCGGAGGATGCCTACTCGATGGCACTGGTCAAGCTGGGCTCAGGAAGCAACCTCTTAGGCTACTATATGTATCATGGTGGCACGAACCCCGAAGGCAAGACATCCCTGAACGAGAACCAGCGCACGCAGGGAACGAACTATAACGACATGCCCGTGAAGAACTATGACTTCCAGGCACCACTCGGAGAGTTTGGACAGACCTATCCGCACTATTATATGCTACGTCCACTTCATCTGTTCATGAAAGACTGGGGAGAGATGCTGGCTCCAATGGAAGCATCGTTCCCTGCCCCACAGGATCTCAAGAAAGGTGATGATTCACAATTACGATGGGCAATAAGAAGTGGAGAGAGAAAAGATGAGAGAGGAGAGGAGACTGCATCCGCTTTCATCTTTGTGAACAACTACGAGCGTCTGCAGAACCTCTCAGAAAAGAAGAACGTAGTACTGGAAGCTTGCGGAGTGACCCTGCCGAAGCTTACGATTCCTGCAGGATGTATGGCCATCTTCCCCGTGAACATCGACGGAATCAAGTATGCCACAGGTCAACTGGTTGCCAAGCGTGAGGGTAAGGTCTACATGATGCAGATACCGGGAATCCCCACCACCATCTGCATGCAAAACGGCAAGACGCTGAAGAATGTCAAGGCCAAAGGTCTGGCAAAGCCTGTCTATGACAACATCTACTTGCTGACGAAACAAGAAGCCGAACATCTGTTCTTAAATGAAGAGAAGAAAGCCGGCAATGAACCAATAGCATTGACAGCGCAAAAAGTGAAAGAGGCCGGTCCTCTTCGCCAGATTACGATGGGAACACAGAATGTAGCCGAAGAGCCTACCGACACTGATTTCGAACAGGCTGCCGTCTATACCATCAAGCTCCCTGCTGAGAATTCTTCACTTTTCACGCCCCACTCTTCACTCATGAAGATTACCTATCAGGGCGACTGTGCCCGCCTTTACGCCTCCCTACCCTCTGACTCTCATCTCGTACAGGAGCGAAAGGTGCTGATAGCCGACCATTTCCAGTATGGTCGCCCCATGCTCTATGGACTATGGCGACTGCCAGAAGGCTGTAAGGAACTGGAACTGCGCATCCTGCCTATGCAGAAAGACATGCCCGTCTACCTGCCTCGCGAGGCAAACAAGACACCCGGCGAGAACGTAGAAAAGATAGAAATAACCACGCTATAACAAGACTTAAGAATGAGACGACTACTAACAATTCTTACCGCATCACTATTCATCACTTCTACCACCTACGCCCAACAGGTTATTGACCTGTCGGGCGTATGGCAGTTTGGTACAGGTGATACAGAGCATTATGACGACAGCATCCGATTACCAGGCTCTATGTTGACCAATGGTAAAGGCAACGATGTGGATATACACACCCAATGGACTGGTTCACTCTATGATTCGAGTTATTTCTTTAACCCCTATATGGAGCCATACAGACAGAAGGGGCAGATGAAGTTCCCGTTTTTCCTGACACCAGAGAAGCACTATGTGGGAAATGCGTGGTATCAACGTACTGTCGCTATACCTAAAGATTGGGACAAACAGCAGGTGACACTCTTCCTGGAGCGTCCACATATCGAGACAACAGTCTTTGTCAATGGTCAAGAGGTCGGTCATCAAATGTCGTTATCAGTACCTCATTGTTATGATGTGACAAGATATATAAGACGGGGTGAACAGAACACGATTGCCATTCGAGTATATAATGGTATTGAAAACGTATGCGTAGGCCAAGACTCTCATTCGGTAACGGATCAAACACAAGGCAACTGGAACGGTATTGCGGGACGCATAGAACTACAGGCCCAGCCTATCATCTGGCGTAAGAAAGTAATACCACACCTGAAAGAGAAAAAAGTAGACATCATCATCAATGAGCAGACTTACCAGCTGACGCTCGGCGATGATACTGAATTATGGAACGAATTTAATCCAAGACTCTATACGGATACGGTGGATTACGAGGGTATAAAGGTGCCTGTAACCTTCGGACTCCGAGAAATCAAAATCGAGGGACGACAGTTCTATATCAACGGACAACCGGCCTTCCTACGTGGAACTGTAGAGAACTGCTGTTTCCCTGAGACTGGCTATGCTCCGATGAATGAGGAAGAATGGCTACGCATCTTCCAGAAGTGTAAGGAGTATGGACTGAATCACGTACGTTTCCACAGCTATTGTCCGCCAGAGGCGGCCTTTACTGCTGCCGACAAGGTTGGTATCTATCTTCAACCAGAGGGACCGTCATGGCCTAATCATGGAGTGAAACTACGTCGTGGTCAGAAGATTGACGAATACTTATTGGAGGAGTCGAAACGCATCATTGACACATACGGTCATCACCCATCATTCGTAATGATGGCAGCTGGCAATGAACCTGCAGGCGACTGGGTCAACTATTGCAATGAATGGGTGAAACAGATGCACGCATATGATTCAACAAAGGTGTACTGTGGCGCCAGTGTAGGAGGCGGATGGGCTTGGGACAATGGCTCAGAGTATCATGTAAAAGGAGGTGCTCGCGGACTGGATTGGGACAAAAAAGCACCGCAGTCTGAGGATGATTATTATGCAGGTATTGAATTCCCTCGTAATTACAAATCCCAAACTCCCAACCAATCACCCATCCTTGCCCACGAGCAGGGACAGTGGTGTGCATTCCCCGATTTCAAGGAGATGTCACAATATACGGGAGCTTATAAAGCCCGCAACTTTGAAATCTTCCGTGACTTGCTGCGTGATAACGGAATGGAGTCGATGAGTGAGAAATTCCTGACTGCCAGCGGAAGACTTCAAACACTTTGTTATAAATATGAGATAGAACGCAACCTGCGCACCAAAGATTATGCTGGTTTCCAACTTTTGGGGCTAAACGACTATAGCGGACAGGGAACTGCATTGGTTGGCGTATTGAATGTGCATTGGCGTGAAAAAGGCTATGTTGCAGCCAATGAATGGCGTGAGTTCTGCAGTTCATTGGTATTGCTGGCCCGCTTCCCCAAATTTGTATATGCCAACAACGAGACACTACGTGTGCCTATCGAATGCATGAACGCCAGTAACAAAGAGGTAGAGGGCAGAGATATTGTCTATGAGATCTGGCAAGACGGCACTCGCCTCATCGGAAACGGCACGCTACAGGCTGGAACCATTCCATTAGGAAAGAACCATCCTATCGGAATGATTCATCAAAAACTTGACATCATACAAAAGCCGTCTAAACTGACGCTACTTGTCCGATTAGGCAACCAAGCAAAAAACCATTGGGATTTCTGGGTCTATCCAGAGTTTGATGCCAAGGACATCAGCTGTGGGAAGGTGTTTATTACAGACTCACTGGATTCGAAAGCCATTAAGGTTCTCAAGAAAGGTGGTTCTGTTCTCCTCACGGCAGCCGGAAAGGTAACACTGGGAAGCGACGTTAAGCAGAATTACCTGCCAGTGTTCTGGAACACGTCTTGGTTCAAAATGCGTCCTCCTCATACCACAGGCGCATACATTCATACAGACCATCCGCTGTTTAAGTATGATTTCCCCACAGATGAATGGTCGAACCTGAATTGGTGGGAACTACTGAACAAGGCTCAGGTGATGAACTTAATGGAACTGCCCAAGGACTATCAGTCACCCATCCAACCTATTGACACATGGCATGTTTCCAGGAAATTGGGCATGATGATTGAAGTAAAGATAGGCAAAGGGCGTCTGTTAATGACTACGATGGACATCAACATCCGACTGGATCGTCGTCCTGTTGCCCGTCAGATGCGCAAGGCTATTTTGGCTTACATGCAGAGTCCTGACTTCCAACCCAAGGTAGAAGTGACAGCAGAGACTATCCGTCATTTCTTCACACAGCAGGCACCAGCAGTAAACATGTTCACCAATGATTCACCCGATGAACTAAAGCCCAAGTTATTCCCCTCAAACAAATAAACAGTAAAAATGACAGAGAACCCATATATCAAACAATTTCCAGAGCTAATGTCTGGTAAGACAGTGCTCTATGTTCATGGTTTCGGCTCAAGCGGACAATCAGGAACAGTTGCCCGACTACGTCAGGTCATGCCCAATGCACACGTGGTGGCACCTGACCTACCTGTTCACCCTGAGGAAGCTCTGCAGTTGTTGCGCACACTTTGCGAACAAGAACATCCTCACCTGATTATCGGTACCTCCATGGGAGGCATGTACACCGAACAACTTTATGGCTACGATCGTATCTGCCTGAATCCAGCACTATGTATTGCCGACACCATGCAGGCGCACGGTATGACTGGGACTCAGACCTTCCAGAATCCGCGATTAGATGGTGTACAGCAATTCTATGTTGACAAGGCACTTGTAAAAGAGTACCGCCAGGTATCAGAACAGCGTTTCAGCGGAATCAATGATGATGAGCGCAAACGTGTTTTCGGTCTGTTCGGAGATAAGGACGAGGTAGTGGATACTTTCGATATGTTTGCTGCCCACTACCCGAAAGCTACTCACTTTCATGGAGAACATCGTATGGACGACCGTTCGTTTATGCATGCCGTACTACCCGTTATCCGCTGGATTGACGACTGTCAGGAGCATCGTGAACGACCAGTTATATATATAGGTATTGAAACGCTCAAGGACAGTTATGGAAAAGCTGCAAGCAGTAGTCAGAAAGCTGTGCGCCAGCTTATAGAGCACTACACCGTGTACTTTGTGGCTCCTGCAACAGATTTTCAGCAAACGGAACAATGGCTTGAGGAGTACATCAATGTACCTGCCTGGCGGCATACTGTCTATACATACCAGCGCCATCTGCTCTTGGGAGATTATCTGATAGAGTGTGAAAACACGAAAGATGCAATGGCTACCCGCCTTGCCTTTGGCAGCGATACGTTCAAGACATGGGAGGATCTGTTAGAATACTTCGAACGTCTGGGAGGACAATAAAACCCATTATTCAAAAGGCAATAAATAAAATAATAAAACTATCCATAAATATGGCATTAATAAAATCTTATAAAGGATTGAGCCCTAAATGGGGTAAAGAGTGTTACTTCAGTGAGAACGCAACCATCGTTGGCGATGTTACAATGGGCGACGAGTGCTCGGTATGGTTCAACGCAGTGGTACGTGGCGACGTGGCTCCTATCACCATTGGCAATTGTACTAACATTCAAGACGGCTCATGCGTTCATGTAACACACGAGACAGGTCCCACACATATTGGAAACTATGTTACTGTCGGACACAACGTGACTGTTCATGCATGCACTATTCACGACCACGCCCTGATTGGCATGGGAGCTACCCTACTCGATGGTTGCGAGATTGGCGAAGGAGCGATTGTGGCAGCAGGTGCACTGGTATTGCAAAACACGAAGATTGGCCCAAACGAAATTTGGGGTGGCGTTCCGGCAAAATACATCAAGCCCACCCGTCCTGGTCAGACAGACAATGCCGAACACTACGTGGCTTACTCAAAAGAGTACCTGAAAGATCAAAGTTTAACGTAAGCGAGAATGTCTCTTGTTGCTCCCGCACGCTGCTGAACGTAATTGCCTGCATGACAGCCAGCTTCCTCCAATGACTTTGCATCCTGACAGAAATGATTCATCTGTCGCTCAAAATCATCATAGTTGCCAATCTCCAGACATCCGCCGGCAGCCTTCAGTTCTTGTGCCTCCTGGAACTTTTGGTTGTTGGGACCAATGAACACGGGCTTGCTCCATACGGCTGCCTCCAGTACATTATGGATACCCACGCCAAAGCCACCACCTACGTAGGTAACCGTACCGTAGTGATAGATGCTTGAGAGAAGGCCAAAGCAATTGATGATCAGCACGTCAGCGTTCTCGACAAGTGACTCGTCCTTCTCAGCTTCCGTATAACGGACAACCTTCAACCCCTCAAGCAGTTTCTCAATTTGTTTCAGATGATCATCGCCTATCACATGAGGAGCAATAACCAACTTCCATTGTTGAGCACTGTCTCTGCTTGACATCTTTTCCTTGAAATAAGGGATGAAAATTGCCTCATCAGGGGGCCAGCTACTTCCTGCTACAAAGACATTTGGACAATCACCGACGAATTTCTCTACAATAGGCAATTGTTTGGCCTGGTCCTTGATTTGAAGGACACGGTCAAAACGGGTATCACCAGTAATGGTAACATTGTTCAGATGAATACGCTCCAAAAGAGTTTTACTGATTTCGTTCTGCACGAAGAAGTGAGTAAAACAGCGCAGCACACGTCCATACTGCCAACCATACCAGCGGAAGAATACTTGTCCTTCACGGAAAATACTGCTCACGCTATATACTGGCACATGGCGATGCTTGAGAATATGCAGATAGTTATACCAGAACTCGTACTTAATAAAGAATGCAATCTCAGGGCGTATTAACCGCAGGAACCGACGTGCATTCGTGATAGTATCAAGCGGCAGATAGCAGATAATGTCAGCGCCTGCATAATTCTTACGAACCTCATAGCCGGATGGAGAGAAGAAAGTCAGCAAAATCTTATATTCCGGATGGTCACAACGTATCTGCTCCATCAGCGGACGACCTTGTTCGAACTCACCAAGTGAGGCTGCATGAACCCACACATATCGGGCATTGGGATCTACCTTCTCACGCAAAATGCTAAAAGCTTCGCGCTCGCCACGCCACATCTTACGAACCTTTTCATTGAAAAGGCTGGCAATGGCCACTCCCATGAGATATAAGTAGATAATGAGATTATACATACAAGAGACAATTATTTCAACACTTCACAAGCCCTACGGGTACGTCGAATTGTTTCTTCCTTACCCAGGAAAGCAGAAATATCGAACATTCCGGGGCCTTTTCCCTCACCGACAAGCGCTAAACGCCAAGCATTCATTACATTACCAAGTTTCAACTCCTTGCTTTCTATCCATGCATGCACAACAGTCTCCTGATTCGCCAAAGAGAAATCATCCAAGCCTTCGAGCAACACACATAATTCGGAAAGCGTCTGGGCTGAATCTTCCTTCCAACGCTTCTTTGCCGTCTTCTCATCGTACTCAGTAGGAGCAACAAAGAAGAATGAACAGAGCGGCCACAGTTCTTTAACGAAGTTGACACGATCCTTCATCATCGCCACAACCTGTTCAATACGTTCGAACGAATCGGTTACACCATGCTCACGACAAACGGGTTCAAACAAACGGGCTATCTCAGTAGCCGACTTCTTTAAGATATACTCATGGTTGAACCATATACCCTTTTCGTATGCAAACTTTGCACCAGCTTTCGAGCATTTAGAGATATCAAAGGCTTTGACCAACTCGTCGAGTGTAAACATCTCCTGTTCTGTTCCGGGATTCCAACCTAAGAGAGCGAGGAAATTCACAACAGCTTCAGGGAAATAGCCTTGTTCGCGATAGCCTGCAGAAGACACGTTTCCCTGTTCGTCTTTCCAATCAAGCGGGAAGACAGGGAAGCCCAAACGATCACCATCACGCTTGGAAAGCTTGCCTTTTCCATCGGGTTTCAACAAGAGCGGAAGATGAGCAAAACGAGGCATCGTGTCCTGCCATCCGAAAGCCCTATAGAGCAAAACATGCAAGGGGGCGCTTGGCAACCACTCTTCACCACGAATAACATGGGTAATCTCCATCAGATGGTCATCAACGATATTGGCCAAATGATAAGTGGGTAATTCGTCAGCACTCTTATAAAGCACTTTATCGTCAAGAATATCACTCTTTACGCGAACTTCACCACGAATCATATCGTCTACCAGTACCTCTTCACCAGCATCAATCTTGATACGAACCACATACTGATTGCCCTCCTCGATAAGTCGTTCTACCTCATCGGCAGGCATCGTAAGCGAGTTACGCATCATCTGACGTGTCTTATTGTCGTATTGGAAATTCTGAATCTCCTGGCGCTTCTGTTCCAACTCTTCAGGCGTATCAAAAGCGATATAGGCTTTACCTGCATCCAAGAGCTGTTTTACATATTTCTTATAGATATCCCGACGTTCACTCTGACGATAAGGACCATACTGGCCACCAAAGCTGACACCCTCGTCAAACTGAATGCCCAGCCAATTGAAAGCCTCAAGAATATATGCTTCAGCCTGGGGAACGAAACGAGTCGTATCAGTGTCTTCAATACGGAACACCAAATCACCGCCATGCTGACGCGCAAAAAGATAATTATACAGAGCGGTACGCACACCGCCAATATGGAGAGGTCCTGTAGGACTCGGTGCAAAACGCACCCTTACTTTTCTATCTGCCATGATGTTGTTTTTTTATTTTGCGTGCAAAGTTACAACTTTTTTTTTGGCTATCTGCAAAATTATGTATAAATTTGCCACAGATTTAATATATAGAGCTTGAAAATCGGAAAAAATGAAGAATAACGACCTAAAAGTGAACCTCACATGGCATGATATTGCAATGCGTATTGCCCTTGTTCTTGTATCAGTAGCCCTGATAGTATGGTTCATGCCACGCAACACTCAACAAAGTTTTAAAATAGAACAAGGAAAGCCTTGGATATATTCTGACTTGACGGCTCCATTCGACTTCCCCGTCTACAAGAGCGAGGCTACACTGAAAATAGAGTGCGACAGTGTACTTCGAAACTATGAGCCATATTATATTCTGAAGAACGAATTGGGCGAACTGAAGGTTCGAGAGTTCTTGACGGACTATAACAAGAAAATGGAAGGTCTGCAAAATGACTATAAGAGCATCATTGCAAACCGATTAAGAATGTTCTATGAACAAGGCATCGCTGACACGAAAGCGCCAATAGGCAATGAGACAGATACAGCCAAGAACATTCGCGTCATCAACGGCAAGGAAGTAATGAGCATACGCGCCTCAGAGACACTCACGGCTAAACAGGCATACGAACAGCTCATGAACGATCCTACGATACAGCTCCATCGTGAGATTTTCTCACAGCTGAACATGAACGACTACATCATTCCAAACCTTATTTATGATAGTGAGCGCGATGAAGCCAGCAAGAAAGAATTGACCAGTACTGTTCCCAAGGCCAGCGGCGTTGTGCTGAAAGGTCAGAAGATCATTGATCGCGGAACGATTGTTGATGAAGAGAAATACTTGATGCTGGTGTCATACCAACGAGAAAATGAAAGACAGAATGAAAACGAGAACCAGCTCTCAACGACTATTCTTGGTGAAATCGTCTATGTGCTGATATTCATTACGGGCTTCACAGTATTCCTGAGCATTTTCCGATCCGACTATTTTGAGAAGATGCGCTCTATCGGTATGATCTATGCACTCATTGTGCTCTTCTCTATCATAGCCTCATTGATGGTAAGCCACAACGTGCTCCACGTGTTTATCATCCCCTTTGCGATGGTACCCATCTTCATCCGTGTGTTCATGGATTCCCGTACGGCCTTCATGTCGCATACCATCCTGGTACTTCTCTGTGCTTGCGTGCTGCAGGAGCCACTCGATTTCATTGCAGTTGAGATGACTGCAGGTCTGACAGCGATCATCTCACTTCGCGATTTGTCAAGCAGATCACAGTTGCTTTGGACTGCTGCCGTCGTCATGTTGACAAGTTGCTTGATAAATCTTGCCGTCGACCTGATTCACACGCCTTCTTTCAAACAGATAGATCCGAGCACATACAACTACTTAATCTTCTGCGGACTGGTACTCTTCTGCACCTATCCCCTACTCTATATTATGGAGAAGATGTTCGGCTACACTTCGAATATCACACTCATTGAGCTCAGCGATATGAACAAAGAACTGCTTCGACGTATGAGCGAGGAAGCGCCTGGAACATTCCAACATAGTATCCAAGTAGGTAATCTGGCAGCAGAGATTGCACGAAAGATCGGGGCTAAGCCTCAACTTGTACGCACAGGAGCCCTCTATCATGACATCGGAAAGATACAGAACCCCATCTATTTTACCGAGAACCAGTCCGGAGGTATCAATCCACACGAGCAGCTTACCGACATTGAAAGCGCCGGCATCATTATCAGCCACGTCACCGAAGGATTGAAACTTGCCGATAAATACAACCTGCCAGAGGTCATCAAGAACTTCATCTCTACGCATCACGGACAGGGAAAGGCAAAGTTCTTCTACGTGAAGTATAAGAATGAACATCCAGATCAGGAGGTCGATGACCTGCTATTCACCTATCCAGGAATGAATCCCTTCACCAAGGAACAAGCCATCCTGATGATGGCTGATGCGGTTGAAGCCGCTTCACGTTCACTGCCCGACTATACCGAACAGAGTATCCGGCAATTAGTTTCACGCATTATTGACTCTCAGGTGGAAGACGGATTCTTCCGTGACTGTCCTATTACTTACCGTGATATCCAGTATGCCAAGACAGTACTCATAGAGAAACTGAAGACTATCTATCACACCCGTATCAGTTACCCCGAACTGAAAAAATAAACGTTTAAGAGTTTTTTTGCACAAGAAGAATTATAAATGTGCAAAAAGGAGTGGTTTTTAAGGTAAATATTTGCACAAAACTGCACATATGCGCAGTTTTTGTGCGAATATTAATTAATTTATGTTAACTCAGAAAGAACAAATAGTTGTAATTCGAACAATAAATTTACCTTTGCAGCCGATTTTTTTAAGATTTGTTTTTAAAGGATATGAAAAATTTAAAAGTTTGTCTCGTCAGCGCATTGCTGGCAGCAACCGCATCAACTGCCACTGCTGGTGGTATCTTAACCAACACGAATCAAAGCATTGATTTCCTTCGTAACCCTGCTCGCGATGCCGCTATCGGTCTCGATGGTGTCTATAGCAACCCTGCCGGTGTTGTTTTTTTGCCAGAAGGATTCCATCTCGGCATTAACTGGCAGTACGCTCACCAAACACGTACCATTACTTCTACAAATGAGGCTTTCAAATATGGTCGTAAAAACAACAACAATACAACCAAGGTCTTTGAGGGTGTAGCCGATGCCCCGGTAATACCTTCTATTCAGGCTGCATGGAACAAAGGCGACTGGAGTCTGCAGTTCAATTTCTCCGTTCCTGGCGGTGGTGGTAGCTGCGAGTTTGAAAATGGTCTGGGATCGTTTGAGAGTGTAGTAGGTAACATTGCCACAAAATTCATGGCACTCGATCAGACTGCTGTGACTCTTAACGGACTTACCACTTCGCTGTCACCTATTTATGCCAGCCCTGTAGCTGCAGCAGCAGGTGTTACTCAGCCAGCTGCCATTCCCGTTAACGGTGTTGCCGGCTACGATATGGACAGCTATATGCAAGGTCGTCAGTACTACTTCGGATTCCAGTTAGGTGCTGCCTATAAGATTAAGGAGAATCTCTCTGTATACGGAGGTTTGCGTCTGCTCTATGGTACAGCAACTTACAAGGCTCGCATCAACAATATCATGGTAAAGACAACTGCTGGAGGTTATGAAGACTTCGAGAGTTTCCTTCCTAAAGTTCCCGCACAGCTTCAGCAGAACCTCAGCACTGCACAGACCAACCTTGCGCTGATTAACAAATACGAAGAGTTGGGAATGCCTATGACCGATGATTTGACAAAAGCAAAGGCTGCCTTGACACAGGGTATCACCACGCTTGAGGGAAGCAAGGCAGAATTGTCAAAGCTTGCCAAGTACTCTGAGGGTGTGAACCTGCTCTGCAACCAATCGTCACTGGGCATTGCTCCTATCATCGGTATTGACTATAAACTGAACGACCAGTTTAACTTCGCCATGAAGTATGAATTCAAGACGCAGATTCGTATGAAGAACGAATCTACCGTGTTTGAAGCAAGTGAGATTGAAGCCGTCAACAAATACAAGGACAGTGAAGAGGTCAATGAGGATGCCCCCGCATTGCTTACCGTTGGTGCCCAGTGGTCACCCATCAGCATTGTTCGCCTGAATGCCGGCGGTCACTATTACTTTGACAAGGACGCAAAATGGTATGGCAATGCACAGCAGAAACTGAGCAGCAACACTTACGAGATTCTGCTTGGTGCTGAATGGGATATCACCGATCGTCTGACCATCTCGGCTGGCGGACAGATGACTCACTACGGACTTACCGATTCTTATATGAACGATATCTCGTTTGTAACCAGTTCGATGAGTTACGGCTTTGGTGCCAACTATAAGTTAAAGGAGAATGTAAGCCTGAAAGTCGGTTACTTCCAGACTGATTACGATACTTATGACCGTGTGACCTCACCTACCGTAAAAGATTCGTTTACACGCACCAACCGTGTACTTGGACTTGGTTGTGATATTACGCTATAGTTTGTATTCGCAAACCCTATTGATTACGCTTGCTAAACATGGTGTTTACGACACGTAAACATGATGATTACAACACGTAAACATGGTGTTTACGAAAACAAAAAGAATGCTCCGCAGTTTTTCAACCGCAGAGCATTCTATTTTTATGTACTATTTCGACCTGTATCAATCGTAGAGAACTCTAAGTCGACACGTTAGAACTTATAGTCGACACCCAAGCCAATCACGTGATTGGTACGAGAGTAGACATCCTTGCCACTATAGTTTGTATTCAGATAGTTAGGCTGTTCCTTGGTGTAGTCACTATAAATGGTAACAAAATAGCCTGCATTAAGTCGAACTTTCTCATTAATATTCCATGCGCCACCCAGACCTACGCTGTAGCTGTCACAGGCAAATGAAGTATTCTGCTGGTAGTTGTCGGCTAACCCATAGTCAGTACGCTGACCACCACAACTGACAGTGAACTTCTCATTGATATCATATTCCACACCTGCCAAAATCTCGTGGGTGCCATGTTTGAGTTCCTTTTGGCGATCACCGGCCATCTTAGCATTCTTATCATCGAAGAAGTGATACTCTAAAGTAGCACGCAACTTTGGAGTAAACTCATAGCCTGCAGCAAGAGAAAGCAGAGCAGGCATGTCGTAACGAACGTGAGCGCCATCTTCATAGTCTGCTGCCAGATCGCCCAATCCTGCTGGCAATTTTTCGGTTGTATTCTCAGTATTTATCTTGGTACGGAACTCATAGCGGGCTGCCAATGTGAGACCATTCTGATGAAAGTCAAGAGAGAGGATTGGTGTGAACCCCCATCCGCGCTGCACACAGTCAAGTTCCATATTAACAAGTTCCTTATTTCCCAAAGCAGGTAGAGTCGTGGCCTTGACATACGCCTTGCTGTAGCCGTCGTAATAGTTGGCACGCAGACCAACAGCACCAGCCAGATAATCGGTAAATTTATAGGAGAAGTTCACCTGTCCGCCATAGATGTACTGCTTACCCTTGACTTCTGAGTCGATAGAATACATATCGGGGGTAATAACCATCTTGGTCGGATCAGTGGGAGCCGCCATCTTAGCAGCAAGTGTCTGCTTGAAAATACTTCCCATCACCAAAGTATTGAACATAGGAATACCCTCATCATATTTCACAAATCCACCACTGCCCACGATACCTATCATAGCAGATACTGCCCAACGATCTTTTTTATATGATGCGAAAAGCGCTGGCACGATAGGCGCCGAGGCTACTCCCTCGAACTTCTTATCAATGGTATAGCCATTGTATACGCTTGGTACAGCCAGATAGTTGGGAACCGAAGTCTCAATATCACGATTCTGCCAAGGCTTCTGGAAGTTCAGAGATAATTGAAGGCCTTCATGTCCCCATACAAGACCTGCAGGGTTAGAATAGGCGGCATCAATATCAAATGAAGCGCCACGCGCCATCATACGATCAAAAGCGATGTGATAGTTTGTGTTTGTCATCAAACCGCCTGCACATACAGTTGCTGCAAAACTCATCATAGCAGCCATTAACGTAAACAATCTTCTCATTATTACAAAAATTGGTTAAGAATTCGGGTGCAAAGTTACAAACAAAAATTAAATAATCCGAATTTTTGGCAAATAAAATTCCTGAATGAAACAAAACTTGCAGTTGAATGACATATATTCTGTAGAATTGTTTTGAGAAATGGAACTATTTATCTATTTTTGCAAAAAAATAAAAACTATGAGAATCGGCATTGAAGCGCAAAGAATCTTCCGAAAGAACAAACACGGAATGGACTACGTGGTGTTACAGGAAATCAAGGAATTACAGCAGATAGACACTGAAAATGAATACTATGTGTTCGTAAAGCCAGGTGAAGACCGCTGTGTGGAAAGCACTGGTAATGTTCATATCATTGAACTGAACTGCCCCACCTATCCACTTTGGGAGCAATGGGCACTACCCAAGGCTGCGAAGAAGTATCACGTAGACCTGCTTCACTGCACGAGTAATACTGCTCCCATCTGGTGTGACATACCCTTGGTGCTCACACTTCACGATATCATCTTCCTGGAACCACGCGACAAACAGAACCACTCGCTCTACCAGAACATGGGATGGTTCTATAGAAGGCTCGTAGTGCCAAGAATACTGGACAAATGCAAACGTATTATCACGGTATCAAATTTTGAGAAAGAAAATATCATCAAGAAGTTAGGCATACCTACAGAGCGAATGGCCATGATTTACAATGGCTATAACGACTGGTTCAAACCACAGGAAGACCATGAGAGCATCTACAAGAAATACATCGAAGAAGCAGGGTATTTCTTCTTCTTAGGCAATACCGATCCGAAGAAGAACACAGAGCGCACATTGGTAGCCTACTCGAACTATCTTAAACAGTCAAAGACAAAACGCAAGCTGCTGATGGCTGATCTGGCCAAAGATTACCTGAACGGAATCATTGAGCGCAACGGTATTGACAATATCCGGGAAAACATCGTCATGCCTGGCTACATTGTAAACAGCGACCTGCCGTTTATCTATAACAATGCTTTTGCCTTTCTTTACACCTCATTGAGGGAGAGTTTCGGTATTCCCCTATTGGAAGGTATGGCCTGTGGCGTTCCCGTCATCACAAGCAATACTTCTTCCATGCCTGAAATAGGAGGAAAAGATGCTATACTCATCAACCCTGAAAGCAGTGAAGAGATTACACAAGCCATGCTCCGACTGGAAAATGACGAAGTGTTTTACCAGCAGCAGAAGGCAGTCGGACTGGAACGAGCCAGTCATTTCTCCTGGAGGAAAACAGCTGAAGAGTTGCTTACACTATATGAGGACGTGTTAAGGAATCAGGAATAGTGAGGCACGACTATAGCGGATCCACATCAAAATAAAGCTGAAGACCATTGTAACGTTTGTCTTGCAAGAGCTGTTGCTGGGCAAACGCCAGGTACTGTCGTACACGCGGCATGTCAATACCATTCTCCAATTTGACAACCAGTTTGCGGATACTCAAGGTCTTTACACGCGAAACAGATGGCTTGTCAGGGCCCAGCACTCTACCCCCGAACCACTGACGAAGACGAGTGCCCATCTCCATACTGGCTGTATGAACCGTCTGATCATTCTTATGTTTCAAATAGACATAGACAAGACGGTGGAAAGGAGGATAGCAGAACAAACGGCGTTCGGCTAACAGATTCTTATAGAAAGATGTATAGTCGTTTCGAACAACCTCCTGTATGACCGGTAGCTGCGGATTCTTGGTTTGTAGAATCACCAATCCACGACGACCTTTTCTTCCTGCACGTCCACTTACTTGTGACATCATCAGAAAAGCATGCTCGTAAGCGCGGAAATCAGGCTGATTCAACATACCATCTGCATTCAAAATGCCCACTACAGACACTCTCCCAAAGTCAAGTCCCTTGCTAATCATTTGGGTACCTATCAGCAGATTAGTACGTCCTGCAGAGAAATCACTGATAATACGTTCATAAGCATTTCTCGTACGGGTGGTATCCAAATCCATTCGAGAGATGCGAGCTTCAGGAAGAATCTCACGTATCTGGTCCTCAATCTTTTCAGTGCCATAACCCCTACCCTGCAACTGCTTACAGCCACAGGAAGGACACTCGGTAGGAATCTGATAGGTGTAGCCGCAATAGTGACAGGTCAGCTGGTTCATGCTTTTATGAAGCGTCAGTGACACATCACAATGTTCACAACGTGGAACCCATCCGCACTGACGACACTCCAGCATAGGTGCCCACCCGCGACGGTTCTGGAACAGGATGGCCTGCTCACCACGTTCAAGCGCTTCACGCACACGTAGCAATAAGAGAGGTGAGAACGGACCATTCATCATCTTACGACGTTGTAAATCTTTTATATCAACCACCTGTATCTCTGGTAATTCGATACCAGCATAACGTTCTTTCAATTCCACATGACCATACTTCCCCGTTTGTGCGTTATAGTATGTTTCAGCACAAGGAGTGGCAGTACCCAAAAGTATTCGGGGAGAGCATTGAGGAGATTGTGAATAGAAAGAGCTGAGCATGATAGCCGCACTGCGAGCATGATAACGGGGAGCGGGATCCTGTTGCTTGTAACTGGTCTCATGTTCCTCATCAACAATGACAAGTCCCAGTCTCTGGAAAGGAAGGAACACAGCACTGCGAGCACCCAAAATCACATCGTATGGGTTTTCAGAGAGCTGTTTCTGCCATATCTCAACACGCTCGGCATCACTGTATTTGGAGTGATAAATGCCCAGGCGGTTGCCAAACACGCGCTGAAGACGCTCCATCATCTGAACAGTCAGCGCTATCTCAGGCATCAGGAAGAGCACCTGATGATGCTGTTCCAACTCTCGTTTGATCAGATGGATATAGATTTCGGTCTTGCCACTCGACGTTACACCATGCAGAAGGGTCACACTCTTCTTCAGAAAAGAGAAGAGAATCTGGTTATATGCTTCCTGCTGAGCAGAACTAAGGGCCTTGATGTTCTCCAGGTGTGGCTCGCCTGCATTGTTCAGACGCCCCACTTCCACTTCATAGGTCTCCAGATATTTCTTCTTCTGCAGAGCGTTCAGTGTAGCCGAATCAGCACCAGAAGCATTCATCAGTTCTTCACGAGTTATCTCGCTAATACCTACTTTCTCTTCAGGTAATGGCGTTCCCTGCTTCCTCAACTCATCAAGAAGAGCGAAATCCACCTGATCCCAACCTGACAATTGCAGATAACTAATAAATGCCTCCTGCTGCTTGGGCGCACGTGCCAGAAGATTGAGAGCAACATGCAGGGTCGGTTCATTACCATAATTAGCAGTCAACCGGATATAGGTCTCTGTACGTGGCTTATAGCCATCTTCTGCTTTCAAGCCTGCTGGAATGGCAGCCTTATATACCTCACCAATGGGCGACATGTAATAATCTGCTATCCACTGCCAAAGACGGAACTGGTTTTCCTGCAAAATTGGCCGTTCATCCAAGAGCATCTCGATATCCTTCACAGCATAGCCCTTTGGCTTTTCGTCATGGAGTCGAGCGATGATGCCGATATACTTTTTCGATGTTCCAAAAGGAACTACCACACGCATGCCGAAAGCCACCCTATCCTTCAGCGACTGAGGAATAGCGTAGGTAAAGAAGCCTTCAAGCGGCAATGGTAATATAATATCAGCGTACGTCAAGCGATGACTCTTTTATCCATGATTAATGATGCAAAGGTAAACAAAAAAAAGCAGATGCCATCAGTGACATCTGCTTTTTTATAATTGTGAGCTATATTTTTAGAAGAAATAAGCAAGTGATACCTGCCATGCGCTGAACTTAGCTTCAGACACCTGCTTTACTGTTGTGCTGACGTCCTCGAATTCACCAGTCTTTCCAAGAGCTACGTTGTAGTTAAGCTTTACCTGCAACTTACTCATCACAGTAGCACCGACACCAATGTTTGCACTCATATTAGAACTCTTCAGTGTCCACTCAGAAGCGCCAAAATCTTTCTTACCACCAATATTAAATCCAAACTGAGGACCAGCGAAAGCAAATACTTCAGCAATTGAACCCAATCCGATACCATAACGCAAGTTGATGGGCACCTGGATAGACTGTGACTTGATGGTCTCGTCGCCAGCCTTACCTTCACGCTGATCATATACAGCAGAAGCATCAATGCCAAGACCTACGAGAGGAAGGGTAAACTTTACAGTGGGACCCACAAAGAAACCTGTGCGACTTTCAACAGAACCAGCGCCATCCTTAACGGAAACATTACTCATGTTCAAACCGCCCGTAAGACCAAAAGACACCTGAGCCTTTGCAGGTACAGCCATCAACATGAGGGCTACTACCATTGAAGTAAAGAATTTTTTCATAACGTGATAATTTGAAAAATTAATAGATATTGTTAACTGATTTGATTCTTTCACCGCGCAAAGATACGATTAAACAAGTAAAAATGCAAAATTATTCCTTACAAATTGCACAAAAACGGGTTTTTAAAAGCAAAATCCCCCGAAAACGGGGGAAAATGTTTAATGACGTTGGCGACGCACAGAGACAGTACCACCACTTGAAGATTTAGCGCGAGAAGTTTTTGTCTTGCTCTTCGAAGCCTTCTGCGAGGAGGAATTACTCTTATTACTTGCCTTCACTTTCTTCAGTTGCTTGGGATCAAGGCTGGCTATGCTGTCAAGAGAGTCACGCTTGTGCTTGTCACCGAAAATATTGTTACGGAAGGTCTCCAATTCTTTCTCTATACGTTTCTGCTCAGCCGAGAGTTTCGTAGAATCATTACCTGCGACCTGAGCCAACGTCTTACCCAACATATTATTGGTCTTATAGATTTTTCCCTTGTACTTATTCAGCGTGAAATAATCATCAAGGTTCATCACAGCTGCATTATTCACATTACTAGTCATTACCTGTTGACGGCTAAGGAATGCTTCAACCTCACTGTATTTCACCCAAAACAACGGATACTTTGCTGACTCACCACCAAAGTCATCCTCACGAAGCATCACCGGACAGAAAGCCAGTGGCTTGATATGGAAGGATGAATTTGCCTGATCATAATAGGCACTTTCCTTCAGGTAGTACATTTTCACTTCAGCTGAAGGAATATCACTATTTTCAACCTTCAGTTTGCCATCTTTCTCCTCATAGAAGATATGATAGTTGTCAAGAACTGTTTTCATGTCTACCTTGGCTGAGGCCTCCAGAATCTCATTACCATCAAGGCGATACTCGTAAACAGGAATATAACCGTTTAGTGCCAACTTGAACACATAGGTAAAGAGGTTCAGCTGCTTACCTAAAGGCTCTACCGGATAGTATAAACCAGAGTTTGCCTCCTCGTTCAGGTCTATCTCGCGATAGATATCTCGGCGCCATACTACATCCTCTGGCATATCGACTGCCGTGGGATACATGATACGCATACGCTGGCTCATACCATTCTGATTCGTCTGAGCACCCTGTTGCTGAGCAGCGGTCTTTTCATTCTTCTGAACTCGGCTCTTCTTCGGCTGTGCTGTTATCATTCCAGCAGTCAGCAATATCATCAACATTAATAATAGTCGTTTCATATACGGATAGATTCTTTATTTCACAATTATTTCCATTGAACTGGGCAAAGTTCGTTCAATACCATCAGGGCCGATTGCTTTCACGCGAGAAATGTAGAAGCGACGGTTACGAGCCAGTTTGCGGAATGTATCCTTCTGGCGGGCTGTAAACTGCGCACCCTCGCCTACCATAGGCACGGCATTACCCATATTGTCGTAGAATACTGTCTCGAACGAAAGCACACGGAATCCGATATCAAGAACACCATCATCAATAGCAGCGCCAATGCCCGTAATATCCATTAGGTCGCGCTTAGCCATTCCACCGCCTTTAAAACGAGTAGGATTGCCTTTTTCGTCTTTCATATCAATATAAGGTGTAGGATCGGGCAACTTACGCACACGGAAAGCAAACTGTCCCATTTGTTGCGTACGGCCTGTATTCGTTGATGTTACAGTAATAACTGCATCCTGACCTATCTTTGACGGACGTGCAATATACTTGCCTGGGCCTACAGGCTGAAGGGTACCGTTTGTCATTGTTGCCTGAATCTTATTAAGCGGTACGCCAGGAACTGAAACACTGATAGGATTACTATAGCCAGCATACAGCATGTTCATCAGATCTGCACTGACTGTTGCACTAGGGTCAACTACAGTGTACTTCTGTTCAAAATCACGACGAATTCGATCTCCATTACCATTAACCGTCTCAATATGTCCTGATAGTGTAAAATCGCCCGTACGTCCACAGATAATCTCATATACATTATCCTTCAGGTCCATTTTCTGATTACCAATATACACATCAGGAATCTGAGTGGTATCAACAGCTGCCATCACGATATGGGCTGAGAACTTATCACCACGAACAATGGTCTGAGAGTTTGGAATGACGAAAGCATTCAATGCATTCACACGAATATCCTTCACGTCAATATTCTGTACCAGGGTGTGAAGCACCTCGCCCTCTGCATAGCGTACATCATTCTGCAATTTTGACAACAAGGTAACAGCGGCTGCAGCTGGCATGGCCTCAAACATATGTTCTTGCCAGTTCTTACCCAATGAAGCAGGCGTATTGGCTACTTCAGTTGTAAGGTTGCTCTCAATGATTTTCTGCTGAGCGGTGTCGGGCACCATCTTTACCATACGTTCACGGAAAGAATCGATTGCCTTTTTCAATTCCTCACCACGTCCACGGCCAGGGGCTAACATCACCTGATTGGCAGCTTCCAAGTCCTCCTTGCTCTGAATATTCGAAGGATCTCCATGCTTACCATCTGCCTCGATAGCTATGGCGAGTTTCAACTCAGCCGCAAAGTCATAAAGTGAATCACTCATATGTTTCACCATCTGAGCTTTGTCATACCATTCTTTCACTTTCTGAGGATTCGTCTTCATCTGTTGTTCGAAATCCTCATATATCGCCATATTCTCCTTGGCAGAGTTTTCTGTGGTACGGTTCAGACTCTTTTCCACAATATCGAAACCGTTGAGCACCTCGTTAGAGACGTTCAATGCCAGCATTGCCATCAACACCACATACATGAGGTTGATCATCTTCTGGCGCGGAGATACGGGTCTTTTCTTAATTGCCATAGTCCTTTTATGATTATTCAGACACCCTATTCCTTAAACGAGGGGACGAGGGGGCATATTAGTAGTCATTGCCTCAATCATGCGGGCATAGATACGATTCAACTCTGCAATCTGTTCTGCCATCTTACGCGTCTGATCGTTGATTTCATCGATAGTACCAATCTGCTGGCTTGCACCCTTCAGTTGCATCTCATAGACCTTGCTGATACCAGTCAAGGTACGATTCAGATTCTCCATTTCCTCAGAGTCGTGCTCCAGACGACCTATTTGCTCAGATACTTTCTGAAGTGTTTCAGTGAATTTCTTCAGCTGCTCCACATAATTGTCAGTAGCTTCTTCCATTTCTTCGGCATCAATCTCAGGTAGTTCGGGCTGAACAGTTCCTCCCACAATACCACCAATGACACCACCTCCTATAACACCGGTACCGCCACCAACGGCACCACTGCCACCAGCAATGCCATTGTCACCGACAGCACCACTGCCACCAATAACGCCAGTACTGCCACCGCCACCAAAGCTAATAGTGCCATCAGCGGGTTCCGTTTGTTGCGATTCCATCGCAACTCCACCGCCACCACCAATTATAATGGTGCCACCGCCAGCAGACGCGCCCTGCTGTATGCCTGCATTTTCAATGACTGTACCTTCTTCATCCACGACATGAGTGGGAAGATCTTTTCCGTCTTCTGTCTTATCAAATGGACGATCAAAGCCTGCAATAAAGAACACCAACACCTCAGTACCCATACCCAGGAAGAGCATAAAGTTTGCGCCAGGAAGGTGTGTCAGCTTAAAGAGAGCACCTAAGATAACGATAGAGGCACCCCAGCTGTATGCATAGTTCATGAACGTCTGTCCTGGAACGCTATCAAGCCACTTCTGCAGTCGATAGATAATATTGAATTTACTATACGTAGTCATGCGTTAATTCGTTGTTACGGTTTTCGATATTTCATTATTTCAATATTTCGGAATTGCATCTATCCCTATTATCTCTTCTTTGCAGAAGCCTTTACAGGTCTAGCTTTCTCGCTTGTGGTATTTGCCAACGAACGAACACAACGGAATCCGATGTACGAACGGGGTTGGTTCTGGTATTCACTGGAACGCCATGCAGAGCGGATATAGCTCTCAGGATCTTTCCAGGAGCCGCCACGCACGCTCTTTTTCTTCAAACGATATGGATCTTCAATAGCCGCATTATATGAAAGCTCAGGATTTAGGTCGTTCATCGCATCTACTCCTGCCTCAGTATAAATGGTCGAAGTCCATTCCGCCACATTACCAGCCATGTCATATAGTCCATTGGAGTTAGAAGAGTATATTCCAACCTTACTGGTAATCAAGTTTCCATCCTTTGTATAATTACCATTATCGGGCTTGAAGTTTGCATAGAAACAACCCTTTCCACTGGCTACATCTTCGTTTGACCACGGGAACTCATTCTGTTCCTTTCCACGCGCTGCATATTCCCACTCTGCTTCAGTCGGCAGACGATAACGCTGCACATATCGTGCGGCAGGGCCGAGACCTTTCAACAGAAATTCAGTACGCCAGGCACAGAAAGCATTTGCCTGTTCCCAGGTTACGCCAACTACAGGATAGTCATTGTATGCCGGATTAGAGAAATAATTGCGCATATACACTTCGTTCTCTGCATTTGGGAAGTCATTCACCCAACAAGTAGTATCTGGGAAGATATTCACAATATAAGTATTCAGGAAATCCCAAGGTCCTGTCAATTGTCGGTTGATGGTCTGACGCACAATCTTACCTTCATCGTCAATATAAGCGGTATCCTTGGATATCATAACCTGCTCAGCAGGATTCACCTGTACATCAGTGTTCAGGTTACGTTCTGAAGGATTTAAACGATTGCGACGTTTAGCGGCCTCAACATAGTTATAGACCTCATATCGATAGTTCATTTGGGAACAGTCAAGCATCCTCTCCCCAGTAACGGGGTTCGTTACATAAACGCTCTGTAACGCACGCTGTTCGTCCTCATTGGGTTTTCTTGGCAAAGCCTTTTTCCAGTTCAGATGGGGTTTTACAGGATCACCATTCTTATCTTCTTCAATCTTATAGCTCTCATCACCACCATAGTTTGGGTCTGCCATGCGCTCACGGATGATAGAATCACGCACATAATAGACAAATTGACGATACTCAGAATTGGTTATCTCGGTATCATCCATCCAGAAGCCATCTACTGAGATATCTCTAATAGGCGTCTGCTTTCCCCAAAGGGTATCTGTATTCTCCATGCCCATGTGCAGATGACCACGCTTGATAAGAACCATACCATAGGGAGCCGGCTCTGAGAATGAACGTCCGCCAGCTCCTGTCAGTTCACCACCAGAAGCAGTTGTCGATTTACTGCCGAAACAGCCAGTAAGTAACATCAAAAAGGCAAAAAGGCAAAAAGACATGAACGTCTTCAGCACCTTACCTTGCATTTTATGTTTCATATTCTGTATCATTTATCTTATTGTTTCATACTCTACTAAAGCAGTCTTACCGACTGATGACGATTCCTTCCTTTTTTAAAGAGGTTCAAATCAGTTTGATAGCCCACAAGCAGCTCATGGCTTCCGTTTCCAAGACTGACACCATTGGTATAAGCCTCATAACTATAGCCCAGGATGATTCCATGGACAAAGCCACCAATATATACAGTTACGGAGTTTGTTGGACTATATCCTATACCCGCATACATCATTTTCTTCTCATGCTGGTAAGTCAGTCTTCCAGTTATATCAGCTCGATAGGCCACTCCGTCTGTACGTCCCAACACTGAAGGCTGTATTGAAAGAAACGGATTTCTCAACCGAATATTGCCTCCTGCAGTAAAATAATATGAACGTGAGAGTTGCAATTCATTGGTCTCGCCCATTTCGACAGTTGGTGCCAAAGCATGCATCACAGAAGCTCCAGCATACCAATTACGTTGGGAATAATAGAGTCCCGCATCCATATCAAAGGCAGAGCCTGTCAGTTGTGAGGTGGTAAACGTGGGATCATTCCCTTCTTCCAATTCCAACTTTGAACCATCAAAATTCTCACCTATAAACGTAGGCTGAACGCCAATACTCAACACACCACCCAAAAGTTTTAATTTGAATGCATATTGCAAGGCAAAAGAATTGTGTGAGAACAAGCCAATCTTATCATTGACGAACTTTGCGCCAACGCCGTGATAGGCGCCTATCAGATAGAAGGGAAGATCTGCCGAGGCATACATGGTCTTTGGATTATTTTGGAAGCCAGTAAGCGTCATGTTATATGCCACTGCAACGTTTATCTTCTCTTGTTTACCAGCAGCACCGGGATTAAAGTATGTCTCCATCGCCCAATAGTGGCTGAACGACGGATCATATTGTGCTTGTACCTCATCAAGAACTACAATCGCAAAAGTCAATATCCAAAGAATACGCCTTAACACATTTTACATAACGCAGGCGCTCAGCGTTTTATTGTGCAAAGCCACCAAAATAGCCTACGCAGGTCTGCTGCCACTCTGTTGCATCTTTCAGTTGCTGCTCCAGCTTTTGGTCTACTTCCTGCCATCGCTGTTCGTCAATTTGTGACTTCACATGCTGCCAGAGTTCTTTAAAAGACTCTACCTCTTTCACTCCACGGTCATAGCGATACTGTAGCTCTTCCCAAAGCGTACGTCCGCTCAGCATACGATAGTTCCAAGGCAGATGATGGAACCACAAAAGATATTGCTCAGGACAGGTTGAAGGCTGATCATACATAGAAGCGTATGGTTCACGGTACTGTCTCGTAGCTCCAGTGCCACTGGTCGAACGATTAAAGCCAATTCCGTTTTTATCAGCCTTATGATAATAGATAGGACACCATTCTAAAGGATAACTTGCAATAAAGCCATCTGGCTCTGGTCCCATATGATGATCAAACTTAAAGATATGATGAAGTCCCAAAGGCATCATATAGTCGACACAAGCTTCTCGCGAACGAAGCATCATACCTGTTATCTTAGAAATGAAAGATGACAAATGAGAGATTTGATTAGTATCCTTCGTTTTTATTTGTGAACTATTTTCCGTAAAAGTCTGTGAGAGCCACTCCTCAGCAATCTGTTTTGAAGAGAGTGACGGATTCCAAGCCAGACGTCCAAAGGCATACCAGTTGGCCTGAGCGAAGTGATGACCACACCAATTCTTATCATTGCCAATGTTAGATACGCCTGCAATACCGACAATCTTTCCGCGTTGCAAGGTCTTCGTTTGAAGATTGGGCATAGAGAAGTATGGGCTTACAAAGGAAAAGAACTCTTTCCACATTGGAGCCAGAAACACCAAATGTTGTCCTTGTCCTAAATACTCCTGAGTAATCTGCAATTCTGCCATTTGAGGCGTTTGTCTCATATGATCGAAAATAGGTGCATACGGTTCACGAGGTTGAAAATCTAATGGACCGTTCTTTGACTGGAGAATCACATTATCGCGGAATTTCCCGTCGAGTTCAGCAAACTCACTGACTGCCTGCATCACTCTATCTTCGCCCTTATGCTTGGCGCCATAAACAAAAGAACGCCACATCACGATACCCCCAAAGGGCTTCAGGGCATCAGCCAGCATATTGGCTCCGTCTGCATGAGTACGTCCATAGTCAAACGGTCCTGGCTGACCTTCTGAATTTGCCTTCACAAGAAAACCGCCAAAATCAGGAATCTGCCTGTAAATCTCTTGTGCCTTCCGTTTCCACCAAAGCTTTACTCTGGCATCCAACGGATCGGCTGTAGGCAGATCTCCCAATGCTTTCGGTGATCCAAAGTTTACGGAAAGATAGACTTTAATACCCCACGGACGCAGAATATCAGCTATTTCTTTCACCTTATTTATATACACGCGCGTGAGCATCTTAGGCGAAGCATTCACGTTGTTAAGAACTGTGCCATTGATTCCTATGGAAGCATTGGCCTCAGCATATGCTTGAATACGCTGCTTGTCAATCACGAAATCGACATTTTTCTCCAATTCCTTCAGCCAGAAGATACTTAGACCAGCATATCCACGCTCTATGGAGCCATCAATATTATCCCAATGGTTCAGAATGCGCAAGCGGAAGAACGGATGTGACTCTCCCTGTTCACCTCGCAACCAGGCATAGCGTCCGTAAAGCAAGCCCTGCTGAGTGCGCGCCCTGATTGTTTTTCCTGTAATACAATAGCCGTCATCATCGGGCATTGAGGAGTCAACGACAAGGGTCAGTGACTTAAAAAGTTCAACATTATCTTGTCGCAGCCAAAGTCGACTGCCATCCTCAGCATTAATTGTTAGTACTGAAAAGGATATAGTTAGGGTTATGATGAAGAATAGTTTTTTCATGAAATATGCCTCAAATAGTTACGCATGAATTTTCGAGCTTGTCCTAAACGGTTCTCTACCGTTTTGTATTTCTCGCCCGTTTCCTTACAGATATCACTGACCTGCAAGCCTCCATAGATATGCAAACGATAATAATCCCCACAAGGCTTCGGCAGTCGTGCCAGTCCCCGTTCCATTTGTTCGTGAATCTCATGGATGGAGAGTAACGTTTCTGCTGAATTACCTTGTCTCGACGTATAACGCAGTTCGTGCTCAACATCCTTACATACGATATGATGCCTATACCAATCTATGACGAGATGTCGGCAAAGCGTATAGACAAGGCTTGGCAACGTGAGTTCACAGATAGGGCGTTGGTCAGAGAGCAACTTTAAGAAAGCCTCCTGCACCAAATCTTCTGACTCGTCGACATTGTGTATACGAGCACTCACAAAGGCAAGAATCTCGCCTCTGTGAGCACTGTAATACCGTTCTATAATCTCGTTTTTACTCATTCACAACCTTTTGTATAGTGCCGTCCTCGTTGTAGAACAGGCGCTGTACCTTCAGTGAACGCAGATGCGTGATATCGTTGCTTGGTACGCAGTCATGATAACAGAGATACCACTGTCCCTTGTACTCTACGATACTATGGTGAGTAGTCCAGCCCACAACTGGGTCGAGAATAACTCCCTGATAGCGGAAAGGTCCATAGGGATTATCGCCAATGGCATAACACAGGAAATGGCTGTCGCCTGTAGAATAGGAGAAGTAATACTTGCCATTGTACTTATGCATCCACGAAGCCTCAAAGAAACGATGAGGGTCACCTGCCTTCATAGGTTGTCCATCCTTATCGAGAACGACCAGGCCTCGCGGTGCCTCAGCAAACTGCAGCACATCATCGCTCATGCGAACCACACAACTCTGGATAGCAGGACTGTCAGCGGTAGTGAAGAGTTCGCCCTGATGGTCTGGTGCAGCGCCCAGATCAATAAGTCCATTTTGGTCGCCATACTTACCAAAGACAGGTGCAAGACCATTGGGCAGTGGATGCCACCACTGAAGTTGTCCGCCCCATAGTCCGCCAAAATAGCAGTACACTTGTCCATCATCATCCTTGAACACGCAAGGATCAATGGAGAAAGATCCACGTATGGGCTTATCCTGAGGAATGAACGGACCTTCGGGCTTATCAGCTACAGCCACACCCAACCTAAACACACCGTCATAGGCCTTAGCAGAGAAGATGAGGTAGTACTTGCCATTCTTCTCAACACAGTCGTTATCCCACATCTGCTTCTCGGCCCATGCGACATCCTTCACGTCAAGGATTACACCGTGATCGGTCACTTCACCATTCTCAATATCATCCCAAGAGAGCACGTGGTAGTCTTTCATCTGGAAGTGCCCGCCATCATCGTCGAAACACTCACCAGCATCCCAGTCGTGGCTGGGGTAGATATAGAGGCGTCCGTTAAACACATTAGCTGAGGGGTCAGCCATATAGTCACTTGGAAACAAATAACGTGGTTTCATATCATTCATTTTTATTGATTCAATTTCTCGTTCTTTCAACTTTTAATTCTCCCGATTCCTTGCTTCAATCTTGCGGTTGATATCATCAATCACCTCGTCAGTCAGTTCATACTTTGAAATGATATACATAGCAAGCAACAGAAGCATAGCAGGGATTACACATACCAACCATCGTATGCCTTCCTGAGCTTCGGGAGTCTGCAGTTCAAGGTCATTCATGAAGTATGCGCCTGCAGCATTACCCACGCTCATCATGGCAAAAGCAGTGATAAAGAAGAGGGCGATGACACGCAAGGGACGGTTACGCATGAACTCTGTCCACAGGTCACTCACCTTCACGTTCTTTGTTTCGCTTTCATCCATCACCACGCGCTCCTTGGTCTGTGAGAAGCAGAAGATGAGCAGTGCCAGACCAGTCAGTGAGAAGATCAGCATGGTCAGGAACCAGGCATTCGAGTCCTTCGGAAGAGTTGATGCTTCTTCAGAAGCAACATAGTTTGTATAGGCCAGCACCAATCCGGGAATCACGCCACCGAGTGCCATACCAGCCTTGAAGAAGATACCGGTGAGGGCATTGACGATACCAGCAATACGACGACCCGTGGTGTATTCTGCATACGAGATGACCTCTGGAATGAGTGCCCACATATATCCAGTAGCCACGATAACGCCTGTAGACTTGATAAACTGCGCTACATATACCAATGTAATATTATCGCTGATGGTTCCCATCTTACTGATGATGTACAGCATCGCCATACCCAGAATAGCAACACTCAGGAAGATGTAGAACATATTCTTTTTGCCCACCTTATTCTTAATAGCAGGAACAAGAGGCATAAAGATAAAAGAAGGCAGCGAGCCCAAGCCCATGAAGAGTGCCATCTGCAAGGGCAATTCATCCGACGAAGCGAATAGCGCTACGATGATGGGTACACCTGCTGATACACAGAGACCACCCACGTTAGCCATAAACATACGGACAGACGTCAGAATTGTAATCTCATCCGTATCGCGAGTAAGCGAGGAGTTCAGTGCGCCATAAGGAACATTAATCAAGGTATATAGCATAGACATACCCACATAAGTAATGTAGGCATACACCAGTGAAGGAGCAAATCCATCCCAGAAGCAGAGAATTGCCAGGATTGTCAAGGGGATACCGCCCATTACCAGATAAGAGCGATACTTACCCCAGCTGGGATTATGCTTATCAACGAAGGTTCCTACAAGTGGATCCCAAAGTACGTCAACCAAGCGAACAACAAGGAACATGGTTCCTGCCAATCCTGCCGACTTCGCTGCATCGCCACCAAGTACATAGACATCGGTGTAGAAGAACAGCAAGTACATGCAAATAGTCTGATAAATCAAATTCTGGGCCAGGTCGCCTGCACCGAATCCGATGCGCTGCACCCATGATAGCTTGTAAAAGCCTTTTTGCTGATTAGTATCGATCATTTTCGTTTTAAGTTATTATTTTTGTACGATGCAAAGGTACTATATTTATATGAATACGAATGTACAAAATGTTGCAGATGCTTACAGAAATGTTTCATGAGCATATTATTAGACAAATAGAGAAAACAATTTCGAGAAAAACATATTATCTTTGTACCTGTTATGAAGAAAGTAGCATTCCTTTTCATCGCGCTTATCAGCGCATCATTGGTAGCCGCAAAAGTGGAGCTGCCACAATTGTTTCAGTCGGGTATGGTTCTCCAGCGTGGTCAGGAAATTCCCATTTGGGGAACTGCTGCTCCAGGCGAGAGAGTGTCAGTAACCTTTAAGAAAAAGACCTTCGAGACGACTGCCGATGCTAACGGATGCTGGCAGGTCGTACTCCCCAAGCAAAAGGCAGGAGGACCATTCCAGCTGAAGGTTGAGAGTTTAGGGTTAAAAGACAACGGTTCTGCCAATGTTCAGCCATCAACAGAAGATGTTCAACTGTTGGAGGACATTATGATTGGCGATGTATGGCTTTTGTCTGGCCAGTCGAATATCGACGTGACAATTGAGCGCGTATACCCGCAATATGGAAAGGTGATTGATGATTATCAGAACCCGCAGATACGTATGTTCCGTGTTCAGACAGATACTGACACCCACGGACCTAAGCACGATGTGAAGCCAACACCCATCAACTGGAAGCCTGTGACAAAGGATAATGCCTGGCTATTCTCAGCAGTTGGTTATTTCCTGGGTCGCGAGATGTTCGAAAAGACTGGTGTTCCGCAGGGCGTCATTGTCAACAGCGTAGGTGGTACGCCTATTCAGGCTTGGCTCGATGCTGACACATTACGCAAGAATCATCCTCGCGAGTACCAGCGTACATTATTTTTCCAAGACGATGAGATGGTTCGCTCTATGCAGCGCAGTAATATGATGGCACAGAATCGCTGGCAGAAGATGCTGACGGATACTGACCCTGGCTATCGCGACCACTATACTGCTCGCGAATATGACGACAGCAAGTGGGAAGTGAAGAATGCCTTCAACCGTCTGCCCAACGGACGCCAACAAAGCAACAACCTTACTCGCGACTTCCGCTATACGGGTTCGTTCTATGCCCGCCAGCACATCACCATCGATGCTGTTCATGCAGGGAAGCCTTGTCGACTGCTCGTGGGAACACTCTATGATGCTGACCAAACTTATGTCAATGGTCGTCAGGTTGGCTCTACGGGTTATCAGTATCCCCCGCGTCGTTATCAGATTCCTGCTGGAGTCCTGGTTGAGGGCGACAATGCGCTTACTGTACGCTTCGTAACTAAGGGCGGAGCGCCTCATTTCATTCCGGAGAAGCCCTATAAATTGATTTTCGATGATGGAACAGAAGTTCAGCTTTCTGAACAATGGCGCACCAAGGAAGGTGCTCGCATGCCAAACTGTCCAGGTGCCGATACGGGTGGACAGAACCTTCCCTCTGTACTCTACAACGCGATGCATTATCCCCTTGCCCCCTATGCGCTCTCAGGAATGGTGTGGTATCAGGGCGAATCGAATACCGATCTTGGATCAGGCTACGAACAATACCTCACTGAACTCGTTACAGGATGGCGCCAGCTCTGGAAGTCGCCTGAACTGCCATTTGTCATCGTGCAGTTAGCCAATTTCATGGATCCCAGCGATCGTCCACAGGATACTGGATGGAGCCAGGTACGCGAAGCGCAGCGCCTTGTTGCAAAGAAGCAGCCGAATACCGAACTGGCATGTATCATCGACTTAGGCGAAACAGTTGATATCCACCCGCTCCGCAAACGCGAGGTGGCACAGCGCATCGCCCTGGGATTCGAACGTATGCTTTGGAACAAGAAGATCAGTCTTTCTCCCGAAGTGATTCAGTCAAACACTCAGGGAGAACGAGTCGTTCTCTCATTGGATCAACCATTGCTGAACAATGGTACGCTCTATGAGTTTGAATTGGCAGGTGCGGATCGTCGTTTCCAGAATGCAGAAGCCAGGGGCGAAGGTAGCACTATCACCCTCACCTCCCCTATTTCCGAACCCAAGTATATCCGCTATGCCTGGAAGAATAACCCGCTTCGTGCCAACGCCTTTGGCAAGAATGGTCTGCCATTATCACCCTTCCAAATGGAGATTGGGAAATAGCTAACACAAACACCAGTAACGTGAATGATTCCCACCTTGGGAACATTTCATTCCCATCATGGGAACGCTTTATTCCCTTGGTGGGAATGTTTTACTGCCACCTACCACCCATCTGCCACCACCCGTAATAAGCTGATTTTCAGACAAATATTACGAAAGGTGGCAGAGTGGCAGATAAAATAAAAAAAATAAAAATTTATATAACGCTAATACCAGGAATCGGCTTATTTGACAGTCACTGGTGACTCTTGCCCGAACAAATAAGAAGACTGGTAGCCGCCAAAGTCAACAACGATCTTCTCGAAGACGATGCCTGGATGACGGGGGGAGAGGGTCAGTTCATGGAGATCGTTCGAAGCAGTTACTGGCAGTTCAACCACTTTCTCTACCACGCGACGAGCTACAGCAGGATAGAAATCAGAATACATATAGGGCTGACGATCAACAAGCGTCTTGTTGAAATTCACCACTTGCGGCTCTGAACCATCCAGGCTGACAGTATACTCATGTCCGCCCACATTTAGGAAGTCAAGGGTAGACTTCACGATGACATGCACCTTTACTTTACTTACCGTCTTTGGCATTGAGAAACGATAGGTAAGCTTTGCCGTACCTACGGGCTTTGTATAGGGCGTCAATGCCACAGCACTACGTGTACGACCATAATAAGGATAGACTGTCCACTGGGTTCCTTCAGAAGATTCTGACTGATAATAGTGTTCAGCCTCCATCGATACGAAGCCAGCGCTGTGGTCGAAAGTGTAGCCTCCACCAACCTGTCTGCCTTCGCTGTCAGCCTTAGCCTCAACGAACTTGGTGGCAGGCAGCATCTCGCGACGGAAGTTATCGTTCCACGAACGGTAGCCGATGTGCTTCTGTGTCATGAATCCATCCCATTTTCCACCAGCCATCACCTTATTATAATTATGGCAGAGCAGAGAGTCTCGACGGAAACAATCCTTTACCCGCTGTGCCCACTCGTTGGCATCAGGATTTCCCTTGGCTGCCAGGTCGAGGTTCATAGCCTGTGCATAATACATATCATAGAGGTTGGCCATTGCCTGAACAGGGAAGAGCAGTAGCTGACGATAGAAATCGCGAGCCTCTTCAGGCACCTGTTCAAAAAGTCGCAAGGCACGCAGTTCGAGACGCTGGTATTCGTCTGCCACCTGTTTCCATTCGCCTGTAGCCAGGTTATAGGTCTTGGCATCCAGCATCTCAGGTGTCACACGTCCCATATACTGGCAGTTCTGGTTATAGATAGAGGCTGCTTCCCTTGAAAGTGAAGCACAAAGAGCGGATGATGAAGAATGGGAGCCTTCCTTCGGAGAATCACCAAGTGCACTGGCGAAGAAGCGCTCTGTGTGGTCGGTAACGTTTTGAAGCGTATATTCCTTTGGGTTCCAAGCCATATCAAGGAACAATTGGATGGGATATTCCATCGGTTTCAGATCACCGACGTTCAGGATCCACATGCGCTGAATACCATAATCGTAGGCCAGCGAGAGCTGTTCAAACATCTGCTGCGTCTGTGTGACATTGATCCACTTGGTATTTCGGGGAGCACCAACGTAGTCAACATGATAGTAGATACCCCAGCCCCCCTTGTGGGCACGCTCTTTATCATCAATAGGTACACGACGGATATTACCCCAGTTGTCATCACAAACGAGCATGATAACATCATCTGGCACACGGAAGCCAGCATCATAATAATCCTGCACCTCTTTGTAGAGTGCCCACACCTGAGTAGTCTTTTCGGGAGCCTTGCCAGTCACTTGCTTGATAATCTTTCGCTGGTTGGCCACGATACGTTCCATGAGTTTCGTATCTGCCGTTTCGCTCATGGCCTCATCGCCATCGCCACGCATACCGATGGTCACCATATCCTCAGTGCCTTTCATGCGTTCAATACCTTCACGGAAGAACTTATCGAGTTGCTTCTGGTTCGTCTGGTAATTCCAAGGTCCCCACTCTCCCCGCTTGCGTGCATACTCCTGATGATTACGGGCCATCGGCTCATGATGACTGGTGCCCATAATGATACCCATGCGGTCAGCCGTCTTTCCGTTCTCAGGATCATCGGCATAGAAGGCCCATCCCCACATGGCGGGCCAGAGCATATTGCCTTTCAGACGCAGTATCAGTTCAAACACCTTCTCATAGAAACGATGATCGCCATAATCCGTTCCAAAGGTATTCTTCACCCAAGAGGTCAGACAAGGAGCCTCATCGTTCAGGAACAAGCCACGGAACGCAACAGCTGGTTCTCCGTCCGTATACGTACCTTTCTTTATATAGGCAGCCTGATGTTTCGCAACAGGAACATCTGCCCACCAGTTCCAAGGTGATACGCCCAACTGACGGCTCAGCTCGTAGATGCCGTAGATAGTACCACGACGGTCACTACCTGCAATAACCAACCGGCCATTGACGGTGGTAATCAAGTATTTCTCACGCTTGCCTTTGAGCTCGGGTAGTTTCAGACGGTCGATGTCAGCATTCTTGCCAAGCGTACCGATGAGTATATCAGCATCTGTGATGCCTATTGTGCGCTGCAGGTCGGTCTTCAGATTGTTGATGGCGATTTTTACGCCATCGTATTCTTGCTCGCTGAAACTGATGGTGCCTTGCTTCAACTGTAGGGCATCGGCCTCAGGCGAGAATACGACGAATTGTTCTGCCGCCCGTGCAAATGCAACGGACAGCAGGCATATTACTGTTGATATTACTATTCTCTTCATATTTTCTATTGGGTGATGACGATTCCGCCGTTAGTAGGTATTTCGATGTCGATGGTGCCTTTCTTCGATATTTTCACCTGTGACAGCTGGTTGTTCTGATAGAGGTTGACTGTTCCGCTGAACATGGGCAGTGAGAGTGTTTGCTTGATGGGTCCTTCCGATGCATTTACGCCAGCTATGTACCATTTGTCGGCTGAGCGTCGTGCCATCAGGATATACTTGCCAGGATAGCCGTCGATGAATCTCACTTCGTCCCATGTGGTTGGTACCTGCTTCATGAAATCAATAGCCCAAGCTGGTGCATCTGTCAGGTTATTAGGAGCCAATGCGAAGTGCTGCACAGCGCTCTGGAAGATGACTGCAGTAGCTAAAGCGTAGACATCAGAGGTCACACGACATTTACCACGCTTATTGTCAGCACCATAGAACTTATTCAGAGCAGAGCCTCCGAAGTCCATCGAGCCAACCACATTACGTGTGAAGGGATACATCGTTCCGCAATCGCGAGCCTCATTATCACAGAAACCCTGCGAGAAATGGAGGTTCTCCGAGGCCAGGATAGCTTCACTGGCAGCGTAGTTAGGATACATGCGCTCCCATCCACGAGGCAACGTACAGCCATGGAAGATAACCAGCAGTCCGAAATCGTTGGCATCGCTGAGTATATCCTCGTAGAGTCTCATCATGTCCTGCTTGTCTCCTCCGAAGAAGTCGACCTTGATACCCAGTATGCCTGTTTCCTTCATCCACTTCATCTCCTGTCTGCGCTTTGCTGCTTTGTTCATAATGCCACGAGGTGACTGTGGCGCATCATTCCAAGAACCATTGGAGTTGTACCAAAGATAGAGTCCTACGCCCTTGGTCTTACCATAGCGTGCAAGTTCTGCTATGCGCTCGTAGCCAATCTGCTTATCCCAAAGAGCGTCGACCAGCACTGAACGATAGCCCATCTGTGCTGAGAAATCGATATAGCGACGCTGTTCATCGAAATTGCAACTGCTGTCCATTCCGATAATCCATGACCAAGAGCCTTTACCGTATTCATAGTTTTTGCTAGCCTGATATTTGGGGGCTACGACGTCCCATGCGACAGTTGTCTCAACGACATCCTTCAGGGTACCCAGTGTGATGGTACGCCAAGGTGTATTGCCTGGCAATGCCATCGATACGCTGGTAGAGCCCCATCCGTTGCCTTCTTCAGCTTGTGGGAAGCCTATCTTGTACTGTCCGCCCTGCACGTTCAGCAGTCGGCATCCTACATAATCGCCATCGGTACCTGTCTCTGACACGAGTACCCACAGGGGCTGTTCGGCCTGTTTGGCAGCCTTCTTTCCCTTCTTGGCAGGCTGTGGTGCTGGGGCTGCGGCAGGAATCTTGAACAGACAGGGGAACGTATAGCCATTGCCCCAGCCGTTCTTACCTACGGGCTCGTCGATGGTATAGGTGGTCTCATAGCTGGGAGCTGTACGTGCAAATCCAGTCATTGGCTTGCTCTGCGGGGGCATGAACGTAGTAGCATCGGCAGGAAGCTGGAAGGCGGTGCGCTCATCTGATACTACACAGCTCAGCGTCTCGGAACGTCCCCTTCGTGGTAAAATGGTATAGCGGAAAGCTACGTCACGATTGCTGACACGGAAAGTGACTGTCATCACGTCGCGATTACCTTGCTTCAGAGTGGCTTGTACCTCACGTGCCTCATAGTCTACCTGACTTTGCTTGATGTTGCGTAGGGTATACGACTCTTTGATGTCACGTGTTTTGATTTCTCCCAAGGTAAGATCACGCGAGAAATCGCCCATATTGGTCACCAGACCTAAAGCTGAACGCCCGATAATTACCTTACCGCTGTAAGAAACTTGATACGCAGCCTGCCCGTTCTCGACGTTTAGGTCGAGCGCGATTCGTCCGTCAGGACTGGATGTCACTTGGTCTGCCTGAGCAGTACCGGCTAAGCCCATGAGGGCAAAAAGCAGAAGAACTGTCTTTCTCATATTTTTAGGTGTAATATTGATAAATGATTATTTTTGCCACAAAGTTAAGGAAAAAAATCTATTCTTTGCTTATTCTGACGTTGCAGATGCTTTTTTCTACGTTACATTCAACAAAACTGAGACGTAAACAAAGTAGATTATCAAAGTATATATCGTATATTTGCAGAAGTTATTTGAACTAAAACCATAAATATAACAACATGAAGAAAACTTTTCTAAGTATGCTGATGCTCTGTGCAACGACGGTTGCCAGTGCCCAAAACCCTTATCTTCCCCTTTGGGAACACCTGCCTGATGGCGAGCCCCGTGTATTCGAGGACCCTGATCAGCCAGGAAAACTGCGTGCGTATATCATTGGTTCGCACGATGTGACCTACACCGCTTATTGCGGACCAGACATCCGTATGTGGTCGGCACCCGTTGAGGATTTATCGCAATGGCGCGACGAGGGTCCCATCTTCTCATGGTTCGTCAACGGACAATGGGATACCATGTATGCACCTGACCTCGTAGAGACGGTTGATAAGTCTACGGGCAAGAAGACTTATTGGCTCTATCCTCACAGTCGCGGATGGCGTCGTGTGGCTATGGTCTGCAAGGGCGATCGTCCTAATGGTCCGTTCACACCTGTGAACCTTACTGCCGATGGCACACAGTGTCTGCCTGGTTCACTCATCGATTTCGACCCCTCTGTATTTATTGAGCCTGTCACGAACAAGAAAGACAAGGACTTCGACAAGGGCTATCGTGCTTACGTTTTTTATGGTTTCCAGCACTCCACGGCCTGCGAGCTCGATCAAGACAAGATGTACTGTAAGCGTGAGGGAACGGAACTTATCGATCCTTTCATTCCTGCCAGCAGTCGTGATGGTAAGCTCCTGGATAAGGAGGGTAGCGAGTATAAGGCACTCTATAAGGGTCAGAACCCGCTCGACTTCAATTTCTTCGAGGCTTCGTCTATCCGTCAGGTAGGCAACAAATATGTGATGGTCTTCTCTGGCTACTCTGGCAAAGAGTACGGACTTGGCAATACAAACTCTGCCCTGCGTTATGCCTTTGGTGATTCTCCCCTTGGCCCTTGGCGTTCAGGAGGCGTGTTGGTAGATTCACGTGGCGTAGTACTTAATGAGGACGGTTCAAAGCTTATCACAACAAATGCAGGTCATAACACTCATGGCTCGCTTCAGGAAATCAATGGTCAGTGGTATGTGTTCTATCATCGTCCGCCCCGTGGCTTCGGCAATGCACGTCAGGCAATGGTTGCTCCAGTGAAGATTGAGTGGGATAAGAAGCCCGTAGCTAAGGGTGGCGTTGTCCGTATTACCGGCTACGACCCCTTCAACGAAGGTGTAAAGGGAAAAGGCAAGAACGAGTGGGTGGCAGCAGCTGCTGACGGCAATACCTATACGGGTGCTGAGGTGACCAGTGAAGGCTTCCAGATTTTCGGTCTTCCACCTTATAATTATTATAGTGCAGGTATTGCCTGCTTCATGTATGGTCCTAACAGCAACAACTGGATGCAGGACAATCATGATGTATGGAGCAACTCCATGGACCTCGCTGGCATTCAGAACGGCGGTATCGTAGGCTTCAAATACTTCGGCTTTGGCGGTCTGGCTCAGGATACCAAGGGCTGTAAGGCCTTCGAAGGCACTAAGAAGGGCGACAATACCCATCTCTATCTGAACCTGACCTACAGTGGTAAGGGTGCCTTTAAGATTCATGTCAAGATGGATGATCCATGGAAGGGTAAGGACCTCGGTGTTATCTATGTCGGTGACAAGACTCCTACCGATCAGGCGGTTACGATTTCTCATTTAGTTCCTGATGTGGAAGGACTGACTGGCAAGCACGCTATCTACCTCGTCGTTGAGGGCCCAGAAGTGAAGCAACCCGAACAGCCCCAAGGTCGTCCGCAGTTTGGCCGTCGTCCACAGGAGCCTCAGCGTCCACAGGGACTTTTCGATCTCCATGGAATCGGCTTCAGCAAGACTAACAGTTATCCTGTTCCTATGGTACCTCAGGTTACCATCACAGTAGACGGACAGAAACTGAATATTCCTGAGCGTCCGATGATGTCGACCAACCAGAACGGGTATACCGAGTGCAATCACTATCAGCTTTACGGTCCAAGAAAGGCTGGCGCCAAGATTGAGGTTAAGCCCAATAATCCAAACGTGAAGTATGAGATTCTCACTGGCAAGGATTACCGTGCTACAGTGAAAGCTACTTATCAAGGCAAAACGAAAGTATTCTTGATAAATTAAGCAAAACATTTGCATTTTCGCTCACTTAATCGTACCTTTGAGCTCCGCTCGAAGGTACTTTTGTTCGGAAAATCACAAAAACATTTGCATTTTCGCTCACTTAATCGTACCTTTGCAGCAATATTATTATTCAACAAGATTATGAGATTCAAGAGAATTCTATTAAAGCTTTCGGGCGAAAGCCTGATGGGTAAGCAGGGGTTCGGAATAGACCCTGAGCGTCTGAGTGACTATGCTCAGCAGATTAAGGAAGTGAGTGGCATGGGCGTACAGATTGGTATCGTCATTGGCGGTGGAAACATCTTCCGCGGACTGAGCGGCAGTCAGAAAGGCTTCGACCGCGTAAAAGGCGACCAGATGGGTATGTGTGCTACCGTCATTAATTCACTGGCACTGAGTTCAGCTCTGGGAGCTATTGGTGTCAAGAACAAGGTTCTGACAGCCATCCGCATGGAGCCCATCGGCGAGTTCTACACGAAATGGAAGGCTATCGAAGCGATGGAAGCCGGCTATGTTTGCATTTTCTCTGCAGGAACAGGCTCACCTTACTTCACTACCGATACAGGTTCTTCACTTCGTGGTATCGAGATTGAGGCTGATGTAATGCTGAAGGGCACTCGCGTGGACGGCATCTATACAGCCGACCCTGAAAAGGATCCAACGGCTACGAAGTTTAATGATATCACCTATAAAGAAGTATTGGCACGCGGACTGAAAGTGATGGACCTAACGGCCATCTGCATGTGTCAGGACAATAACCTGCCTATCTATGTGTTTAACATGGATATTGTCGGTAATCTGAAAAAGGTAATGGACGGCGAGGAAATAGGCACCTTAGTACACAACTAAGCTATTCTTCAGTAAACTCAACGTATTCGCCTTCGTTATCCTCGAAGATTTTCTTACGGTCACCCATCAGTCGCTCATCAATGACGGTTACACCTTCAGACGTTGTCGACTGGCGGGTGGCTTTTTGTTGCTGCTGGGCTGTTGGTCCGGCATGTCCCTTTTTCGACGAACCCGTACCTTTGAAATAGTCATTATCAAACTGAGGACCCTTGCCATCTCCACGGTAACGCTTGTCTGCCATACGCTTAAAGGTCTCCTCGTCATAATCGCCTGTCAGATGCTGACGAAAACGAATGATACCCTTTCGAACGTAGAAGAGCGCGATAAGCACTATAACTGCAAAAAATGCAATGAGGAAGAAAATGACAGCTCCAAAGATTTTCATAGGATTTTCAGTTATTAAAGAATGAAGCAGCTGTACCCGGCATCAACCATTCTTACGGGTCAACACCGAAAGAACCACATACCATGCTATGACAGCAGCAATACCAATGACGCTCTTCCACAACAGCAAGGGACAGGCTATCATGACAGCCGATGTTAGCAAGAATAAGTATTTTATCTCATTACCCTTCCATCCCCAATGTTTGAATTTAAGGGCAAAGAGGGGCAGTTCTGCCACCAACAGATAGCTGCTGATGAACACCATCACAAAGACAATCCACTCCATGTAGGGTATGGAGCCTTCCCATTCACCTGTTCCGACAATCAGCGCCCCCCAGAACAAAGCGTTGGCAGGCGTAGGCAAGCCAATGAACGAACTTGTCTGACGCTCGTCCAAATTGAACTTAGCCAAACGAAGTGCAGAAAAAGCTGCCATGATGAATGCTACAAACGGAAACAGCAGATTATGCTGATGAACACCTGAGAGGAATGAGAACACAATACATGAAGGAGCCACACCGAAAGTGACCACGTCGGCCAGGGAATCCAGTTCCTTACCGATGGGAGAACTTACCCCCAACAGACGAGCGCTCATACCATCAAAGAAATCGAACACAGCTCCGATGATTATCCATATCAGCGCCATCAACGACATGCCCTCAAGGGCAAAAATAATTGCAATACAACCTGAAATGAGATTGCAGCAAGTAATGGTATTGGGGATATGCTTCTTCATATTCAAAGCAGAAGTAATTCTAAACTATTTACTTTCACTATTACCTGAGCTTTGCTATCACGGTCTGGTCTCCTGTTGTGGGCTGACCCATCTTCACCTCAGCAGTCGATCCTAAAGGCAGGAACACATCAACACGAGAGCCCAGTTTGATAAAGCCCAGATGCTCATCAATATAGCAGTCTTCCTGATCCTTTGCATAGGTCACAATACGACGAGCCATAGCACCAGCTATCTGACGCACAAGCACTTCCTGACCATCAGGAGTCTCAATCATAATGTCAGCGTGCTCATTTTCCTCACTTGCCTTGGGCAGCCATGCCTTGTGATAGTTGCCATTAAAATGCTTTACGAACTTCACTTTTCCATCTACAGGGAACCAGTTGGCATGAACATTCAGCGGACTCATGAAGATACTGATCATAAGACGCTTGTCATGGAAATACACGTTCTCATCAGCCTCTTCCACAACAACGATTCTACCATCGGCAGGAGCTACCACTATTTTCTCCGTGTCACTGGGGAAAAAGCGGATTGGACAACGATAGAAATTCAGCATCAACATCCATGCGATGCCAAAGACAGTGATGAAAAGGATGAAGGGTATTGGTGTATCAAAAGAACGCCAAAGTATGACTCCGACGGCAATGATTGCAAATAGAGTGTAGAACAATTCCTCCGTGCCCTCACGGTGAATTCTTATTTTTTTTAGTTTCTTGATTCTTTCTCCCATGGTAGCATTAGTTCGAAATTGATTGCAAAGGTAGTGTTTTTTTGTCAAATAGCAAATTTTTTACACATTTCTTTATAAAAATACGGGGAAAAGAGGTAAATTTGCAGACAAATTTCATCAAAAGACAAGAAAATTATGGTTAAGCACATTATTCTTTGGACATTGAAGCCAGAACTGACAGAAGAAGAGAAGAAGATCGTAAAAGAAGGAATTAAGGCCGGATTGGAAGGATTGAAAGGCAAAGTTCCGGGACTGCTGGATATCAAAGTACATATTGATGGACGCCTCAGTTCATCTAATGCTGACGTAATGCTTGATTCCACTTTGGAATCGCCCGAAGCATTGAAGGGTTATGCACAGCATCCCGAACATTTGGCAGTTGCCAATGGAAAAGTGCGTCCTTATACGGTGACACGCAGTTGTCTGGATTTCGAAATCTAAACCTATCCCCCTACCCCCTATTCATCACGTTTCGCTCGATTATAAGTTAGAATGGAAGACTTCATACATCTACACGTACATACCTATTATTCTATATTAGACGGACAGTCGAAAATCAAGAATCTGGTTGAGAAAGCTATCGGCGACGGCATGCGCGGCTTGGCTATCACCGACCACGGTGACATGTTCGGCATCAAAGAGTTTCATGACATCGTGATGGGTGTCAACAAAGGACGCAAGAAAGATGGGCTGGAGCCATTCAAACCAATCTTTGGCTGTGAGATGTATGTGGCCAAGCATGGACCCAAAGAGCAGAAGAACGGCAAAAAAGACCAGAGCGGCTACCACCTCATCGTGCTGGCCAAGAACTACAAGGGATATAAAAACCTCATCAAACTCGTCTCCAACTCATGGGTAGACGGTTACTACATGCGCCCTCGTACCGACCGAGCCGACTTGGAGAAATATCACGAGGGACTGATTATCTGTTCCGCTTGTCTGGCAGGCGAGGTTCCCCGTAAGATTGCTGCCGGTGATATGGCTGGTGCACGTGAGGCTATCGAGTGGTATCACAACATCTGGGGCGACGATTATTACCTGGAGCTGATGCGCCATGAGGTTAAAGACCCTACCATACGCGCCAACCGAGAGACCTTTAAGGAGCAGGAACCTGTCAATCAGGAAATCATCAAACTTGCTCGAGAATATGGCATCAAACTGATCTGTACGAACGACGTACATTTTGTCGACCAAGAGAATGCAGAAGCCCATGACCACCTATTGTGCCTCTCTACAGGTAAGGATCTGGATGACCCCACCCGTATGCTCTATACCAAACAGGAATGGTTCAAGACAAAAGCAGAGATGAACGAGATTTTCAGCGATGTTCCCGAAGCTTTAAGCAACACGCTGGATATATTGGACAAAGTAGAGATTTATTCGCTCGACCACGACCCCATCATGCCTTTCTTCCCTATTCCCGAATCATTTGGAACAGAGGAAGAGTGGCGTCAGAAATTCACTGAAGAAGATCTCTATCAGGAGTTCACCTGCGACGAGAATGGTCAGAACCAGCTTCCCCCCGAAGAGGGCGAGAAGAAGATTAAGAAGTTGGGCGGCTATGATAAAATTTATCGTATCAAGTTTGAGGCCGACTATCTGGCAAAGTTAGCGTATGAAGGAGCACACAGGCTATACGGGAAATCTGAAGACTCTGCCCTTCCCCAAGAGGTCGATGACCGTATTCGCTTCGAACTTCACATCATGAAGACGATGGGCTTCCCCGGCTACTTCCTCATCGTACAAGACTTCATCAACTCTGCCCGCGATGAACTTGATGTATGGGTGGGGCCTGGTCGTGGATCTGCTGCCGGCAGCGTGGTTGCCTACTGTCTGGGCATCACGAAGATTGACCCGTTAAAGTATGACCTACTGTTCGAGCGTTTCCTGAATCCAGACCGTATCTCCCTGCCAGATATTGATACCGACTTCGATGATGACGGACGTGGAAAGGTATTGAAATGGGTAGAAGACAAATATGGTCACGAGAACTGTGCCCATATCATCACCTACGCATCCATGGCCACGAAGAACAGTATCAAGGACGTAGCACGAGTAGAGAAACTGCCCCTTACTGTTTCGAACGCATTGTGTAAAGCCATTCCTGACCGTCTTCCCGATGTTGACGGAAAGACGCCCAAGATGAATCTGACGAATGCCATCAAAGCTGTGCCTGAGCTACGGGAGGCTGAAGCCTCAGCAGATCCTGTATTGGCAAACACCATCAAATATGCCAAGATGCTTGAGGGAACGGTTCGCGGTACGGGCATCCACGCTTGTGGCTTTATCATTTGTCGTGACCCTATCTCTGACTGGGTTCCTGTCAGTACTGCCGACGATCCTGATTTCAAGGATACGAAGACCAACTGTACACAGTACGACGGACACGTTATTGAGTCTACAGGTCTCATCAAGATGGACTTCCTCGGTCTGAAGACGCTGTCGGAGTTGAAAGAGGCCTGTGCCAACGTCAAGATAACCCGCGGCATTGACGTCGACCTGGACCATATACCCATTGATGACCCCAAGACCTATGAACTGTATCAGCAGGGACGCACTATAGGCACCTTCCAGTTTGAGTCGGCAGGTATGCAGAAGTACCTACGCGAGCTGAAGCCTACCGTGTTCGAGGACCTTATCGCTATGAACGCGCTCTACCGTCCAGGTCCTATGGACTATATCCCTTCGTTCATTGCCCGTAAGAACGGTAAGGAGGCTATCACCTATCCGATTCCCTGTATGGAGAAATACCTGAAAGACACGTATGGTGTTACGGTCTATCAGGAACAGGTGATGTTGCTGTCACGTCAGTTGGCCGACTTCACCCGAGGCGAGAGTGACGCCCTGCGTAAGGCCATGGGTAAGAAGAAGATTGACATTGTCAACGCCATGAAGCCCAAGTTCATTGAAGGCGGCAAGAAGAATGGCCATGATCCCAAGATATTAGAGAAGATCTGGACCGACTGGGAGAAGTTTGCTTCCTACGCGTTCAACAAGTCGCATGCTGCCTGCTATTCCTGGGTGGCCTACCAGACAGCCTACATGAAAGCCAACTATCCGGCTGAGTTTATGGCTGCTATCATGACTCGCCGTCGCGACCAGATCACGGAAATCACGAAACTGATGGACGAGTGCAAGCAAATGGGTATCGCCACGCTGGGTCCCGATGTCAACGAGTCGTACCTGAAGTTCGGCGTGAACCATAAGGGTGAGATACGTTTCGGACTGGCAGCCATCAAGGGTATGGGCGACAGCGTTGCAGAGGCCATCATCAAGGAACGAGACGAAAACGGTCCCTTCACCAGCATCTTCAATTTTGCTGAGCGCGTCAGCTTCAATGTGAACCGCAAGGCTTACGAATCGCTGGCATTAAGTGGAGGATTCGACTCGTTCGGCATCCGTCGTGAGGTCTTCTTTGCCGAAGACTCCAAGGGAGTATCCTTCCTTGACACGCTGGTACGTTATGGTCAGAATTATGCACAAGCCAAGGCCGAGGCCCAGAACTCCCTGTTTGGCGGGTTCGACAGCATTGAGATTGCCACACCAGCCATTCCCAAGACCGACGAGCGATGGAGTGATATCGAACGTCTCAACAAAGAGCGTGACCTCGTAGGCATTTATCTTTCTGCCCATCCATTGGATGAGTATAAGATTGTGCTCGACAACCTTTGCAATGCCCGCTGCTCAGAATTAGCAGACCGATGCGCGGCCTTATACGACCGGGAGGACATCACTTTGGGCGGTATCGTCACAGGTATTCAGTCACGTTTCGGCAAGAACAACAAACCCTGGGGAATTATTACTCTTGAAGATTTCGAAGGCTCAGGCGAGTTGGTCCTTTTTGGTGATGACTGGCTCAACCTGAATGGAAAATTCATTGAAGGCGCCGCCGTCTATATCACAGGCAAGATGGCCTCTCGTTTCCAGAACAGCAACCAGAAGGAACTGAAGATTGGTAATGTAGAACTATTGCAGTCTATCAAGGAGAAATCCATCGACCGTATCACTATCTCGCTGAATACCGATGAGTTGAACGACCAAGTGGTGGCTGAGCTGAATGAACTGATCTGCGAGCATCCCGGAAAGACGAAGCTCTTCTTCCAGTTGCGCGACTCAATGGGTAAGAATCACGTGCTGCTGAGGTCGCAGAAACACAGTGTCGACGTGCGCCATACACTCATTGACTACATCGAACGGACGGAGGCGCTCGACTATAAGATTAATTAGTTTTCGTTAATCTTCTGTAAATGCCTTCGCCATCTGGATATTTATTTATACATTTGCAAAACGTTTAATCAAAAATTATTCATAACAATGGAAGTACAAATAACAAACGAGAACTTTGCGAGTCTGAAGGACGGCAACCTGCCGTTGGTAGTTGATTTTTGGGCAACATGGTGCGGTCCTTGCCGCATGGTGGCTCCCATCATCTCTGAGCTGGCAGAGAAGTACGACGGCAAGATTGTCGTTGGTAAGTGTGATGTAGAGGAGTGTGATGACCTGGCTGCCGATTATGGCATCCGTAACATCCCCACCATTCTGTTCTTCAAGAACGGTGAGGTCGTCGACAAGCTGGTAGGCGCTGTCTCTAAAGCGAAGTTTGAAGAGAAGTTTGACTCATTGCTCTAAGCTATGGCAACACTTGATGAAGAACTGCTGATGGACGAGGCCGAGTCTCGCCGTGAGATTGCTTTCATCCGAGAGCAACTGCCCAACGATCTGAAAGAGAAATACTCCGACGACGAACTGCTCTTTATCATTGATGCCATCGGAACCTATTTCTATACCAGTGGCATCTTGGAAAGCAATGACGACGAAGTAGACGTAGACATGGAGGTTGTTGCCGACTTTGTTTGCAATGAAGCGAAAGAGGAAGGCGAAGGGCCTTTTGATCCACAGGAAGTATTCTTCGTCATTCAGGCCGACCTTGATTTCCAAGAGCAAAGCGTTTAACGAGCCCTCTTTATATAAATGCAGAACGTTTAACGAGCCCTCTTTATATAAATAATGTACGCGCGAGGTTAGAACATAACCTTGCGCGTTCCGTTTTCCTGTTCCTCTATCGTTACGCGAACGGCATCTTCCGGCAACAGCTCTTCTATCAGTTCAGGCCATTCAATGAAACAGAGGGCACCACTATAAAAATAGTCCTCATATCCCATATCGTAGACCTCCTCCAACTTCTTGATCCGATAGAAATCAAAGTGGTATATCGTCTCTCCTCCTTTGAATGAGTCAGAGGCTTTATATTCATTGACTATGGCAAAGGTGGGCGAAGTAATCACGTCCTCAACACCCAATTCCTCACACACAGCCTTGACGAATGTAGTCTTTCCCGCTCCCATCTTTCCATAGAAAGCGAAGACGGTGTGGGTTCCTATATGAAGAACAAATTCGCGAGCTGCCTCGCGAATTTGTTCCAAGTTTTTAATCAGTATTTCCATTCTTCTTTTACTTCTCAGTATCAATCATCTTCCAAATGCCTGCAGCACAAGCAGCACCTACCAACGGACCAACAATGAAGATCCAGAGGTTTGTCAATGCCGTACCGCCCTGGAAAATAGCGGGGGCCAATGAACGGGCGGGGTTAACAGATGTGCCTGTATAGCGGATGCAGACCAGGTGAACGAGAATCAGCGACAAGCCGATTGCCAATCCTGCGAAGTTGTTTGTAGCTCCATTGGTCTTTGCGGTAGCGCCCAGTACAACAAGCACGAATACGCAGGTGAAGATAATCTCAGCCAGCAGACCTCCAACCATCGTCACATTTGCCTGAAGATCATTTGCGCCCGTTCCTTCCAGTCCTGGAACATTGGCAGTAAGGATAGCCAACAGAGCAGAGCCGATGAAAGCGCCAACAATCTGACCGCATACATAACCACAAGCATCCTTGCCACTCATTCTACCCGACATCCATACACCGAGGGTGATGGCAGGATTGATATGGCAACCAGAGATGCCACCAATGGTATAAGCCATTGCTACAACAGCCAAGCCGAAAGCAAAAGCCGTACCCACAACAGCGGGAATATTGTTTACGGGATCACAACCCAGACTTACGGCAACGCCGCAACCCATCAGCACAAGAACCATTGTGCCAACCATTTCTGCTAAATACTTTTTCATGTTCATTATAAATTTAAAAGGTTATTGTATATGAAATAGTTCATTTCTTTTATCATCTTCCATAGCATTACTGTCACAGAATCGATGACAAAAGTATAAAAAAAAAATGAAACTGCAAGTTTTTTCCTGTATTTTTTCCAATTCACGTTGCTTTTAGACATAAAAAAAGGGTCACCGCTGTGACCCAACCTTTGTTAACCTTAAATCTAATACTATGAAAAACACACTGCAAAGGTACGTATTTTTAATACGTCAATCCAAATTCATTATTAATAATCGGTGTAAAAAAGCCAATTATTTGATTTATATCAATCCACATTGTAAGATTTGACATTTTACTCGCTTATTCGTACGCTGAGATTGTGTCTCAAAGGTACTACCATTCGAAAAAGCAAAAATAAATTTGGCTTTTTGCTTACTTATTCGTACCTTTGCAGGCAAATTGTAAAAACAATATTTTTAAAGGCTCAAAGAGAACTATGATTTTTTTCTTCAAGACCCCACAACAGAGCGTGATTGCCACTCAGGTGGATCATCAACTCACACAGACAGAAGTACAAGAACTTTGTTGGCTCTACGGCAATGCAGAGCTCACCGACGCCCAGACCATGGAGGGATTCTTCGTGGGTCCACGTCGTGAAATGGTGACTCCTTGGTCAACAAATGCCGTTGAGATTACTCAGAATATGGGACTCAGCGGCATTTTGCGTATAGAGGAGTATTACCCCGTAGCATCAAAAGATGCTGAGCATGACGAGATGCTGCAGCGTATGTACGATGGTTTGAATCAGGACATTTTTACGATTAACATCAAGCCTGAGCCCATTAAGTATGTGGATAATTTGGAGGAATATAACGAGCAGGAGGGTCTTGCTCTGAGCTCTGAAGAGATTGAGTATCTCCACGGCTTGGAGAAGCAGAACGGTCGTCCGCTGACGGATTCTGAAATCTTCGGCTTCGCCCAGATCAACTCCGAGCACTGTCGTCATAAGATTTTCGGTGGTACCTTTATCATCGATGGCAAAGAGATGGAGTCAAGTCTCTTCGCCATGATTAAGAAGACCACCCAGGAGAACCCAAACAAGATTCTTTCCGCCTATAAGGACAATGTGGCTTTTGCACAGGGGCCGGTTGTTGAGCAGTTTGCTCCGAAAGACCAGAGCACAAGCGACTACTTCCAGGTAAAAGACATAGAGAGCGTTATCTCGCTGAAGGCTGAGACCCATAACTTCCCAACAACCGTAGAGCCATTCAACGGTGCTGCTACGGGTACTGGTGGTGAGATTCGCGACCGTATGGGTGGTGGCGTAGGTTCTTGGCCTATCGCTGGTACCGCTGTTTATATGACCGCCTATCCACGGCTTCGAGAAGACGTGGATAATGTAGAGTGTAGAACGGAGAATGTAGAGTTTGCTACCGCCTCTGAATCAGCAAAAAAGGGGAGCGCGGAAGCAAACTCTACACTCTACACTCTAAACTCTACACTTAAAAGGGACTGGGAGGATATCCTTCCCGTTCGCCAGTGGCTGTATCAGACACCAGAGCAGATTCTGATCAAGGCTTCTAATGGTGCTTCTGACTTCGGTAACAAGTTCGGTCAGCCGCTGATTTGCGGTTCTGTACTGACCTTCGAACATCAGGAGAAGGCTGGAAACTGCTGTGGCACAGCAGCGCAAGCAACGAAATACGCCTATGATAAGGTCATCATGCTGGCTGGTGGTGTTGGTTACGGCACTAAGCGTGACTGTCTGAAGAAGGAGCCTCAACCAGGCAACAAGGTGGTCGTTGTTGGTGGTGATAATTACCGCATCGGTCTTGGTGGTGGTTCTGTGTCTTCAGTAGATACGGGTCGTTATAGCAACGGTATCGAGTTGAACGCCGTACAGCGTGCCAACCCAGAGATGCAGAAGCGTGCCTATAACCTGGTGCGTGCCCTTTGTGAGGAAGATGTGAACCCCGTTGTTTCTATCCACGACCACGGATCAGCTGGCCACCTGAACTGCTTGTCAGAGCTCGTTGAGGAGTGTGGCGGTGAGATTGATATGACCAAGCTGCCTATCGGTGATAAGACTTTGAGCTCTAAGGAAATCATTGCCAATGAGAGTCAGGAGCGCATGGGCCTGCTGATTGACGAGAAGCATATCGAACATGTACGTAAGATTGCTGAGCGCGAGCGTGCTCCGCTGTATGTCGTTGGTGAGACTACTGGCGATGCCCACTTCTCATTCAAGCAGGGCGACGGTGTGAAGCCATTCGACCTCGACGTGGCTCAGATGTTTGGTCACTCACCTAAGACCATTATGAAAGATAATACGGTGGAGCGTCACTATGCCGATGTTGACTATGCGGGAAAATCTGGAAAGTCTGGCATTTCCAAAGAACAGCTTAACGAGTACCTTGAGCGCGTACTCCAGCTGGAGGCAGTGGCTTGTAAGGACTGGTTGACCAACAAGGTAGACCGTTCTGTAACAGGTAAGATAGCCCGTCAGCAGTGTCAGGGTGAGATTCAGTTGCCATTGAGCGACTGCGGTGTTGTTGCCCTCGACTATCGTGGTCAGAAGGGTATTGCTACCGCTCTCGGACATGCTCCTCAGGCAGGTCTTGCTAATCCTGCTGCTGGAAGTGTGCTCTCAGTAGCTGAAGCTTTGACTAATATTGTTTGGGCTCCTTTGGCAGAGGGAATGGATTCGCTGAGTCTGAGTGCTAACTGGATGTGGCCTTGTCGCTCTCAGGAGGGTGAGGATGCCCGTTTGTATGCCGGTGTGAAGGCACTCTCAGATTTCTGCTGCGACCTGCATATCAACGTGCCAACAGGTAAGGACTCGCTGTCTTTGAGCCAGCAGTATCCTAACGGCGAGAAGATTATCTCTCCGGGAACAGTCATCGTTTCTGCTGGTGGTGAGGTGTCTGATATTAAGAAGGTGGTAAGTCCTGTCATCAAAAACGACAAGCACTGTTCGCTCTACCATATCGACTTCTCGTTCGATGAACAGCGCCTTGGTGGTTCTGCCTTCGCCCAGAGCTTAGGCAAGGTAGGCGATGATGTTCCAACCGTTAAGAACCCAGAGTACTTTGCTGATGCCTTCATGGCTGTACAGCAGATGATAGAGAAGGGCTGGATTCTGGCAGGTCACGATATTTCTGCCGGTGGTCTGATTACTACGCTGCTTGAGATGTGCTTTGCCAATCAGAAAGGCGGTATGCATATCAACCTGCACGATATCTGTGCTGATGGCGACGTTGTAAAGACACTCTTCGCTGAGAACCCAGGCGTAGTCATCGAGGTTAGCGACGAGTACAAGCAGGAGTTCAAGGACTTTATGGAAGAGCAGGGCGTAGGCTTTGCTAAGATTGGCTATCCAGTTGAGGACAGCCGCGAAATTGAAGTTGTTTATCCTGATGCAAACGGGGAGACCGTTTCCCGTCAGTTTGATATTGATGCCCTCCGCGATGTTTGGTATAAGACCAGCTACCTGCTCGATCGCAAGCAGAGCTTCAACGGCAAGGCTAAGGAGCGCTTCGAGAACTACAAGAAGCAGCCGCTGGAGATGAAGTTCAACAAAAACTTCACAGGCACATTGGCACAGTACGGTATTTCTGCCGATCGTCGTCAGCCCTCTGGCATCAAGGCCGCCATCATCCGTGAGAAGGGAACCAATGGTGAGCGTGAGATGGCTTACTGCCTCTATCTTGCTGGCTTCGATGTGAAGGACGTGATGATGACCGACCTGATTTCTGGTCGTGAGACCCTTGAGGATATCAATATGATTGTGTTCTGCGGTGGCTTCTCTAACTCCGACGTACTCGGTTCTGCTAAGGGTTGGGCAGGTGCCTTCCTCTTCAATCCTAAGGCAAAGGAGGCTCTCGATAAGTTCTATGCCCGTAAGGACACTCTCTCACTGGGTATCTGTAACGGTTGTCAGTTGATGGTGGAGCTCGGCCTCACTGGTGCCAAGGGTGCTAAGATGCTGCACAACGACTCACATAAGTTCGAGAGTGAGTTCATCAGCCTGAGCATTCCTCAGAACAACAGCGTGATGTTTGGCTCACTGAGTGGTAACAAGCTCGGTCTGTGGGTAGCTCACGGAGAAGGCAAGTTCTCTCTGCCGGAAGCAGAGAGCACGTATAATGTGATTGCCAAGTACAACTACGCTGGCTATCCTGCTAATCCTAACGGATCTGATTACAATGTAGCAGGTATCTGCTCTGCCGATGGTCGTCATCTCTGCATGATGCCACACTTGGAGCGTGCCGTCTTCCCTTGGCAGAACGCGTGGTATCCTGCTGACCGCCGCAATGATGAAGTTACGCCTTGGATTGAGGCATTCGTCAATGCACGTAAGTGGGTGGAAGCACAAAAATAAAAGCCTCCGCAATTGCCCCTCAAGGAGGGGAACTTTAGAAAAGTAAATGCAATGCAGGAAATACAATCAGAACAAGTAGCTACACATCCCTCCCTTGGGGAGGGCCTGGGTAGGCTTTTCAAGACCTTCTTTAAGATTGGCATGTTCACCCTTGGTGGTGGATATGCCATGATACCTATCATTGAGGCTGAGGTGGTTGAGAAGTACGGATGGGTGAGTAAGGAAGAATTCCTTGACCTCATTGCCATCTCTCAGAGTTGTCCGGGTGTGTTTGCCATCAATATCAGCACCTTTATTGGCTATAAGCTGCGCAAGAAGCGCGGTGCTGTCTGTTGTGCGTTGGGCACAGCCCTACCCTCTTTCCTCATCATCCTCTTGATAGCTATGTTCTTCCATCAGTTCCAGGACAATCCCATCGTGGCATCCATGTTCCGTGGTATCCGTCCTGCTGTGGTAGCCCTCATTGCTGTTCCCACGTTCAACCTGGCACGCAGTGCGAAGCTGACGTGGCTCACCAGTTGGATACCCATTGTGAGTGCCCTGCTCATCTGGGCGCTGGGTGTCTCACCTATTATTATCATATTGGCAGCAGGCATTGGCGGCTACCTTTATGGTACGATGATTAAGCCAACGGAACAAACTGACTGAAGATATGATATTCCTATATTTGTTTATCACGTTTTTTGAGATAGGCCTGTTCGGTTTTGGCGGCGGCTACGGCATGTTGTCGCTGATTCAGAACGAGACGGTTGAGCACTGGGGCTGGCTAACGTCGGCACAGTTCACCGATATTGTGGCTATCAGTCAGATGACCCCCGGTCCTATCGGCATCAACTCAGCCACCTATTGTGGTTATCAGGCTGTTGTCAATGCCGGATACTCTGTTCCTATGGGTATTCTCGGCTCTGCCGTTTCCACCTTTGCGCTCGTTCTGCCCTCATTAATCCTGATGATTCTGATCAGTAAGATGTTCTTGAAGTACATGCATACCGTTGCTGTTCAATCCGTTTTCAACGGGTTGCGCCCCGCAGTCGTAGGACTGTTGGCTGCCGCTACGTTATTGCTTTGTACGAAGGAGAATTTCTCTGCTCCCACGGAGAATGCCTGGCAGTTCTGGATCAGTGTTCTGCTGTTTGTTGCCACCTTTATCGGCACCCTGATCTTCAAGGTCAACCCCATCAAGATGATTGTGATGAGTGCCTTTGCCGGCTTGCTCTTACTATACTGATTTTCGTCTAAAGAACAACACAAACGGGCTTTTTTCGCTTCTTTCTGGCGAAAAAAGCCCTTTTTATTTGCTTCGTATTTAAAAAACACTTATATTTGCAGCGAAAATCTAAGTAGAAATCTAAAACTACGTAACGTAGTAACCTTTTTATATTACTAAATCATAAGACTATGGAAGTTGAGAAAATCATGCAGTCGCTTGAGCGTAAGCACCCTGGCGAGTTAGAGTTTCTGCAGGCAGTTCGTGAAGTTCTGGAATCCATCAAGGATGTCTATAACCAGCATCCTGAGTTCGAGAAGGCCAAGATTATTGAGCGCCTTGTTGAACCCGAACGTATCACCACCTTCCGTGTGCCCTGGGTTGACGACAAGGGTGAGGTACAAGTCAATATCGGTTATCGCGTACAGTTCAATAGTGCCATAGGCCCCTATAAGGGCGGTCTTCGTTTCCATGCCTCCGTCAATCTTTCTATCCTGAAGTTCCTGGGCTTTGAGCAGACCTTCAAGAATGCTTTGACCACACTCCCGATGGGTGGCGGCAAGGGTGGCAGCGACTTCAGCGTGCGTGGAAAGAGCGAGGCTGAGATCATGCGTTTCTGCCAGGCATTCATGCTGGAGCTCTATAAGGTGATTGGTCCTGATATGGATGTCCCTGCAGGCGATATTGGTGTTGGAGGCCGTGAGATAGGTTATCTGTTCGGTATGTACAAGAAGATTACCTCGCAGTTCCACGGTGCCACCCTGACGGGTAAGGGTATTGAATGGGGCGGCAGCATCCTGCGTCCGGAGGCTACGGGCTATGGTGCGCTCTACTTCGTTAACCACATGATGAAGGCCCACGGACTCGATATAAAAGGTAAGACGGTGGCTCTGAGCGGCTTCGGCAATGTGGCTTGGGGCGCAGCTAAGAAAGCTACCGAGCTGGGGGCGAAGGTGATTACCATCAGTGGTCCTGACGGTTATATCTATGACCCTGCAGGCTTGGATGCTGAGAAGATTGACTACCTGTTGGAGCTTCGCGCTAGCGGCAACGATATCTGCGAGCCCTACGCTGAGGAGTTCGACGGTGCACAGTTCTTTGCCGGCAAAAAGCCTTGGGAGCAGAAAGCCGATATCTATCTGCCCTGTGCAACGCAGAACGAGCTCAATGGCGACGATGCCGATAAGATCCTGGCTCAGAAGCCGCTGTGTGTGGCTGAGGTGTCTAACATGGGATGCACGGCTGATGCAGTCAATAAGTTTATTGCTGCCGGACAACTGTTTGCTCCTGGCAAGGCAGTCAACGCAGGCGGCGTAGCCACCAGTGGTTTGGAGATGACTCAGAACTCCATGCGCATGTCGTGGACAGCTGAAGAAGTCGACCAGCGACTGCATCAGATTATGTCGGGTATCCACCAGCAGTGCGTCAAGTACGGCAAGGAGCCCAATGGTTATATCAACTACGTCAAAGGTGCCAATGTGGCAGGCTTTATGAAGGTTGCCAAGGCAATGCTTGCACAAGGTGTTGTATGATCATAATGAATAAACGACCGTCATTGAACATAATGAATAAAAAGATAGCTACCGCATTATTCCGTAGGCGCATAATTATACTATGCGTCCTACTCTTCAATGCGGTAGCAAACTCTACGCTCTACACTATTCCCTCTACACAGCTCCACGCTCAGGCTTTTCACGGCATAGCTTCCTATTATGCGAAGCGGGCCACAGGTAGTATCACGGCAAATGGCGAACGACTGCATCATGACTCCATGACCTGTGCCCACCGCACACTGCCGTTCGGTACGCTGCTGAAAGTGACGAACCTGGTGAACAACCGTTCCGTGATTGTACGTGTGAACGATCGCGGACCTTATATCCGCAGACGTATTATCGACCTTTCGTGGGGTGCCGCCCGTGAGTTGGGCATGTTGCATCGCGGCATCGTGAAGGTGCAGTGCGAGTCGGCCTACAACATCACTATCCCCCTGAGGGCCGAACCCATGAAAATCGCACTTCCAAAGTTTGAGGAACTCAACATTGAACTGCCTAACACGCTGAAGCCCATCTGGCAGGAACAAGACCTGATTGTTCCTCTCAAAAAGGTAAAAACACAAGCCAAAAAGCGGAAATAGTTCGTTTTTCAACGTTTTTTTCGTTAAATCCATTACTTTTCTCCTATTTTTTTGCAGTAATTAGAAGAAAAGAGGTATATTTGCAACCAATAGTAGCAATACTATATTAGTAACGATTGCAAAAAACTGACTAAAACGAACTATAAATGCGGTTCACCGCACTGTTGACATATCTATTCCTGTCAATGATTTCATTGGCACAGACGAGCCCTCATCATAGCCAAGACTCATTGCTTACCGACACGCTCCAGCTGTCGGCACGCATTGTTTTTCCCCTTGGCAGGGCGAATATCGACACCCGCCTGGACAACAACAGTTATGAGCTAGGCAAGGTTAACAGCACGCTGGGCACTATTCGCAATGACACCAGCTACACCCTTCGACGTATTACCATCAGCGGCTTCAGCTCGCCTGAAGGTCCGCTGGCTCTCAACCGCCGACTGTCACGCGAGCGTATCGACAGTCTCAAGGTCTATCTTTCAGAGCGAATAGACCTGCCGCCTGGCAAGATCAAAGCCCGTGAATGGGGCGAGGATTGGAAAGGCGTTGAGGCTTTCGTCTTGCAATGTAGTGATAAACAGCTGCCCCATAGGGCGCAACTGCTTAATATCATCCGCCTGCATTGGCCCGATGAGGTGAAGGAGCGCCAGATTCGTCGTCGTTATCCGCAGGACTTCCAGTACCTGATGCGCCACTGCATGCCCTTTTTGCGCCGTGCCGAACTTTCCCTCAATTTTTTATACGCGCGTGTGCATAACGCCAGCGTAAGCGCTAGCGTGTGCGATGGTTCTCCCATCGTTCCCCCCGTTGACACCATCGCTCCCTCTGTTGACACCATCACTTCCCCCGTTGATACCCTCCCCGTTATTCCTTGTCCCAGCGACCATCGCTTTGCTGTAAAGAGCAACCTGCTCTATGATGCAGCGTTGATTCCCAATATTGGCATTGAGGTCTATCTGGGAAAACGACTGTCGCTGACTGCCGACTGGTTCTACACTTGGTTCTCGTCAGACAATCGTCACCGCTACTGGCAGGGCTATGGTGGCTATCTGGGTGCCCGTTACTGGTTCAGTCCGCTGATTAGCAAGGACCGTCCCTGCTCACCTTTTGACTTCAAGGGCCATCACTTAGGCATCTATATGCAGGGCATGACCTATGATGTGGAATGGGGCGGACGCGGCTATCAGGCAGCCCACTTCGGCTTCGGTGGCGGTGTGGAGTATGGCTATGCTTTCAAGTTGAATCGTTGTCTCCGTCTCGACCTGTCTCTTGGAGTAGGCTTCCAGGACGGTGAATATAAGGAATACGTTCCCCTCGATGGTCACTATGTGTGGGATAGCACCCATAAGCGCCACTGGTGGGGACCCACTAAGGCCGAAGTGTCACTGGTGTGGGTGATTAAGTGAAGAGTGAAGAATGAATAGTAAGAGAATAGCTACCGCAATGAAGAGGCTGGGACGATGGACAGGTGTTCGTCGCCGCATGGAGACTCTTTGCACCGCTCTTATCAGTGCGGTAGCAAACTATTCACTATTCACTATTATCTGTTCACTGTTCATGTCCTGCGAGTACAAGGACCTTTGCTACGACCATAACCACTGGGCGTTGGCTACTCCTGCCTTTGACTGGAGCAAGGCGCCGAGCGCTAATCCTAAGAGTATGACGGTGCTCGTCTATGATAAGGCGAGCCTTGGTAGTGAGCCTGAGCGCTACGACTACCGACTGGTGCCTCCCTATCCTGAGATTCGCCTGACCCCAGGTGATTATCAGGCGCTGACCTATAACAACGATACTGAGACTATCCTGCTGCGCGGATTGGAAGAGCCTTCAACTGTAGAGGCCTACACCCGCACCTCGTCTATCGAGGAAGGCACCATGATAGATACCCGTGCACAGATGCCGCGAGCCGCTGGCAACGAGCCCGTTATCCTGGAGCCCGACTTCCTATGGGCAGGGCTCTCAGAAGATATCCATATCAGTCTCGACTCCCTCTATAAGATCAAGATGATGCCCGAGCCCCGCTTCGTTGAGATAGATATCACCGTTAAGAACGTGCCTAACCTGAAATATGTAGGTCAGATGGGTGGAGCCCTCACGGGCCTCGCCGCATCAATCTTCCTTGAGACGGGCAAGCTGAGCGAGAACACCGCTACGCAGGCATTTACTTGTGAGGCCGTTGATGGCAGCACCATTCACATGAAGTTCCGTTGCTTTGGCCATTGTCCCTATCATGCTGAAGAAAACAAAAATCAGCATGTGTTCACCCTCTATGCCGTCCTTGCCGACGGTTCAAAATGGTACTACACACAGGATGTCTCTGAACAGATGCATGACCCAGAGACCAATCCTGATGAGTACAACCTCTATCTGGAGCTCGACGAGCTACCTATCCCCAAGCCTATCGTCAACGGCTCCGGCTTCCAGCCCACCATCGACGACTGGCAAGGTGTTGAGATCGACGTTGGAATGTAAGAGAGAACTAATGACATAATGTATAACCCACTTAAAAAACTATTACAACACGAAACAGACAGCAAAGAACAGAAAACAATTTAGAACAAACAATTTTTTTATTCACTTTTAATTTTATACAATTATGAAAAAAAATCTTTTATTCCTTGCAATGGCAGCCGTAGCGCTTGCCTCTTGCAGCAATGACGAGACGACATCGGTCAACGAGAGTCTCAAAGATGCTAATGCCATCAGCTTTAGGCCGTTTATGAACAACATAACTCGTGGTGCTACAGACGCTGGTGTAATGACTGCTTTCGCAACAGGTAATTCCTTTAATGTGTATGCAGATTATGATGGAAGCAAATATTTCCAAACGGATTTTACAAAACAAGATGGAAGTACATTTACTTCATCAAACAAGTATTATTATCCTTCAGACCTTGGCGCTGCTAAAGGAACTGAGCCTGAAACTTATAAAACTTTAACATTTACTGCTATTTATGGAGCGACTCAAATAGCTAACACTGCTGGTGCTATTGATGATTATACTCCAGCCGCCGCAGCAACATCGCAAGTGGATGTCCTTGTAGCTAAAAGAGCTATTACTTCAAGCCCTGGTTCTACTGGAGTCGTATTGGATTTCCGTCATGCACTATCTCAGATAGTCGTTAAAGTAAAGAACACAAATGCCAACTTGAAATTAACCATTTCTGATGTGCAGATAGGTCAGGTAAAGACTATTGGTGATTTTGCTTATACAGGTGATGGTACAGGCAAAGTTGCTCAAAGTGATTGGACTCCTGCAACTCCAGGAGCCTATACACAATCTTCACTTGGTGTTACGTTTACTGGAACGAATGGTGGTACAAGGGATAACGAGGTTGTAACGCTGGGATCTCCTTGGCTGATAGTTCCGCAGGATAAGGTTAACACTGCTGAGTATTCTACAGCAAATGATCCAGCTCCATCTATTACAAGCTCAACGACACCTAATATTGTTGGTAACTATTTGGCCTTGAAGATGACTATTAAGAACAACGATGCTAGTGGTACTGTTATTGCTTCTGAAAGATGGTGCTGTTGGCCTATTGATCAAGATTTTGATCCTGGATACAAGTATGTATTCATTATTGATGCAGGCTCAGGCGGCTATCAGCCTGTTGATATCAATAACGATAAGACAGATCTTGATCCAGTGCTTGGTGATGTAATCGTATTCTCTGCTTCTTGCACTATTGCTGATTGGGATACCGATTTGAATGGCGATTCTAATGATGATGACGATATAGACGTTAATATTCCCTAATCCATAAGACTATCAAATGAATTAGAACCAACTATTCCGGAGGGAGCACCCCTCCCTCCGGATTATCAAAAAACAGTTGAATGGAGATGAAGATGAAGTTGCATTGAAACTATGATGAAGTTACATAGATATTACGACCCAATTACTTAGATATTACACCGTAAAAGCTTAGAGATTGCATCGTAATAACTAAGTAACTGCAACGTAAAAGCATTGTGACTGCATCGTAAAACCATAGGAACTCCAAGAGCAAAGCCTAGGAACGCTCATAGCGAAACTAGGGAACGCGCCAAGCGAAATTAGGGAACGCTCAAGGCAAGACTAAGAAACGAAAAAAAGAAGAAAATGCGAAAAAACCTCATAACCTCATGCAACACAGCTGAAACGCCTTTATACAAAGGATTTCAGACACATGAGGTTTGCTTCAAAAACCTCATACAAACCTCATCTAAACCTACCGTGAAATGGTTGGTGATGATGGCTGCACTCCTGCTGACAGCCTGTTCGAGTGATAGCAGCGACTCTGACATCTACGCCCCCAACACCAGCGCCGAAGCCAACAGGATTCGCTTCAACGCCGATGTTTGGCGCATGATGGAGACGCGTGCCGCCACCTTCGACTCGCAGTCAGCCCTGCAAACCGAAGCCGCCTTCACCGCTGCTGCCTATACACACAACACCACAACGGCCTACTTCAGCCCTGTACAGATTGATTGGGTTACTGACAGCTGGGAGTTCTCTGACGGTAAGCACTACTGGCCCACCTCAGGCTCTCTGGACTTCTTCGCCTATATGCCTGCTTCTGCCTCCCTGCCCAGCTACATGGGTGCAGGTCCCACCTATTCAGTCATTGACACCAACGATGACAAAGAGCCTGACGCCCAGGAAGTCAGCTTCACCTGCACCTCCCTGCCAATGACCTCAGCAGGACAGAGCACCCTGAAGGAGTTCATCTACGCCCTCGCTGCCGATCAGGACAAAGCAGGCACCAACAGTACCCTGCAGCCCACAGCTGGCGAGGTAGCGCTGACCTTCAAGCATCCCTTCGCCCGCATCAAGTTGCAACTGTCAGCCTCACAGTCAAAAGAGGTGACTATCAATACCATCACCTTTAAAAACATAAAAGCGACAGGCAGCTATACCCATAGCGCAGGATGGAGCAGTCTTGATGACAATACAGACCTCGTGGTAACGCTTAATCAGACATATTCCATCACAGGGGCTGTACAAGACCTTGGCAGCTACATCATGATACCCCAGGCTTGGGCAGGCGTAATAGAAGTCAGCGCGTCTTGGAAAGTATGGGATGAGCCCATCGAAGACGAAGGACTTACAGCCACCGTTCCTGCAACGTGGCAACCAGGTTATAGCTACACCTATTCATTCACCATCAGCGAACGCGACTTGATAGTGGATTCATCAAAATACACGGAGCAATGGTAAGACGTAGACATATCATCATACTAATGGCACTCCTGCTGATGGCGGGAGGAGCTACTGAAGCGTGGGCATTTAAGGTTACCTACCATATCCTGACATTGCCACTTGATCACGAGAAAGGTACTGCAAATACAAAGTTATCTTATGACGGATGGCGCATGGAGGCCGTGAGAGTCGTCTTTAGCGATGCCAGCACTGTAGAGTTGCCTGCTCACTTTAAGAGTCCGCTGGCAAAGAATTTCACGTTCTATCCAGAATCGGTGATCAAGAAAGACGGTACGGCTCATGATATTTATCAAAACAACTCAAAATTCAAGTATTTCCTCTACAAAGCCCCCCTTGCCCCTTATGTAAAAGTGACAGTAAGTGAACATGCAATCACTAATGAAGTGATTAGTAATGAGAGTGCATGGAGTGCAGCAGCAAGCAGCAACAAGAAGACGGCCACCAGCTATGCCAACATGGAATCACAGGTCGGTTCACTTGCCGATGGTGATTATTACTTTAGCTTTCAGGATGTATGTCTGGCAGAAGGTGACGGAGGTGCTGAAATCCCAAGCAATGACTATCACATCTATGTGACCTATGAATACGATGCTGACAATACGATTGCGAAGCTTGATGGCTCCGAGAGCTACAATATTACCTTAGGTGATGGATTCCTGGCTTTCAACAGAGGCCGTAACAACCGCCCCGCAGTCATTCCGAAGCAGTACGTATCAGCAGAACAGCTGGCCAGCGATGAATTTGTCTATGTAGATGTCTCTAAGGTAAAGAATAGTTCAATTACTGCTTATTGGGAAGATAAGTCTGGTAAAAACAAGAACAGGAGAGAGGATGTGGAATCCCAGTTCCATTTTAAGTACCTTTACGAAGGAGAAGACCCATACAACATCACCATTCGTTCTGCCTATAATAATGAGGATACATATTACATTGAACAAGACACCTACGATGCTGACTATGTAAGGAAATACTATAAAGGTGCCGTTTTATTTGGTAATAGCGTAGGTGCAAAAATATATTTTGCAAGTGATGACGATGTAAAATATACAACAGTCTATAATTCCGTTGAAGCTGAGGCTGATGCCACCCTCGTGAGCTCTGAATCAAAGCCAGGCTATTACCGCAGTTACGGCACTGTTTATAATTCGTTCGCATTGTTGAGTTCCAAAGCCTTGGACGGCAGTAAAGACGGCTATGTCTTTATGGGAACCAGGATTTTCAACGCTAACGGATCATACAAGGATCCTGGTACCGGCAAATATTACTATTTGCGTAGCGATCATAACGATCCGTATTACCAGGCGATGACACCTGCAACAGCTGTAACGAGTCACTCTACCGACAAGCAAATGTATGCAATAACGACAGTCAACTTCAAGGTGCCTACACCCTTCTATAATCCTAGCGGTACTGATGAGGAGAAAGCCGCTCACACGCTGACTGCCTCTATCGACATGAGTGAATATACATTTTCGACAGCAGATATTAGTGACGCAGATATCCCTGTCTCGCTCAAGCGTAAATATTGCAACATCAACGGCTACTACAAAGATGCAGCGCGAACGCAAGCAATAACGAAGTATTCAGATCTGGGCGAAGGACGTGACATCTATTTGGGCTATGAGGTATTACCGTCTATACCTTTCCGGACCATCACACCAGCAGCCAGCTATTCGTCTGCCACCTGGAATGCTGCCACATGGTATGAGTTGACGGATGCAGAAAGCAGTCAGGTGGATGGCAAGAAACTGAAATACGACGGCTCAACCAATTTCAAGAACAACGGTGCTGACGGCGATTACGTGAAGGCCAGCGAGTTTGCCTTCATTGGCGACCCCTATGAGCTGAGAGTCATCAGCCGCAGTCAGACATCAGGTGCTTCACCCTCCTATGTTGGTGTAGCATCGAATACTCCTTCCTCAGGAACAGCCTTCACAGCCAGCAGCACAGCTTATAGTGGTAATGTTTGGGAGGTATCTGATGATGCAACAGCAGGCAGCTTCTTGTTGCGTAAATATAAGGGCGAAGGGTATTGGAACTGGACAACGGACCATCTGAGTCAGGACATCTCCTATTCAACAGCATCCCATACCTATAATGTGCCTAATAGTAACGCTCATACTATCACCTTTAATATTACCAACCTGACCTATGCAGATGGTAATTATATCAAAGTGACTGCGGGCGGAACGAATGCAGATCAGGTAACGGCTACTTCTCCTGTTTTGAGTACAGGTACCCAAACAGTCAGTTCTGATGGCAAGGCTACTGTTACGGTTTCTATAAAAGCAAGGGGCGCAAGTAACAAGACGTTTACCATAACCATCACCGAGTATAATTCAAGTGATGCCGTTGTCGGTACGGCTTCTGTGATTACCATCAACCAGAATGTTTCAACTGCCTATGCGGGCAATGCTGTCGAATACAGCACTTCATCGTCAACCCGCATCAAGGTGATGGAACTGCCCACGCGCACCTTTACTTATAAGATTGTTGACTTGGCAGGAAACGTAGCCGCTACAGCCTCTGTGAGCCAATCGATCTTCACCCCGCTATCGCTGGCCACTATCCCCAGCATCATTGTCAGTCCATTCTTGGTGGGCGAGACGCTGACATTCTATTCATCATTTAATAATGGTAGCGGTCCTGGTACGGGAACAAGCCGTACTCACCTGACGTCCACAATCACAGAGACTTCCAATTCGAATCATGACATCTACGTCAAATATACCACCAGTCATCTTAGGGAAAAACCAATTCAATTGAGTGAAGACCAGACGTTCTTCGTCAAACTGAACGGGCAGTATCTCTATTATGATGCTGGAGTCATTAAGAGCAGTGCAACGTCTACAGATGCTGATGCATACAAGTGGTTGTTAAGAGCCCGCGATCCTTATGCGATGCTGATTGATAACCTTGCAGCGAGAACGGCGAATAGTGTCAGCGGTAGAGAAGATGTCACGGTATATGATGATGACGGAACAGATTCTTCTGTAAAAAGAGACATGGGTGCTTGGGTGCAAGTTGATGATGGTACCTGGGGCAACGACAAGTCTCTTGAGTTTACTACTACCAGAGCTGACGCCTCCCGCTTTATTGCCAAGAGTAGCGGCGCCATGGGCTCGTCAATCTATGAAGTGATGGCTGCTGACGGAAGCGTAGATGCCAGCACCACCTATTATAATATAGGACGCTCGGCTGTCGATGTCGTAAAGATTTATAGTAATGCTACCTACGCACACGGAGCTGAAGTGCTGAAGTTTGAGCTGGAAGCGAACGCAAAAATTGTCTATCATTTGATAGATAAGTCGAAGAATGACTTGATTCAGGTAGACAGCAGAAGCCCTGACCTGTCTTTCCCCAATGAATATAAAAGCCCATTGGTAGCTACCTATCACTATTGGAAAGCATCGGCATTCGTTGATGCAGATCCTGATGGAGGTGTTGATTTTAGCTTCACTGGCTCACCCTCTGAGTTAACATCAGTTGGCGAACTTACCGATGCAAAGTATAACTCACCCGTGACGATTGATGCATCGGCATACAGCGCTGCTGCCGAGGGATTCAGAAAGACTGCTACTACCGAAGAGAATATGATTACCCAGGTGAAGCTCCTTTCTACGGGTACATATTATTTCTTAATAGGAAGTGACACCTATAAGTCTGTCACAGTAACAGATGGTCATAAGAGTAACGCGGATATCTATGTCACCTACGACACAGACGAGCGCTTCGGCTTCGGAACAAAGAACCCCTACATGCTGAAATTCCTAAACGGAAAGAACTATAAGCTGGAGGATGGCAATGATAAACTGACCACGTCGAAAATGCAAGCCATGTATCCCTATTGTAATGGCGACGGTCATCTGAACATCTATGGCAGCGAGTCGAACGAAGAACAAATGAATGGCGGTTCGAGTACACGTCCCAGATGGGTTTGGTTCATGGAGAGCGAGAATCACGATCCTTATCATGTGAAGATTCACTCGAGAAGCACCATCTCGTTTAACGGTGCAAGTAACAGTACCTACTTGCAGACCTATGCCGTGCATTTCAATCAGGAGACTGACGCACCCAATAAGCAACGTATTGTGACTGGTGGTAACCTTTCGGGTATCTCACAAATAGCGGCAACAGAATATATGATTCTGGGAACCACAGGCCACTACCGACTGCTGACTACCAATCCCATAGCTGCTGATACTAATGGCGATGGCGATACATCGGACAGCGGAGAAAACGAACGCCGATATGTGACCTCATTTGAACAATACTGGAAGACCTACAATATGCTGAAACAGCATGTGTTGGGATACACAAAGAGCGCTGACGAGTTCAGCAAAGACCCTGCCACCTTCGTAATGCCTAGTGAGTTGTGGGCAACGCTGAAAGGAAAACTTGGCTCAGGTGATGGTAATTTTGATATTAATGATGCTGACGATCTTAACTATATCGACGGTTGTAGTTGGCATAGCTATGAAGTTGCCGCTAATGCCCTGCGATGGAACGGATATGACGATAAAGGTAAAGCAAATACCAAGAAGGTGGAAATACTGGAACACTGGTTCCAGACCTTCGATATGGGTGATGGCACCTTCGATATAGAGAGCGCCGACATACCGCCTGTGCTGGTACTGCTCGACCGTCACGGATGGGAGATTATGCGTAAGCAACTGCCTATCGGTCCTGACCCGGAGAAGACTGCTGCCTTAAAAGCTTACGACAGCCCCATGGTGAAGGAATATCAATTCTATAATAATGCCACCAAGGCTGGAAGCTGCCATAAATACTATCTCAGGCTTCAAGACGGAAAACTCAGAGACGAGATCAAAGTCGATGGTGTGCCATTTACTTCTACCTCACTTGGAACGCTTCCCCCTATGAAAGCCGACCAGTTTGGCACCTACCCGGATATCTATGTCACCTACACCGTGAAGGATGAGTATGAGAAAAGCTATACCTATAATTATAATGAATCAACAGGCGAGGAGACGTTTACGGCATCGAAGTTCCTCATTGTGATGAATGCCAGATACGCCAGAAATCAGGTTGGCGATACAGAAGGCTTCTTGAGTAAGCCCGTCTTTCAGGGCTCGTACCCGACTGGCGGAAATGTCTATGACATGATTCTCAATCCTAACCAGAATGAAGTGGGTAACGTTACCGTTGATGATGATGACGACGGAAAAATAGACAACAATAACCTGTGGTATGTACAACCCAATCTGGCTATTGACGATGAGATGGGCATACCTTGGGCTTCAACAACAGGAAATGAGAACGAACCGCTGACAAGGGAAGAAACGAAGAAAAAGTATAAGGACAAGACCGGCTTTGACCCCTATAACCTGCAGTTCAAGAATGTTGATACCGAACAGTTCCTCACGATGAGACTCAGTTCAACAGAATTGAGTAATGGCGGCTGGGAAGGTACCCTTAGCTCGAATACCATGACGCTGGAAGATGCTACAACATCAGGCTATGTGACACCTGAAGGCCACGACCATACAACGCTGCAGATTACCAAGCAGACATTCATGGCTGTATCAGATGCGAATGGCAACATGCAGCTGATGCCGCGCTTTGACCATACAAAGCGCATCCAGATGAATTCGAAGTCGGAAGCGCCTAACTACTATACGATACTGGCTGCTCCTGTCAATCACTCCAAGGCTGTGGTTACCAATAATGCATCAATGGGTCCGCAGACAACATTCTTCGTTCGTCCGCAGGTGTTTGAATACCACATCATCAACAACGATGGAAACGAGGCGCTGCGCTACAAAACGGCAGGCGAATACACTCCATCCATACCAGATAAGGTGAAGAGTCCATTGGCTACCGACTTCAAGTATTATTATGGTAACACAACGAATAGCATTACAACTGCAACAGCCGACGATTGGAACAGCACTGCGGAACTGTACAAGAGAACTGCTCTTCATGCCGATTCTGTTGGTCACCAGGCAAGGTTTCTTCCTGCCACGGGCGATTACTACTTCAGGATTGGAACCGTTCCTGCTTCATACACCTATAAGAAAGTGTCTGTAACAGAAGTCAAGGAAATTACGGGTCTGTTTGCCGAAGCTGGACTTGATGAAGATGAAAATACTGTGTATGTGCGTTACAGCTACAACGAAAGCGCCGATATGGATGGTGATAACATCCTTCATGGCAAATGGGTAACGATGAATCTCGCAGGTAAGGACGTGCAGAGCAGCGGAACCATCGACACTTCAGATGGCACAGGTGTCACGCTCTACGCTGATGATACCGAATCGCCAACGAAGCCTGCTACAGTCGACGAGGACGACAAGAAGTGGCAGTGGAAGTTCCTGTCCTCTCCTTCTGACATCTCTTCACCTTATTATAGACCCACTGACCCATACGCAGTTCAGATCTTTAACCGTGAAGCAAATTATTCAAGCGATTTAAGTGTTGAGCCGAATCCGATGGGCATTGGCATCAAGGTTGGTGGTAAAGACCGCTTCGCCATACTTAATCACCCCGATGGCGGCTATGCGCTTGCTGTGACGGGATTAGGAAGCTACACCTATTCGTTCCTCAATGGAGCCAGTATGACTACGCCAAGTTCTACAGGAGCTTCGATTGTAGAAGAGTGCTACCAAAGAACAGTCAGCAACAATACAGACTACGGAACCCTGAAAACAACACTTGCTGCGGGAGCTGATGGCATCTATTACATTAAAATAAACGGAACAGAGGCCTCAGATGTACCTCAATATAAGAAAGTCACTATATCTTCGAATGTTGCTACCGATGAGGATGTTACACAGGCTGTTTGGGAGAAGGCTTACATCAGCCCAGGAGCCAAGGTCGTCTTGAACGATGAGGTCGATCATACTTATGAGTACAGAGTCATTACCAACGATGATTCAGGTAATAAGCTTGCTATCAGTCAAACGCAGGACAAAGACGGTGCAGGACTTCATCATTTTGTTCCTTATCTGCCAGACAACAGTCAGACACCCTTGCTGAATACAGATGATTACATTTATTATGGCAGTGCCGCTGAAAGCACGGGATCCTATACAGTTGTAGATGCAACAAAATTGATTACGCTCTACGGACTCTATGACGACAAGGTGTATGTGCGTTATAAGGCCTATAACCCAGACAATACAGCCTATCTGGTACCCAATAAGAAAGCCGTAGTTGACGGTAAGGCGACTAAAGCCCCTGGCTCAAACGATGTGGCAATTGATATCAGTGGTAAGTTGCCCTATAACATTTATTGGGAGAATGACAATATGATGAAGAGGGGCGATACTGATGCCATCATTTATGATACAGGTAAAGATCTTTCTGGTGATGCTCATTATATCTGGCTGATAGAGGGAAATGATCCCTATGCGCTACAAATTAAGCACAAAGCTTCAGGAAACTATGTCAACGGAGAAAGTACGCTTAATGCGACAGCCAAGAACTTCATGCTGCTGAAAAAGGAGAATTATGATTATGGTATCCTACAGGAGACTGGCGGCACAAACAGGTTAACGGGCTATGGTAATAGTTTGACTACCGGTGATCCCACGAAGTTTATCATGTTCGGACTCTCTACGCACAAGCTGATCTATCACTTGGTGATTAACTCAACCCTGACGCCCACATCGATTCCTTATCGTGAGGGTACTGAAAGTAGTCCTTCCGAATCACTTGTAACCAAAGACATTCCGGGTACTACCCAGCGTGACTTGATCTCAATGAGCTACGGTGTTCCTGGTGATAAATACCAATTAGGTTCAACCATCATGGGACGCACTTATAGCGTAAATGCAGGAGAGGTCAGTCTTGGAGACGAACTGGCAGTGCCAACTGAATTTGACAGGCCTAACTGTAACTTCTTCTACTATATTGATAATATACAAAAACATGGTGCCACTGATCCATACCAGAAGACTGTCGCTACTGAAGCAGCTATGGAAACGGATGCTAACGCTCTTACGTCTGTAGGCAACTACTACTATAAGATTACGGGTGGAAAAATCTACAGGAAAGTACATGTGACATCAACATCTCCTTCGGTGGTCTATGAAATCTCAGGAAGCACAGAGGCGGCCTACAATGCTGCTGCAACCTCCACTTCATTCCAGAGAACAGCTGCAAGTGTAGATGCGATGAAGAGTGACGCGGCCTCGATAACGATTCTGGGCGATCATTACTATAAGATTAATGGTGGCACATCTTATTATAGATTTACAAAATATCCTGTTGCTGTCAATGGTTCGGCTGATACAACCATCGTTGTATGTACTGAGACAGACTGGAATCGTGCTGTAGCTTCAAAAGAGACTAGCGTCGCTGATGAGGCTGCAATGAATACTGCAGCAAACTCGCTGGCATCCGTAGGTGATCATTATTACGAGATAGGTGGTACATTGACCTTATATAAGAAAGTTCAGGTAACGACAGCTGCCGACGGTGGAACTCCTGCTGTATACACCGTAGTTGATTGTGATGAAGATGACTGGAACAATGTATGGCAAGACGATGCCGAGATGAACAACCTGTATAAAGGCCTGAAAGCTACGAAACTGATGTCGGATGCAGGGCTGATTGGCGGCTTGGTGAATGTCAATGTTGCCTATGCGTTCGAAAAGGGTCTGGAAACCAATGCAGGCGAGGGATTTGTAACAAGCGTTGACGAAAACCTGTGGTACACCTTCGAGACACTAAGCGGAACGACGCCTTTCTTGGCACAATATACCAACGCATGGGGATTGCAGGCAAAGGAAGGACGCGACACCCGTTATACCAACGACTATCTCTGGTCGCCATTGGGTGATGTCTATGGCTTTAGAATGTATAACCGCTACATGATTAAGAATAGCGGAGGTACGGCGAATGTGATGACAATGTCATCCATATCAGAGGGCCAGAACTTGCTGCTGCATTTGCCCGATGCAACCTATACTGTAGGTTATGAGGTGTTTGAACTGCTGCCATCGAACAACCTTGGCTATTTCCGCATACATCCAGTCATTAACAATACAGGCACGAGGTATTACGTCAGAAAGGATCCTTCTGACAACTACGCTAAACTCAGTACGACTTCCTCGGAGTGGACTTTTAACCTGACGACTGAACTGTTGAATCCATATATTGAACGTGTAGGTTATGTGGGTGGATTGACAGAAACGGCTTATACAGCAAATAAAACCGTATTGGATAAGGTGAAGAATGGTACTGCCAGCTATAAGGAAATGTTGGATGTACAGGGTGTTGTCTATGATGATGCAAACATCGTAAAATATGAACCTGGCTACTACCGTCTGCATTCGCAGCCAGGTGTATCGGGCATCAGTCCCGTGCGTTATGCCAGCGGTTATCTGCATGATATTGAAAAGGGTTCTGGTGTAGCGACGGCCATACCCATGCACTTCTATAGCAAAACGGGCGTTAGCACTACCTTTGAAACTTTAGCAAATGGATTTACGTATTCTCATGCAACAAGAGGACCGATTCCTGTTCCTGCAACGGAGGCTGACCCGTCGACAATCTTCTATTTCGCTGGCAGTGCTGTTGAGGCTCCTGCTAATCCCACTTCGACGATGCAGACACAGGGACTCTACGTCGCAGTAAATTCAGGAGAGGGATTAGGCACCAATAGAGAGAAGCGGGCTGTAATGTCTGCTTCATCTGGTGATGCAATGACCTTGACTCTCATGGATATCGGTGGCGCTGTGCTGCTGATACACGATGGCGACGTTCCTGCTAACAGAAGGTATCTCAACTATGATCAGAGTAATTTCTTCCAAAGAACAGCAACAGACAATTCTGACTATGACACGAAGAAGGTTGCTCTTACATCAGTGGGTGTTTATTACTTCAAGATAGGCAGCAGCACTTATAAGAAGGTTACTGTAACGGCACTTGATCCTTATGCATACGCTGAAACTGATGCCAATTCGACATCCTGGGAAAGAGCGGCTGATATCTATGACTTGAAATACTATCATGACTCCCCAACAGACGATGCGAAGTGGTGTATGGAGCCTGCAAACAATCAAGGCTTACTGTTAGAAACACACAGTGGTGGTGACGGCCACTTCTACACTACTTTCTATGCACCCTATGATTTAAAATTGCCTGATGACGGCGATAGCAAGCACTATTACGCCTATATTTGTAAAGAATGGAATTCGCAATTGCTTTGTCCTGAAAAGACAGGAAACGGAGGAAAGGATATCCCTGCCAATACGCCTGTCATTATTCGTACAGATGACACGAGTGAAAAGGTGAAACTGTCTTTCCCGGAATCTTCTTTAAGTTCCGTTGCAGGAAACATCTTTACTGGTTCCTATCTGGAACAGTTACTGGCAACTCCCATAACGGCCTCCAACAAAGTCTATACCTTAGGCCTTCCCATCACCGGCTATGGAATGATTACTGAAGCAGGAGAGAATAATGGTAATATCACAAACTATATTGACAGATCACAGGCCTACACAGGAATTGGCTTCTATGTCAATGCAACACAAAATAAAGAGCTGAGTGAGGAGACTGGTCAATGGACACCCAACAACCGCTATGTGATCCACAACAAGATTTACTATCGTGAAGTGGCTGCTGCCCGAAGAATGGATGGCGATATGCCCGACTTCGTGCCCGTCATCTTTGAGGATGAAGAGGAGGAAGGCGAAGAGCCCAATGGCAACGTGACGGCAACAGACGACAACTGTGTCTACGACCTGCAAGGACGCTGCGTAGTATCAGGAAAGACTGTTACCAACGGTACTTGGCGCCAAGGCCTTTCTCGCGGTATCTATCTGCTGAACGGAAAGAAGTACGTAGTACGTTGAGAGTAGAGAGAGAGAGTTAACTATTTCATATACCGGTAGTCACGCGGCGACAGTCCAAGATGCTTGCGGCTATAACTACCGAAATGGCTCATATTGGCGAAGCCCAACTTGGCCGATACCTCCTTGATGCTCAGGTTGGAGTGGCGCAAGTAGAAACGGATATCCTCCAGGGTGTACTCGATAATCCAGTCGGAGGCTGTCTTGTTGCTGTACTTCAAGCAGAGCATGGTGAGATATTTCGGAGTAATAGCCAGTTTGCCAGCATATGTATGGATGGGCTGACGCTTCACCTCATTGTTTGACACCATTTTCAGGAACTTGTTGAACAGGAGGCGACCCTGTGAGAGATTGCTGGGTGTGTCCCTGACCGTTTCCAGCTTACTCAGATAATGGCATAACTCAAGCAGCAGCGCACGTACAATAGCCTTGATAATCTCGTCGGTGGTGTTCTTGATATTCTGAATCTTAGAACGAATCAATCCATAATAGAAGCCAAACTCCTCACGACATATCGACGACATGCTGAACACGTTCAGATGGTTGATATAGATGGCATTATGCCAGATATTGATCTTATCATGGAGAAGTCCCTGGATGATATTGTCGGAAAGACAAAGCATCTTACACTCAAAGTCGGCTGAATGCTGAATATTCTCAATACGGTCGTTTGGTGTGCAGAAGAAAACATCGTTGGTGTTTATCGTGATTTGCTTCTCGCCTACCTGCATGGTTAAACTGCCAGCAACACAGATGCCGACAAGATTAGTCATATGTTTCAATGGAAATAACTGGCTAAGGTCTTTGACATGATCAAAAATCGATACATCGCCATCAGAGTAATTGACTATCGATGGTGAGTACATGGCGCCCGAAGGCTGATCGGCTGGTTGCATTTTTTTCATAAATACTGCTTTAGTCATGAATTGCAAAATAGATTATGCAAATATCAGAATTATTTTTTATAATCAGCGTGCAAATTTGCATAATTTTCATTCAAAATCACAAATCTTCTTTTGTAAGATAGTTTTTGTACGTTTTTGAACATGCCAATAAATAGTCATATAGGGAATTCCCTATGTAGTTTTCGGGAAAACACCTTTGCCGTTTCACAGTTATTGACTACATTTGCACTGTAAAACTTCACAAGGATGCGTATGAAGAAGATGAAACTCATATCAGTAGTATTGGCAGGCGGTCTGTTGCTGACCACCAGTTGCAGCAGTTATACCGCTTCGGGAGCGATGGTCGGCGGTGAGTTCGGTCACGTGATTGGTTCTGCTATTGGCGGTATCTCAGGCGGATGGCGCGGTCATCATGTAGGTTCGCTGATAGGCACGGTGGGCGGTGTGGTTGCTGGTGCTGCCATTGGTGCTGCCGTAGAGTCGGCTCAGAACCGTCAACAAGGCTATGATCCCCGCAATGCCGGCTATCAACCAGACGAATCAGGCTATGATCCGTCGATGCAAGGCGATGACCGCATTGTGTTTGATGAACATGCCACGAACGATATGGCTACGGATGTGCCTCCTACCGACGAGAAGTCTATCAGCCTGTCACAGCTCACCTATAAGGCTCCCATCCAGTTGCGCAAGGCAACGATTACCGATGCCGACAAGAATGGTGTGCTGACTCGCGGCGAAGAGTGTACGGTGATGTTTGAGGTGATGAACAACACGTCGCATACCATCTATGATATCTATCCGTTGGTAGAGGACGTGACGGGAAACAAGCACGTGAGGGTATCGCCCAATCTGCGCATAGAGAGCATCCCACCCTATCAGGGCATTCGCTATACTGCCACCATCATTGCCGACAAGCGTCTGAAGGATGGCGAGATTATCGTCAGAGTGGGTGTGGCACAAGGTCAGAAAATCATTGACTCCCAGACCAGACAAATCAAGGTTCCGACGAGGAAGAAAGTGGAAGGTTGAGAGATTAGCGTTGAGGGTTGAGAGATTAGAGCGGAGGATTGAGAGACTTTAGGCGTTATTGACCCAATGTGCCCAATGCTTTGCGAAGCTCTACCTGACTGAGTTTCACGTCAATCTCGGCATCAATCTTCTGTGACTGAGCCTGCAACCAGGCGGTATGAGCCTGCATGACTGTCGTGGTAGAGATGACGCCCTCCTTGTAACCCAGGTTGGCGGTACGCAGGTTCTCCTCAGCACGGGCAATATTTGATTGTGCCATTGCCAGTTTCTTGTAAGCTTCGTTGACACGGAAGTTGTTCTGACTGACCTGTAGTTCAATCTTCTCGCGGGCTTCGTCCAGTTCCAGGTTGGCAATAGCTGATGCTCCCTTTGCCGCGCGTACCTTATATTTAACGTCGCCCCAGTTCCATACCGGAACATGAAGTATCACGCCTACATGCCAAAGACCCGCAAACTTCTTCTCAAAGCCGTTGAATCCATTGGGATTGCTGATGGAATATCCACCTGTCAGCAATAAGTGAGGCAGATTGCCTGCCTTCAACAGGTTCGTGGTCTGATGAGCCAGGTCTGCACTATTCTGCAACATCTTCAGTTCAGGACGGTTATCGGGTGAGAATTGTTGGGCAGAGATAGTAGCGTTTGCCTCAGCAACAGCCATGCTGCCGTCGTTTTCCTCTTTCTCGTCCTCCAGTTCTATCTGCTCATCCATAGACAGTCCACAGAGTTGGCAGAGTAGCATACGGGAAAGGACCAAGCCGTCGGTGACCTGTGTCAGCGCCATCTCAGCCTCGTTGACCTTCACGCTGACACTGAGTCCATCGCTCTTCGTAGCCACGCCCTCGGCAATCATCTTCTGCACATCGCTGTCCAGTTTCTTCACCAGTTCAACGAAACTCTCAGCCAGACGCTGCTTGTGACGGAGCGACACCACCTGCCAATAGGTCTTGTCGATGGTGAACAAGGTCTGCTGTCGCTGAGCCTCAGCCGAGTTAGCAGCCAGATCTTCATTGATATCGGCCATCTTGTTCGCTGTCATAATGGCACCACCCATGAACAAAGGCTGTGTGACCACTACGGTTCCAGCTATGAGATTTCGCGTATCAGTACGGAAAGCGTCGACGATTTCACTGCCTACGCCATTCAAGTCGCCAGCCACTTGCGAAAGATTGGATGCCATCTTTGCCTGGGCAGCAACAGGCAGTGCTGCAACAACAGGGCCAATGGTTGACTGTACGCCCGTGGCCAGATTACTGCCCATATTGTTCAGTGATTCCTTCTGGTCATCGTTCAGAATAGAGACCTCCTTGCTTGACCACATATAGCCACCAAAGGCATTCACATGAGGCAAGTATTTTGTACGCATGGAACGACGCAGATTCGCTGCCACTTCCTGTTTGATCTTCGACACGCCAATCTGCTTATTTTCCCTCAGTGCCATTGCCCGGCAACTGTCAAGCGACAGCACACGCTGTGCGTCGGTACCTATCGTCATCATCACGAGGAGAAAAAACATCCCCACACGTTTTATCATCTTGCTCATCATATCAATTTGTTTTGCATGCAAAAGTACTGCATTTTTTTGAATTCGCGGAATGATTCACAAATAATTAAATAAAATTAGATATCATAAAAGGTGAAAAATACAGCAAGAGCGTTGGCGGTATGAGAAGAAAATTGTACTTTTGCGGCCAAATATTACAAACTACAACTATTATCTATGGAACAAAAACTACACATCAGAAGATTATGGGCTATCATGTTGGTGCTGGCTCTAAGTATGGGAAGCCTTGTGGCTAAGGATATCCACGTAGCCACGACGGGCAGTGATACGGGTGACGGTTCGGAACAGTCACCGCTGCTGACCATCCAGAAAGCGATGGAAATGGTGGAGGCTGGCGACCGCGTCCTGATTCATGAGGGTACGTACATTATCAGCGAGCGAATCAAGATTCCCGCCCTGCCCACTACGGCTGAACGCCGCTGTGAGATGCGAGCCTGGCCTGACGAGGCTGCCGGCAAGGTTATCATTGACGGTTCGGGCATGAACCACACTACGGAGTCGGCCTTCAAGATGGGGCGTTGCATCTACGTGAACCACGAGGCGAACTACTGGACATTCTACGGACTGACCCTGCAGCATGCCGAGGACAACGGCATGAAGATTGAGGGTTCGCATAACAGGATAGAGCGCTGCGTGTTCCGCTGGAACAACGACACGGGCTTGCAGATTGGCATGTACAAAGACTGGAAGATAGAGGAGACGAAATCACTGCCCATTGCCGGTGTCCCTGCCTTCAACCCCAACTATACTTACTGTCGGGACAACAAGGTCATCAACTGTGATGCCTATGAGAACTACGATAGCAGGACATATAACGGCACGGATGACGGTGGCGATGCTGACGGATTCGCCTGTAAACTGTTCCCCGGTCCCGGTACGGAGTTCCACGGCTGTCGTGCCTGGAGCAACAGTGACGACAACTGGGACCTGTATATGGTCTATCACCCGGTAGTCATTGACCACTGCTGGGCTTGGCATGCCGGCTATACACCTACCGGCGAAGCCATTGGCAACGGCAACGGATTCAAGCTGGGTGGCGGCGGATCGGCAGGCGGTGCTGCCTTCGACCAGTCGACAGGTGCCCATGTGGTGACCAACTGCGTGGCCTTTGAGAACCTGCATAAGGGCTTCGACCAGAACAATGCCTACGAGGGTATGTACGTCATCAACTGTACGGCATGGGGCAATGAGTACAACTACCGCTTCCCTACCCTTTTCAAGTATGGCGGCATGACCATCCGCAACTGTATCGGATGGGGGGCAACGGCTCAGAAGAACGGTGTTCAGGTGGGCAACCATGAGTTCCTTTCGCCCGACAAAGAAGGCTACCAGGAACCGGATACCGAATTCAACTCATGGACAACCATTGACGGTTGCAACCCTGTGAAGGAGGGCTATAAGGAGGGAAAGACTCAGATAGAGACCAAAGACCACTCTGGTGAATTCCTCTCACTGAGCGTTGCCGACTTCATGGCTTCACGCGAGGACGACGGTTCACTACCCGACAACAACTTCGCCCGACTGAAGCCTGGCAGCATCTTCAAGGATATGGGTACACCCATCATCGGCTATACACCAACACGAAAGATGACAGAGGCCGAGTGTGCAGCTGCCGGACTGGAGTATATCACTGCCGACGACCTCTTCATTCCTTATAACGATGCTGCACCCGACTTCGGTGCCTACGAGCTGGATGGTGTGCCCGCAGAGATTATCATTCCTGAAAAGATAGAACTGACCTGTAAGACGGCCAATGCCATGCAGGAGATTACTGAAGGTCAGCCCATAGCAGACATAATTTATGAATGGAATGAGGCTGGCACGAACGTTGAGGTGGAAGGGCTGGCAGAAGGACTGACCCACGGTGTTCAGGGCAACACGCTCACCATCAGTGGCACACCGGCAACGGGATGCACATTCAAGGTCACCGTCTCAGGCAATGCAGACGAAGGTGTGAAGGCTGTCACGTCGACGGGTATCATCACCACGGTGAAGCCTTTCCGCGTGCTGACAGGCGACTGGTATCACTTCCAGGATGCAGCAGACAATCTGCCTGCCGACCTGCAAGGGGTGTTGGAACTGATCAACGGTGACAACTCAGAAGCGACAAAGGCTGCCACAACCATTGACCCAGCAAAGGCAGAAGAGGGAGCACAAGGTGCCGGCTACAGCATCGGAGCAGTCAGCCTGGGACAGAGCAATGGTGGCATCCGGCTGACACTCAACGAAGGTGTACTGCAACTGGTGCTGAACACATTCTTTACCGGTGGACGTACTTTCCAAATCAGCTATACACTGGCTAACGGAACCTCCAAAAGCGTGAAGACCTCAAAATTCAGCAAGGGTGCTTACGCGATGGATGTGTTGGAACTGGCAGAGCTGACTACGGAAACAGAACGGATGAACGTTCGCAGCATCACCTTCGCACAGAGCGGTGCCAATGGCGGTGCCCGTATCTATGACATGTACGTAAGGGTTCCTGATGGTAAACAGATGGGCATCATACGCCAGAAAACGGACGCCCCAGCACAGAGCATCAGTTACTATCAGCTGAATGGACGCAAGATTCAAGCGCCTCAAAAGGGCGTGAATATCATGAGCATCAGGAAGAGCGACGGTACGACACAGACGAAGAAAGTAGTTTACTAAAATAATCAATAGAGTTACGGCTTGCAATCAATAGAGTTACGGGTGCTAATCAATAGAGTTAGCACCCGTAACTCTATTGATTACGATGGCTAAACATGGTGTTTACAAAAGGTAAAGCCTAGTTTTGCTAAAAGCAAAGCCTAGTTTTGCGATGGGCAAAACTAGGCTTTGCATATAGTAAGCTTAAAATCACTTATTTTTTGATAACGCGGCGGCAGGTGCCATCAGCACTCACCACGATGTTCAGACCGCGCTGCAACTGCTGGCGACGTACGCCTGAGAGGCTATAGATGCCTGCAGGAATCTGACGATCGGTAGTAACCACATCGATTGACGTAGGAATAGAGTTGATGCGACTTTCAAGCAGCAGGAACTCATTGTAGCCACCACCTGTCTGATCGGTGAAACTGATAACATACTTGCCCTCTGTCTCGATGGTGAACGCCAGTGTGCGCTCAACAGCAGAGCTCAGATTGGCAGCGGTACTGCCGTTGGCATTCGGAGTGGCAGTGAAAGTTTCAGACGAGGCGACTGCATTTCCTGTAGAGAGATTCAGGATTTCCACCTTATACTTCGGTGTCTCCTTCCAGGCTGCCATTGCAAAGGTAAGCTTATATTCGCCAGGAGTGAGGCTGAGCGGATAAGCCGACTGACGTCCGTACTCAGCATTGGTATTGCGCCAATAGAGGGCCTTGCCCTGATAGCCTGTGAAGCCAGCGAAGGTGCGGGCACCAGAACCGTAGTTATTAGGATATTCATGGACATCGGTACCATCGGTAGCGCGCCATCCTTCCGGCATATTGCCATTGAGCACATTGGTGAAGTCGAGCTTATAAGCCGAGGTCTCATCAACGAAAGTAGGCTGAATGGTCACATTGTCATCGGGCATCACGAAGGTGATCTTGTCAGGATTGCTGATGTCAATGGTCTTGACCATCGTGAAGTAGATAGAGTTGACCACACGCAGTTCGGTAAGACGGAAGCCCGGCTGAGCCTGGATTGTCAGGCTGACGGTATCGCCCTCAGCAGCACGCTCAACATTTGGCACGAGGGTACCATTGTCTGTACCACGAACGGTGACGAGGAACTGCTCGGCAGGCATATCAGAAGGATGATAGATGACCTGGTCGATGGTGAGACCCGTGCCACCGGTATTGGTGATTATGAGGTTGTTATTGCCTGCATTCAGGTTGGCAGTAATCTTCACCTTGCGCCAGTCGTTCTTAGCCACTTTCTCACAAGCTACGGTACGGGCATTGCCATTGACGGTGAGCTTGATATTGCCAGCCTTTGAGGTATTGCAGTAACGCACGATGATGTCGTAAGTACCTGCCTCAGCCAGTTTCAGCTGATGACGCAGTTCGGCCGAGGTATTGGTTCCCATCTCGACATAACCCATCGCAGCAAAGTCGCTATAGTCCTGTGCCCACCATCCTGAATGGGTCAATGCTACGGTCTTCACATTCTTATAGTCCATATTCTCGGCCTCGATAACGATAGGACCGACGAAAGCATCAGGTTGCTTAGGAGTCTCCAGTTCCTCGGTATTAATCACATCTTCCTGACGTCCGGTAGCCTCGCCTGAGCACTGGATGACTACGGTGCATGGTCCCATGTGTTTCACAGCCAGCTTGTAGACTTTGGTCTCGGCATCATAGTCCTCTACAACAGAAGCGGTATAAGAGGTTGTACCCACAGTGTGCTTGGTCAGACTGTTGAGCGGCTTTGTGGTTGCACCTGTAACCATGATTGAATCAACCTGAATGGTGGTAGAGTCACTGCGATAGTTGTTCAGATAGAACTCAATACGGTCGGAATATTCACGGATGAGTCCGCTGGACAGCTTGGCATAATTGAGCTTCAGCGTTTCACAAGTGTTATACTGCAGGGGAATCTCAGCCTGAGCACGCTTCTTACTATTCAGGTAAGAGTAAGGAGTATAGGTAACAAGCTGATTCTTGTAGCGGTTGACGAAGAGATCGCCCTTTGAAACTTCCGGATACTGTGCATCGAAATCAGCCGTCTTCTTGGCGATGGTTGACCAGCGAGAGGTGTAAGCCGACTTCTTCACCTGAACAGGGATAGATTTCGCTACATCATCATAGAGAGCAATCACAATGGGAATTGCACCATATCGGCCCGAGCTCTTCAAATAGAGGAAATTATCCATCCACTGACCATTGCCACGGTTGAAGGGATCGGTCTGCTTATAGACACCATCGTAGAGATCACCCCAGGCAGCATACTTCTGCTCATCGCTGCCGCTGCTGATATCATTGACAACCACAATCTTGGTCTTGGAGAGTACTTCTTCACGAGTGGGAATATACATACGACCCTTGATAACCTCACGGAACATATCAAGCCAAACACCCTTGAAGTTCGGGAAGAGGCCCCAGTTACGGCGGGTATAGCCATCAACAGTTGAATTGCTGAGGTTCTGGAAGTCCTCAGTCCAAATCAGCTCGGGGCCATCCCATACGGCACCGCCATTGACAGCCGACTGTTCCATCACGGTTCCGATACCTGCAGAACCTGGATATTTCTTTCCATGATTCTCACCCAAGATAGCATCAAGGGCTCCGTTCCAACCACAGTTGTCGTAACGGACACCGTAGTTCGTTGCCAAACCGGAGATGAAGGGGCCCCAGGTGACACTCTCGTTATTGTAGAAACAGCTGGATGTGGTGTACTTATACAGCCACAGACATGCTTCGGGATAATCCTTACAAGCCTTCAAGAGGTCCTTATTGCGCTTCATCATGCCCATTGGGTTGAGACCATGGCTCCAGACATTTCCACAGAAGGAGATGGTCAGGAAGCCACCATACTGATGGTGCATGGGAACGAGCTTGGCAAACAGGGCCAGACGTGATGACTGCGTGCTGGAACTCTGGTCGTTTGCCTCATCGAAGCCCCAGAACTGCTCGGCATAGTTCCATCCGAGGAAGTTGGGATAGGTCTTGAAGAAGTATTCAAACGTCTCCAGATCATCGTCCTGGATATGGGTATGGCCGCCAGAGGCAGGCTGACAAGTGAACCACATGCCATTCTGCTGACATACCGAAGCCCACGACTTATAGGTGCGAACGGCACATCGGGGCATACGATACATATTGGTATTTGTATCATAGCCGCATGACAGCGAGAGATTCATGCAGACGTAGGGGCGGATGTCGGTAGGAATCAGATTGATAATCTTCTGAGGGTCAGCAGAGTTCCATACGTCAACATGAATCATCCACAGGGGATGACGGTTATCAACGGGGCGACGCTGAGCGATATCAGCTGCCGATACTGACAATACAGAGCTTGTCAATAGGAACAAAAGAACGAAAATGTTACGGTAAAATTTCATATTCATAATTAAGTCTTTAGAATTTTGCCGCAAAGTTAAGACAAATTCCAAAGACTTAATTTGAATGACGTCTCAATTATTTTTCTCTACGTTTCGTACTTTTAGCGCTGAAACGTAAGAAACTATGTAAGACTTATTTCTTAAAGAGGTGGGGAATGAACTCATTCAGGCCTCGACGCCAGGTGAGGAACTCATGACCGGTGTCCTCGGAGACAGACGAATCGACCTTGATACCCATCTCGCGCAGACCGTCAACGATAGGCTGACTCTTGATAAAATCTTCTGAGCCCCAGTTCATGTACATATAATGAACTTTCTTGTTGAACTCGTCAGCATTGGTGAATACGCCATTATAGGCAGTCTTCACGTCAAGTCCGAAGATGGCACCGCTGAACGTGCCTATCCATGCGAACTTATCCAGATTGGTCAGAGCCACATCGAACGTCTGATGACCGCCCCATGAGAGTCCTGCCATAGCACGATTATCACGATCGGTCTTCGTGCGGAAGGTCTTGTCGATATAAGGAATCAGATCGTTTAGCAGTACAGGATAGAACGATGCACCGTACTCGCTGCGACCAGCCTGGTTATTACCACCACGGAACGGAGCCTTGATATCGCCACTCTCCATGACCACAATCATTGGTACTGCCTTACCAGCGGCAATGGCATTATCCAAGATGTGCTGCATCTTGCCCTGAAGCATCCAACTGGTCTCACCCTCGCCCATGCCGTGCTGCAGATAGAGCACGGGATAACGCTTCTTAGCGTTCTGCTTGAGTTCATATTCGGCTGGAGTATAGACTAATGCATGACGCCACTCACCGTACTTAGAGTTGGGACTGTGGTAATAGATGCTGCGCACCTGTCCATGAGCCACACCCTGCTGTGGACGGTAGTAATCACCCTCTGGACCTTCTGGAACCTCAAGGCCTCCACACTCACGATGACAACCGAAATAGGTCTCGGAAGCAGGATCAACGAAGTTTACGCCATCGATACTCATGAAATAGTAATGGAATCCCACGGGAAGGGGATCGGTAACAGCCATGAAATGTCCCTTTCCATCGGGCTGCATGTCATACTTCTTGCTGCAGATATCCACCACGACCTTCTTGGCCTGATGTGCAAGGATGCGGAAATAGGCACGGCGCTCTTTGTCAATCTTGGGGAACTCATTACCTGGAATGGCGTTCTCAACAGTCTGAGCATCGGCAGGCACGTCAATCTTCTTGAAGGCAACAGGCAGATCCTTTGGACGCTTGGGCTCATAGCCGAGATGACGGGCAACAGCCTCACCATAGCGACAACCCAGTTCACGATAGCCGGCAGCATCGAAGTGCAGGCGGTCGGGACCATTGGTACAGCCGTCAGAAGAGATGACCTGAGAGGTATGGAGCGTGTTTGGCAGTTCGTCAATCTGCTTTTTACAACCGATACAAACGCCCTTGCCATCGGCCTGAACGATATTGCCGGCATAGAGGTTCACCTCTTCGGGCTTCAGCTGCAGGTCACCACAAAGGTGCTCATAGACCTGGTTCACCATACCTGCCCACTTCGGATCACCTGTATTGGTCTCACCCTGATGCATCAGGATACCCTTGATGACACCATCCTGCTGAGCTTTCTTCGCTAAAGTCACAAGACGCTCGTAAGGATTGTTATCGTAGGCAGCAAGCATACCCTTCATCCAGTTGGGTGCTCTCTTTACGTAGCTCTGGATGCTATCGGGAAGGAATCCACGGATATCGATACCACCAATGGCCACATGGATGACACCTATTTTAATATGCTCAGGCAGTGAGGCTACCAACGTACGACCGAACCAGTCGGCAGGCGTCAAGACGGTATTGGGACGACAGAGTGGAGCCGTAGCTTCGCACCACTCCCCCATCTTACGAGCAGGACGCTGGTCGGTAGCGGGGAAGTCGACGGCAGGCATCAACAGGAAACGGGAACCGGGGCTGGCCAGATCGGCTGCCTCAGGACGAGCGGCTCCCTCCATATTAGACTGTCCGAAACAGAGGAAGATGTAGAAATTCTCATCAGGAGTTTTTGTCTCCTCGACGGTCTTTACCGTCTTCGGTGCCTTCTTAGCCATCTTCTTCTGTGCGGAAACCTGACAGAAAGGAAGGAAAGCCAATGACACCATTGTTAAGGTTTTCAGAATTGTACTGTTCATGATTGTTATGATGTTAATGGATTATTCGAAAAGGAAATCCTGAAGGGTACAGATGGACTGTTCCTTGACAGGCGAAGAGAACGTGAAGAAAATGGCGCACTTGGTATCCAACTGTTCATAACCCGTTAAGGGAGCTACAAGCTCAGTAGATTGCAGTGGCATATCGGCCTTTAACTCGATGGTGCCAAGATGGATGCCTCCCTTTGAAGCCCAAGGACTGACAGCCATGATCTGAATGGTGCCATCGATACCGGCAGGAATGAGACGCAGGCGGAGTGCAAGATGCTCTTGCTGCCGTACGCTTGACATCTTAAAATACTTATAGCCCACGATAGAGCCATCAGTATTATTGACCACATCATTGGTATTGTTCCGCAGGTCGTAAGGAGCCTCAAAGTTATTCTGAGTGCCATAACCAGAAGCGACATACGAGCCATAGAACGTATTGTTTGGCCACTCATGGACAGCCACGCGAGGGCCGGTATACCAGCAGGCAATACCTGCGGAATGACGTTCCAATGGTTCCAAGCCTTCGAGAGCGAACCCTTCAGAGGTGTACTCGCCTTCAGAGATATACACTTTTCCGCCAGGGCCTTCCTCAACGGTCACCTCGATAGGAGCCACCATCGCCTGACGGGCATATTCATCAGTACCCGTATGACGATGATAGAACACATACCACTGACCATTAATCTCACAGATACTGCCATGGGTATTACCATCGATGGTTGCCGTTGCAATGGTATCACCCTGTTCATTGACATCGCGGGCACGTCCGTCGATAATGGTTCCGCCAAAGGTGTAAGGGCCTAGTGGATGGTCACTATAGGCATAACCCAACGTATAGTTGGTGGCAGGCAGACCGAACTCACCTTCCTTGGTCCAGCGGCTATAGATAAAGATGTACTTATCTTTAATCTTACGGATAGACGAGGCCTCGAAGAAGCGGAAATCGCCAGGCTGTTTTCTGGCTGACACCAGGTCTTCTACAATCTTTGTTCCTGGCTTGACAGTTGCCATCGTTGCTGGATCCAGCTCGGCTGCATAGGAACGTTCAAAGCCCCAATAGGCATAGACGCGTCCATCGTCATCAACAAACACAGCGGGATCGAAACGCAACACGCCATCGGTCTCATTTGGATTTGACTGACTCCAGTTACAAACCTCAAAAGGACCATCTGGGCGACCGCTTTTGGCTATCATGCCATTGCGTCCGCCAGCCTGATTATTGGGGTAGAGATAATAGGTCTTGTGTCCCTCCGCATCCGTAACAAGCGTCACATCTGGTGCATAGAGCACATCGCCCTTGCCCTCAGCATCGAGCAACTCACCTTTTGCATTCTTGTCGACACTGAAGATAACACCATCATATCGCCATTGGGTCAGTGAGTCGACAGGAGCCGACCAGACCACCTGATCACGTCCACAATAGCCTGTCACCATGTTATCATGGGAACCATAGACATAGACACGGTATTTCCCAGGGTGATCAGGGTCTTCAAACACATAAGGTTCCCCATCCGGAATATGTTCCCATAAGGGCAGGAATGGATTACCCGGAGTGGTCAACTGATCTGAAAAAGATTCAGGAGCCTTTGTGGAACATGAGCCAGCGAGCATCATACTGCATGTTGCTGCAAACATGAAACAAACGATTTTCATAAACGACACTTCTTATTTTTTGAACATCCACCAGTCGAGGTGTATATCGCCCTCAGCTTTATCGAAACAGATATAGAGGTCGTGGACACTGGGAACCTGCTGAACCTTAGTACTGAACGTCTTGTAGTTATCGACGGAGCCAGTTGACTTGACCATCATTTGTCCGATCACAGGGCCATCGACGGCATCCAGACGAATACTGATCTGACAAGTGCCGTTGGCTGCTGCCACCAGTTGGAACTGTTTGGCACCAGCACCGAAGTCGACACCACGCAGACGGATATATTCGCCCTCATTGATATCATAGATGTACATATTCTTCTTTCCCGTAGAGGCCGGCATATCCTTGATGACACCAGTATTGGCAATACCCATCTTCGCACTCTTCAAGCCTCGCCCCCAATTCATGGTCTCAGCCTCAACACGCTGATAGGGATTGAGCCAATGGAGCTGCTGCATGGGCTTCTCGTCGAGCCAATAAGGAATCTCAGGAATGGTTCCATCCTCAAGATACACAATCTCGCTGGCGCTGACACTACGGCGCTCATGATGAATATAGGTATCCAGATGCATGAGGTCATAATCCTGTCCGAAGATATAAGAGCGTCCCTTGTAGTCACAGATGCCGGGATGGTTGCCGCGGTCACGGTTAGTGGGACGCATGATGTAGTTCTTCCACGTCCACGGTCCCATGGGCGAGTCACTCATGGCATAACCGAGTGCCTCAGGACAGCAGGTGGTGGCATAAGCCAGGTAGTACTTACCATTGCGCTTGTAGAACCAAGGTCCCTCCTGATAGTTCTTCACCTGCCAGTTCGCTTTCTCACTTCCTGGAACCCGAAGGTTGATCTTTGCTCCCTCCTCCTTGACAGGACGCATGACGCCATCGGCAGGATTGAGCACGAAGATATCACCACTGGTAGAGATCATATCCTCGTTGAGCTTGATACAATAGACGTGGGGGTTTCCCCAATACATATAAGCCTGTCCGTCGTCATCAATGAAGACAGTAGGATCAATATCCTCCCAATGTTCTTTCTGCCATACCAGCGGTTTGCCAAGCGGATCCTTGAAGGGACCATAGGGAGAATCGGCTACCAGCACGCCAATGCCATGACCGTGAAGGGGAGCGTAAAGGTAGAACTTGCCATTACGTTCCACGGTCTGGATGGCCCAAGCGCCATTATCCCGACTGCGCCAGGAGAACTCTTTTAATGATGCCACCGCACCGTGTTCAGTCCAGTTGACCATATCGGTGGTAGACCAAAGCAGCCAATCATACATAAAGAACCCAGCAGAATTCTTCTCGTTCTCATCGGGTATATCCTCTGGCGAGGCATCGTGAGACGTAAAGAGGAACAAGGTGTCGCCCACCACAATGGGTGAAGGGTCGGCAGTGTACTTCGTCTGAAACAGTGGCATATTGACCTTGTTCAGATCAGGCATGGGCATCTGATGGTCTTTTTGCTGAGCTGCTATGGACTGTGCCATTGCCAATGCCAATATAGAGATACTGAAAAATTGAAAATGTTTCATTCTCATATCCTTTAATTACTTCGTTTTTGTGTTTCGTTTTCGCTCAACTACCTCACTATTTCAGTTTGCTGAACTTAGCGTTCTTTTCGATAGTCCAGTCTTTACGTTTAGAGAGTTCGCAATCCTTACCCTTGAACATCTTGGCTGCATGTTTGTCTCCTTTCAACTGCCAATTGAGCCAGTTGAGGGCAACAACGGTAAACTCGCCACCATGAGGCTGGCGATAGGTACCGCCATGGCCCACAGGGAAGTTGGTGGCGCAGCATGGTACATGTTTGATTCGATGGAAGTCGTCCATGCCGTTCTCGTAGGCAATATCCTCTTTTCCACCAAGGATATAGATGATGCTGGAATGGATATCCTTCAATTTCGACTTGTCGGGCATCGGCATACCACCAACAGCCTGACCGCGATTGCTATCCTTGAAGAGTCCACTATTGCAGATCATGAGGGTCTTGATACGTGGGTCGGCACAGTTGTAGAGGGTTTGCAGACCGCCACATGACATACCAGCCACACAGATATTCTTCACGTCTATCTTATTATAATAAGGAGACTTCGGATCAGCATTCTGTGCAATAGCCCAGTCAATAGACTGAATCTGCTGTTCGGTGGTTGACATCGGACCATTGTAAGGCTTCTCCTCCATCGGTATATAGCCGGTAGCCAGCACAAGATAGCCGTGAGAGGCAATCTCATTGAGGAACTTAAAGTGCTCCCATGGTGAATTTGTACAGGCACCATTGCCCCATACGAGTACCGGTAAGGGATTCTTTGCGCTGAAGACAGACAGATCTTGTGGTACGAAAACGGTGTGAGCCTTGAGCGAGGCCTCCTCTTTCATGATGGCCTTGAATTCGCCCAAGCCACCTTCCTCGACAACGAGCGATTTCTGTGTTCCTTCAATCTGCCACCAGTCGAAGTTGAAGAGCTTCGGACCCTTACGACCGGTAAAGGCGAAATAGAGGTCATGGGTGCCTTCAACCTTTGATGCGAAGTTGGCACTCAGTGTCTGCCATTTCTCCCAACCGCCAGTGGCTGGCACTTCCAGACGTGCCAACAGTTGTCCCTTCAGACTGTCTATGCGCACTTCAATCTGTCCGCCACGCAGTCCACTGGCCACACGAGCAACAAACTGTTTAGGTGTATTACCATCAAACATCACGTTCTGCAATTTGATATAATCTCCATTGTGGATATCAGTCACATAAACACCCACCTCATCATTCTGCTCGGTCTTCACACCACGAGAGAATGCCATAGTCTCGGCCTGCACTTTCTGATAGGGATTGAAAGTAGCGATAGGTTTCACGCCTTCATCGGTAGGCATAATAGTGGGGAAGCTGCCATCGGCATTGTACTTGAACTCCTCGACGGCTACACTACGGCCAAAGCCTCCACCGCCAGGCAATTTTCCCGTATGATAGAAGAAATAAGAATGTCCTTTGAAATCAGCAACGCCACAATGGTTGGTAAACGACTTGGTATCACTCAAAGGCATAATCTCGCCTGCATAAGTCCAAGGACCTGTCGGATGAGGAGCGGTGCTGTAACTGATATGTTCGGGCACACCACCGGCAGCATAGAGCAACTGATACTTACCATTACGCTTGGAGAGCCAGGGCCCCTCAACATAGGAGTCCTTGTATTTCTTTCCTTTCTCACGCTTGCTCATGATGGGGCCACCAAAGGCTTCTTCAGTCATATCAAGACGTCCTAACTCACCGCTGTAAGAAATCATATCGTTATTGAGTTTCAGATAATAGCATTGTGGATTGCCCCACATGAGCCATGCCTGACCATCATCGTCAATCAACACCGTTGGATCGATATGATCCCATGAGCCGTTCTCAAACAGCGGCTTGCCAATGGCATCACGGAAGGGGCCAGTAGGACTATCAGAAACGGCAACACCGATGGCCATACCATTACTAATCTTTGAATGGGCACAGATATACCAATAGAACTTACCATTACGCTCGATAGTCTGTGCTGCCCAAGCACGGTCGTCTGCCCACGAAAATGATTCCAAAGCAAGGGGGGAGCCATGATCCTGCCAGTTCACCATATCCTTCGTAGAATAGACACGCCACTCCTGCATCCAGAAGAAGTCGGCATTGTCCTCATCATGACCGGTATAGACATACATGGTACCGTTATGAACCATCGGAGCGGGGTCGCTGGTAAACCAAGTCTGAACAAACGGGTTCTGGGCAGACGCGACTGCCGCAAAGCCAAGAGCAATTGAAGCTAAGATTTGTTTCATTGTTTCTAATTATTGTTTTATGATTGTTGGTAATAATTTTTGTAAGCGACTGCCTTCACGAACAAAGACAGGAATACGGTGAGCATCGGTGGTTACGGTCTGCCCGCCTTCGTAATGCTTACCCGTTCGGAAGTCTGTCCAACCCTCTTTATTCTTTGGCAGATAGGTCTGCCATTGAGTCACATGGGGCTCAGTAACGGGACTAACAAGGAGTGAAGGTCCGAACATATACTCATACTTCTGCTGTAATGCCTGCGGATCGTCAGCGAAATCAAAGACAAGAGGGCGCATCAAGGTATATCCTTTCGTGGAAATATCCTCAGCACATTGCTCGATATAAGGGCGAAGTTGCTCACGCTCTTTCAGACATTGGGCAATGGCAGCCTGTGCCTTTGGACCATAGTTCCATGGTTCAGTATTACTCATATAGCCATGAATACGCATCAACGGCAGATAGACGCTCGTCTCTATCCAGCGAAGCATTCGTTCAATATAGTCCTGATTAGTATACTGATCACCAGGACGGAAGAAGCCGCCCGCATCATAGGTCCACCAAGGAATGCCGGCTGCCTGAACGCCAAGACCTGCTGTTATCTGACGACGGAAGGTCTCCCAGTCATTACCTACATCACCACTCCAAAGGGCAGATCCATAGCGCTGAATGCCTGGGAAGCCGCAACGGGTAAGGATCATAGGAGAGAATGCGGGGAGGCTTGTCTTTCCGGAAATACCGGATTTTCCGAATTTTCCGGATATTCCGGGGCTTCCGGATATTCCGGTTAACCCTTCATAAACCGTTTTATTGACCAAGAGCGGATAAACATTACGCACCTGCTCGCCCGACCACTTACCATTGTTCACACGACGGCCTGCCAAGTCATCATTCTCAGGTTCGGTAGCATCCTGCCACCAGGCATCGATGCCCAACGGCACAAGGCGATCACTGAAGTTCTTCCAATAGGCTGCCGCTGCATCAGGATTGAAGAAGTCAATCCAGTCGGTACCAGGAATATAATTGTTATCGGCAAGCATCTGACGGCCTACCTCGGAATTCTTGTCGATCTTTGACCATACGCTGACCATCAGACGTATGCCCATGCGGTGCAGACTATCAGTCAACGCCTTTGGATCAGGATAGAAGCGCTCATCAAACTGCATAGAGTTCCAACCGTATTTGCCCCAGTACTGCCAGTCTTGGACAATCAGGCTTAAAGGCAACTGTTCACTGCGGAAACGATTAGCTGTCTGCAGAATCTCATCGGAAGAGTGGAAGCGTTCGCGACAATGGATATAGCCCAATGCCCATGAGGGCATGACTGGAGCCTTACCTGTCACTTCACGGTAAGAAGCGATGATTTCATCGGGTGAACCGATGAACACAGTATAGTCGACAGCCTCGGCGACAGGAGAACGGAAGACCGTCTCATCTTTCACCTTATTATAATATAAGGTAGGATTATCTCCTTTCGAAAGCTCAGCCTTTACCACATGGCGACCAGCTTGAAGCTTTACGATGGTAGACGTGGTAGGCGGCAACCACAGATTCTGCATCTCGATGACGGTCTGACCATCAATACTCAGATTATGACGACGCGCCATCTTCTGCCCCACATCAAGTAATAGCGAATACTCGCCATTCTCTGGCACATCGATAACGGCCTCAAAGATGTTACGTTGGCGGACTTCCTGCTTTCCCCCCTCTGTGGAAGTGACATTGACCACCTCGACAGTAGCATTATCGGAAGTACTCTCCTGCAGACGGACACTGTTACCACAAGGGTTGAACTCCGTGAGACCATAGTTGTTCCACAACACTCCATAACCCTTATCCGACAACAACATCGGAATAGATATCTGGGTGTTCACCTGAGTGAGTCTTCTTGACAAGCCTCGCACATTTGTATACCCATCCTGGAACTGGCCAAGGCCATAGAGATGTTCATCTTTAGCAGACCGGAAAGCCAACGTTGCCTCACTGCCAAGAAGCTGATGACGAGTGGCTTCAAACACAACACGACCCTGTTTATCCGTAATGGTGACGCATTCACGATCATTATCCACAGCGACCTTCATGCGCTTACTCTTCACCACATCGTTCTTTACATAGATCCATTCGGGCAGTGAAGAGGGCTTTACATTCTCTTGATACTGAATACGGACGGCATTCTGCGACAACTGACGCACGACGAAAGTTCCCTTGGGATGGATGACCCAGACGAAGCCACCACGAGGAAGGCAAGTTGCCGTACTGGGAATAGTCTGAACGGTAGATAATTTCCAAGACCGATCACCATCATCTGCGAAGACCTCTACCCTACCATGCTTTTTATCGATAAAATCAAGGGGCACACGGAGTGTCTTCGTTTCATCAGAACCATTGATACCGGCTACATACCAAGTATTTCCCTTTCTGCGAGCCAGTACGACCGACTCACCAGGATAGCCCGACACATAACGTGTCTCATCCCAAGCTGCAGGCAGTTCGGCGAAGAAACGCTGCACCTCCACCGGCTGGGAAAGGAAACTCTCAGGACGATCAGCCAGATGCTGCAGTCCACTCTCAAAGAGCACGGTCAACGCCAACTCATGGGCATGGGTCGTGATGTGAGGGTGTTGGGAGTCAGAGAAAGCACATGGCGTATAGTCCATGGGACCAATCACATTGCGAGTGAAAGGCAATGTTGCATTATGGGCGGCTGCCTTAGCTGTAAAGGTGCCCACATTATTATACCACTCCGCGCCATAGACGCCCTCAGTAGAGAGCAAGTTGGGATAAGTGCGCTGCCATCCACGAGGAATAGTTGCTCCATGGAAGTTGACTAATAGATGATGGCGGGCCGCGCTCTCCAAGAGGTCCAGACAGAAGTCCATATTCTTCTGACTATCACCAGAGAAGAAATCAATCTTTACGCCAGCCACGCCCAAACGCTCGCACCAGGCAAACTCTTTCTCTCGATCTTCAGCTTTGTTCAAACGGTACTTAGGTGTAGGAGCGCCATCGACCCACCCTACTGATGAGTTATACCAAATCATCGGACGGATGCCCTGCGACTTCGCGTAGGCAACAGCGTCCTCAATAGTCTTGCCCCCATTACTCTGCAACTTCGGCATCTCATCCCATTCAGCATCAATCAGCACGTAGGGAAGATGAAGGGCAACGGCCAGATCGACATATTTCTTGATGATATTGAAATCATTCGAGCCATGGTTATAGGCCCAATAGACCCAAGAGACAACACCTGGCTGAATCCAACTGATATCCTTCAGCTTACATGGTTCGCTCACATCAGTCACCAGTGTTGACTCCACCACATCGCTTAACTTACCAATGATGATCACGCGCCATGGTGTATGCTCAACGGTTTGGCCATCGAACACCTCATCGGGTACCACACGGAACAGTTCACCATTATTATATAAGCACGAAGCGCTGTGACCGCGCTCGATATTTGCCTCGGTAATCATCGCAAAAATACCATTAGCCGGTTCCATCAGTAAAGGATATGCCCACCTGATGTTATGGCCTTCGGCATCCTTGACAACAGCACTAAACGAGGGCAGAGCTTTTACCTTTGCCGTTGTGGAGAGCGGAAAGAAACCCTCATAGCTGTCAGCCCATTGTTCCATCCAACGCTTTGTGCCTTCGGGAATACGAAAGGTTGTCAGTTCCTTCTTGGCGGAAATCGCTTTACCTTCATAGCGGAAAGCCACACCATCATTATAGAGGCGCATGACCAATGTCACGCCATCAGACAGACTCATGCGATACTCGTTGGCTGCATTACTACAGTGCTGACGCTTACCCGACAGCATCTGGTAGTCAGCATAGACCTTCTTACCAGAGCGGAAAGCAGTCATCTTACTTTCCGCATTCCCTATTCCTAAAACAGGAATATCAAGAACCGCTTTATTCTGGTAATAGACCTGACACCCCTTTTCAGTAGTCTCTATCGTGATTATTCCATTGGGAGATGTCGTTTTCCTAGCAGACAAGGAACTGGCAGAAAATGCTATGATTAATAACAGAACTATTCTTTTCATTTCTTGACAAGTTTTCCATGAATGATATAGATGCCTGTCGGCAGTTCCGACCAATCATCAACATTTCCCACACAGATGCCCTGTAGGTTGTAAATAGCTTTTGAAGGATTAAGCGTATGGCTTCCCACTTTCATAATACCAGATTGTTCTTTCATAATGGCACGATGACGAAGGGCAGAACGAACACCATACCAAGCCTTCTTCTTAGCCAATCCAGAAGTATAGAGCAAAGGACTGACAGCATTGCGCCATGAATCATTATCCTTGATGCCCCATATCACCATGTATGGACAGTTATCATTATTGAGCACCACATCAGTTACAATACGGTATTGACGAGCCTGTTCATCCGCGTCTTTCTCGGAGGTAGAGGGAACGCCCATGTCCAGTTCGGTGATAACACATTTCATATCCTCCTCAGCAAAGCGCTTAAAGGTCTTATCCAATTTCAGCGAATCAACATCGTCAATAGAGAAATGACACTGCAGACCTACGCCATCAATCGGAATATTCTTTGCCTTCAGTTGCTTTACCAGATTATAGAAAGCCTCTGCCTTAGCCTGTCCCTGCTGTTCTACGCCATAATCATTCAGATAGAGTTTAATACTGGGATCGGCACGATGAGCATAGACAAAGGCTGAGTCAATATAATCATTACCAATGGCACGCTGCCATACTGACTGTCTGAGCGTATAGCCAGAGGGATTTGAGCGGATAATTGACTGATCATCATCCAGGCACTCGTTGACAATATCCCACTCCGCGATTTTTCCCTTATAATGATTCAACACGGTCTCTATATGGTTCTTCATCAGCTGTAATGCCTCCTGACGGCTCCAGTTCTTATCATTCTTCTTGCCATCACTCGACAACCACTGGGGCTGCTGCATGTGCCATACCAGACAGTGTCCACGAACGGTCATATTGTTATTCTGTGCAAAACTGACCAACCCATCAGCAGCGCCAAAGTCAAACTGTCCTTGTGATGGCTGAAGAGCATCCATCTTCATTTCATTCTCAGCAACCATCAGGTTAAACTGCTTTCCTGCCTCGGCTCGGTCACTGTCAAGGCCCTTATAGTTACAAAGAGCGATACCGATACGCTTATCGTTCTTTTCAGCATAATAGCGTAGAGTACGGTTGTCCGAAGCATCATTGACTCCATCATCATAGAAGACGAACCATGTAGACTCAGGATTTTCCGGATCATCAGGGGTATCTGGAGTTTCAGAATCATTGAGAGAAACAAGACGGAGTTTCAAAATAAAGCCATTTGTATCCTCAACCTCTACGAGTTCCCATGTGAATTTCGAAGAACGCAAATTGAACTGCCATTCTCCTTTTTTGCTTTTGGCAGAAAGGATTGTCAGCTCGTCACCAACCTGTAGTGTATTCTGTTCGTCTACCTGAATATCGATAACAGGCATATTCTCACTGGAAGAGAAATCTTCAGTCATGTTCGAGAAACTCAGTACACCTGCAATAGCCAGTGTATCATGAACGGATGTTGACCGTACTTCCAATCGTATTACAGAAGACGGATGAACAACAAGATTAGCATTCTTTGAGGGCGTTACATAATTATGGAGAGTGAGCAAGCCGATGCCATCATTGCCGGGTTCTATTGTTCCATAATTATCAACGGTACCGCCAATACTACCTGTTCCACCCAGTACGCCATTGGTAAAGACGTATGCAACGGCTTCACTTTCGTTAGGACGAGCGCCCAAGGCTCCACGAAGTTTCTTTGTTTCAGCCTCAGCACGATTATTGGTCACCAGGACACGTCCATTCAGCACACGGAGAGCACCAGAAAGATAATTATCGTTGCCAGAGATGCGATAGGTACCTTTGCCTTCCTTGATAATACCCAGCGGCGTATCATCACGGTAGCTTGACGGACGAATCAGTCCGGCAAGTGTTGCATCTGTATTCAAGGCCCCCAGCAAATAATAGCAGGCACGCTGATTCTTCATGTATCCTTGCAGTGTAGATCCCGCTTCGGTGTTCAGTTCGCCAATACGAAATCCTGCACCGGCGCTGTTTGCTTCACAACAAATGGTAGCCCCATCATGCAGTACGACATGATTATTCTCCATGGAGTTATTGACTTTCCCTCCTTTTAAGTCTGCTTCGATACTCTCTGGCGAGAATGATTTTCCACCATGAGCAAGTACCACTCCCCAAAAGCCTGCACCTGACGCATTTTCCTTAAACTGATAGATATGAATATCGCCAGTAAAGCCACTCCAGTTAGGCCATGATGCTCCTTTGGCAGTTCCCAAATAGCATCTTTCACCTCCTGCATAAAGGTTCAGAGTTCCCGTTCCGGTAATGGTAGACGAGAAATAGCAATAACGAGCCATTTTCACATCGGCAGCAGTCCCCGCCGGTATCGAGAAAGCAGTGTTATAACTATTATAGTCACTCGAAGTATTGTTTCCACTGATATCAATAACCTTGTTTGCAGAGGCTGTCATGACCAACTGCATCGCAGCAAAAAAAAGAATCTGTTTTTTTTCCATTTATTTTACGAATAATTTCTTTCCATTACAGATATAAACGCCCTTCTTACCGACATTTGTCACCTGACGTCCAGAGAGGTCAAACAGTTGATTTCCCGCAGGTTCATGCTTTAGTACTTCATCAATTCCAGCCACGTTACCCTTACGACGAATGGCAGCCTGACCCACAACCAAATCAGCCCATGCAGCATCAGCGGTATAGAATGTTATCTGACAATGTGTCGTCTCCAAAACGTCGAAAGTATGACGTACTAATGTAGCGCCACTAAAGGAGTTAGAAGCGGCATTACCAATATTGGTGGTTGGAGTAACCGTCTCTTCGAAGAGTTTTTTCCCGTCGATGGTCTCGACTGCAACGCGTACTGGCGAAAATGATGCTATATTCCAATTGGCCAAACGATGCATCAACTCGTAGTTGCCTGGATACAGGACTAATGAAGTGGTGGTCTCTTTAGCCGCATAACGGGCATATCCTGCATTTGGAGTGCCTTCTACATTACGGGCATATAGTCCCCACTCAAAATCATGCTGACTACCTGTGAAATGGAAAACACGACAACCAGACGAATATCCATCACTGTATCCCAGACGTTTCTCTTTGCCATCGTATGTGACCCATCCTTCGGGAACGCTTCCCTCTGCCGAAAAAACTTTACTGAAGATGTAATTACTAGTTGGCTCAACGACATTAACACTGACAGATGACTGTCCGGTACGACCTTCATTATCAGTTGCGACGGCACGCAACTGATGCTCGCCTGCTGCCAGGTTGTTAAGAGTAATGGTATAAGGAGCCTCATACAACGTAGCCAAAAGTATAGTGCCATCATATAGATCTACCTGCTGAACCGTTCCATCCGGATCACTGGCTGAAGCCGTAAGCGTAATAGACCCTGTCTCTGATTTTCCTCCAATGGTCACAAAGGTCAGTCCATCCTGCGGTGAAGTGAGACGAACCTGTGGATCTTTCATTTCCAGTGAGAAGCGCTTACAGAATTTCCAAATCTCATCGCCTGTCTTCACACCGTTGTCATTACTGATCCAGTGGCCTTTATCTGCCATTTCCATCAACACCACCTCAACGCCGTTTTCACCACCGTCCCAAACCCGTCGGGTAATATGGGCAGCGCCACGATAGCGCTGAGTAACTTTCGGAGTCTTTGAGCACTTGTTATGATTGATCCAGACGTTCAAAGCACCCTGTACTCCACTGAATACTACCACATCATCGCCTGTACCATGGGTATGGATGATGGGTATCGGACGGACATTGGCATTTGCCGTCGTTCCGCCCATCGGATAACCGCTGATGGGTGCAAAGGCCGCAATCTTGTCAGGAATACGGTTCATGGCGTGATAAGTGAACATTCCACCCATTGAGAAGCCAGACAGGTAGACGCGATTACGGTCAATCTTGTACTGTTCGACCATCTTGTCAATCAGTGCCAAGACAAAGTTAATATCACGATCGCCAGAGATATCCCAACCCTTGTCAATTCCGTTTGGGAATACAGTAACAAATTTGGCTGTATCAGCAACAGACTCAATGACCAACATGCCCTTTTGATAGTTGGCATCTTGGTTCATTCCATGACAGGAGATGAGCAGCGGACGATTCTCACCGAGGTTCTTGGGCGCATATACAATATAATTGCGCTGAGTTCCATTCACCGTTATCACATCCGCCTTGACAATCAATCCCAAGAAAGACAGAAGAAATAAAAAAACTATTCGTTTCATATAAGGTTATGTTTATAGTTGTGGTCCGATATAAGACTTTTTCAGTCCACCCCAATCAATCATCACTCGCTGAAGCATTTGTCCGAAATCTGGGGCATGAAAAGTGATTATGTGTGAGGACTTAGTACGATTGATTGTAAAACGGAGCTGACACGTAGCACCATTGCGCATTACCTGGTCTTTCCAGGTTCGGTCATACTCCTTAAAACGGTTTTCAAAGACCTGTGTTGCTCCATCGACGGAAACACTCACGGCATTGGTCTTACCCGAATAAAGAGGCCAGAACGGTACTGTAAAAAGCTTAACGGTAATCGTATCACTGTCTATTTGCGGCAAAAAGTAGGTTACAGAACCTAACTGTACCACCTGTCCATCATAGCCAAGACCAGCGACTAGCCGAGCATCATCCGACTTACTTTCATATTCAGCAAGGTTGACCACATAACAATCATCCATCTTGCCATGAATAGGAGTTAATACGACAGGCGTTTCACCAACACCTTCTGTAAAGATGACAGTGGGTTTCTGATAATATTGGGCTGTTTGGGTAAAGCTCGTAGAAAGTGCCATGATGCCACGCCATTTTCCTGGTGATGCCAGAGGCTGTTCATTATAGCGGTCATTCAACGCATTGATACTATCGTAGGCGAGTTCCATCTGTCGCGCAGCCCAGTTTGCCTCAGCAAACCTTCCTTCTGCAGCCAATTCATGATTCAGCTGCGCCATAAGGAACTTACGATTCATCTGGTATGCAGCTTGAACGGGGAACTGCAACAGTTCGAAAAAGGCTGCAGCATATTGTTCACTCTTCATCCTTACCATCTCACTGATTCTCTCGACATCATCACTAATCCATTGGTAATCAGCTAAACGCTGTTGTGCCTCTCCATAATTCTGAAATGAGAACTCTGTATCCTTCAACCCTGTATGAGCCTTGTCATCCCACTGATACTCCCAGCCCATAAACTCTGGCTTACGGCTCCATGCCAAACGATAATATTGATCAAGAATGGTCTGGAATCGAGAGGTGAGAGATGGGAGTTGAGGAGAGAGATGAGAAAAAGTAGAAGCCAAGAAATCCGCTTGACACTGACGGACTTTTTCAAATGAGAAGCCATCCACATTCCAAGCCAGTTCAAAGAACGTATGCATGCCCAGCTCCATCGGTTTGATATCTCCCACATTCAGGAGCCAATAGCGGTCTGCGCCATTATCATACGCTTTCTTCAATTCTTCATACATCAATACGGGAGGTGTCGTATTCAACCAAAGATAATCATGAGGTGCTCCTAAATAAGAGAGGTGGTAGTAAACACCCGCACGACCGCTTCGCTGCTGTTCTTCCGGATTTGACACGCGCTTCATATAGCCATAGTTGTCATCAACCCACACAAGTGTAATGTCATCTGGAACACGCAGCCCATTCTCATAGATATCCATTGTCTCCTTGTATGGAACAAAAATTTGAGGGATAGAAGCAGCTGTTCCGTCAGTATGGAAAGGAGAATATGCATGATGCTTAACAAGTAGTTCACGCTGGTCCTTGATAACCTTCTCTATCAGCAGAACTCTCTCATTCATCGGCAGATTACCTCGTAATCCGGCATCATGGACACCACGCATGGCTACAGTATAGATATTCTCATACTGTGAAGCCTCAGCAAGACGATCATCCCACTTCTTCCAGATGGTTTCTCGATTGGTCTTGTAGTTCCAGTCGCCATCACGCTGTTGGTCCCACTCACTCTTAGCAGCATTGTTCAACAGCAACGGCTCACAGTGACTGGTGGTGATGATAATACCGAACGAATCACAGACCACCTTATTTAAAGCATGGGAATAGAAAGCACCTGTACAACTATGCATAGCAGGTGCCAGCATGTTGGCCTTCAAGCGCAATAACAATTCACAAACACGGGCATAAGTACGAGGACCGATATCACCTAATTCTTTCTCATAGTTATTTTCAGACCATGGCTTTAGTCCCCAGTCTTCATCATTGATAAAGATGCCGCGATACCTGACAGTCGGTTCACCAGAAGCAAAATAGTCACAATGGACTGTCGCTTCCTCATTTCTAATCACAGGTACGTCAGCCCACCAATACCAAGGTGAGACTCCTATACGCTCTGAAAGATCATAGATACCATAAATAGTACCACGCGAATCACTGCCGGCAACGACCAAACGGGGCTGTTTCTCCTTCGTGACCATGATCACATAACTCTCCCACTTATCTTTCAAATCAGATGCCTTAATCAGCCCTTGTTTGACGAGTCTGTTAATTATCTTGCTTTTACCGAAGGTGCCTACAATGATTTGTCTGCCACTAGCCTTACCTTGTGCCACCTTGGGAGAGACGCCTGTCACGGAAGTGATGTCAGTTCGCAAATCGGCTACAGCCCGTTTTACCTGTTTTGATTCCTGAGAGTCATAACAGATAGTAGCGTTCGCCACACGAAAATCCTGACCGACAATTGTCAGTGGAGAAAGCAACAATAGTAAAGTGATCAGATGCTTCATTCTTCAGCCTATTCTCTTCAACATACAAATAACGTGATTACCTAATAATCACTTTCTTTCCATTGATAATATATATGCCGCGCTTAAGGTTGTCCGAAGCAGCACTAGAAATTCTGCGACCGCTAAGATCGAAGATGCTCAGTGATGCGGATTGAGAATTGCGAGGTGTCAGAATAGCACTCGAACTCTCTGGCGAGAAGTCCTCATTATTCGTCAGATAAATCTGATCGAACCAGATAATACCATATCCGTTACCCCATATACTCACGATTTGCACATTCTTCGTATTCAAATCCTGCCCAGCTTTATCGCCAGACGTATACTTCGCCTCTTGCAGATTGATAACAAACTGTTCTGCAGTTCCTATCTTCTCTGAAGAGAAACAGTCACCATCAAGACTATTTGATGTAAAGATATTCACATGAGCATTACATGACTGTGCCTGACGAAGTTTCAACACCAGGTACTTGTATGCCGACATGTCTACGGCTTTAGAATATTCCCAACCAATCTGACCTTTGGTAGCTGGGCGCATGGCTTTCGAAGACTCATTATACTTGCCCTCACCGCTCAACGAAGCATTGACATACTGTGCTCCAAAGGGGAAGTAAGTACTCTCAACATTAAACGTTGTCTCAACTTTATTTCCATGTGAGTCTGTATAGGAGGCAAGAATCTCAGCGTTGCCGTAGGCTTTACCTTCTAAGATGGTTCCATTGACTGCCACAATATCAGGCCGGCTTGAAGTGAGCGCCACATTTGACGTTACTTCGACGGCATAGTCATTCTTAAAGGTTGCAGTGAACTTCGGAAGAAGTCTTCCGCCTACCATCATTTCAGTGTTAGTGGATGTCATCGCTAAAGAGACAACCTCAAAGTTCTCAACAACATCAGCATGAGGCCAATCTACCTCCCAATATTCAGCATACCAGTCCATGCAGGCCTTACCGCAAGCTTCCTCCATTCCACCGAATGCAGGAGTCACCTTTTTTTGGTTGAGCAAGACATCGATATCTAACAGGCAAGCTGTACCCGAAAGGGTCATGGAAATATTCTTGTAGTAGTCAAGCGTGGCCTTGAAGCAGCGTCCCCAATAAGAGGTACGACCAGTTGCCCAAGTTCCATAATTTGGTACGACCCAGTCACCATGCTCATTATAATGGCCTTCACCCTCATTCTTCGGACTCCAGTCCACCTCAGTGATGATGATAGGAGCAGAGGTTACGACCGGGACACTTGCCTTGAATTGAGAAATTTTATTATTCACAGCCTGCTCAATATTCCCGTCATTCAGGTTACTATCGGCACAACCATACCATCCATCATAATCATGAACAGCATAGCCAATATTATAACCTGTGATAGGATACTTGGCATAGCTCTTATAGTTAGACTGCCAACCTGTTCCAGGAATCCAGATAATACCAGTGAAGCCATTAGCACGAATCTTTTCCACGATAGGCTGAAAATAATCATGCAGTGCTTTGTCATCTTCCTGGTTATTCTTGTTACGCACATTGACAGGTTCATTGGCAAGTTCGAGGCTGATCTGTCCTGCATGCTTCAGCACAGAGTCATTCTGCGAAACGATATCCCAGACGGTCAACAAATACTGCTGATAGTAGTCGCCAACTTTTAGGTTGTGAGGACACACGCCCGGTGGACGCATCACAACAAACATACCGTGATTCATGGCCTTCTGAGCCAAGGGATAGTAAAGCGACTTCATGAAAGACTTCAAGCGACTGGGATTGAATTTCTTGATATCTGCTTCACCCGTTGCATCAGAGGGCTGGTCAGCAGCAACGGAATAAGTATAGCTGTCGCTGGGATCGTTGGTCCATGCAGGATCGAGGTGCAGGCGGAACACATCACACTTTGCCTCCTCTAAGCCAGCAAATATCTTTTCAAAATAGTTCTTACATTTCGTCACACCAGTACTATTGTACCCCGTACCTGAGCCATCCCAAGGCGAGCCCCATCGCCATCCGTTAAAATACATGTTTGGGGTATCCATCACACCATGGAGCACTACGTGATTACCATGCTGGTCTACCAACCATTTACCATCAACCTTCAGTGTTGGTAATGGCTTTACTCCCTGAGCACAAACATACGAACTCAACAGAGTAGTCATCAGAAAAAAGAATAACCGTTTCATCATATTTGTCATTATTTTAGTTTTTCATCATTTTTTACCGTGAGTTTGCCGTCAATGATATAAACGCCCTTAGGCATGGTGTGCCATTGTTCTTTCGTTCCCATCTTCACACCCTGCAAATTGTAGATAAAGTCTGACGAACGTAGAACGAGGGAAGAAGTGAGCGGAGTGATGGCAGACACAGACTCTAATGTACAGAAAGAAAAGTATGTCGGAGTATCGTATTTTGCCGATGCTGCATCATGCAGATACTTTCCGGTGTACTTATTGATTAGCGTGAATCCCATACCGTCAACATACTGGATGTCCCACACTGCACCATTCTTGACATCCTGACCATTCTGACTATTCAATCCAAGAATGAAACTACAGTCTGCCACCGTAGAGAATCCGTTTAAGTAGCCAGGTGCATAGCCGCCCCAAACGCTATATTCTGTGTCCTGCGGAGTCATAAGTCGTAACAGGTAGCATCCGGACACCGTACTTGTTTCCATCTTGAACTTATATCCAGAATTGGTAGCAACAAAAGCTTTCTCATATACATCGTATGCCAGATTCTGGTCAGTAGTTCCATACAGGGCCTTCGCATCTGCTTCATTCACGATAGCGAACGAACGTCCAAAAGCCTGGTCTACCGAAGTCAGACGCTGGCCCAATTCATCAGTTCCTGCACTCTCAATAGTAATGTCAACAAGATGTTCCGTTCCCAGGAAGTCTGTCCAGGAAGCAGTAACAACGCCCTTGGTTCCTTCTTCCCCTACTTTCACACGACCATTGATAATCGTAAAGTCATTACTGGTAAATGTAGCCTCAGCGGTCACATCCTCGCGATGGCTGTCTTGGAAGGTACACATCAGTTTCAGCACAACAGCGGTATTTGGTTTGGCAAGAATAGTCTGGCCGAAAGACTTCGGTGTGAAAAACACAGCCAGATTGTTCGGCAAGGTATAATCGGCATCTTTTCTCAGGTCACGTCCCATCACTTTCAACACCTCGGCAGCATAGCGCCTGCCAAAGAGGCGATAGCCTGCAGCCGAGAAATGCCATGCATCAGTGCCATTGCCGGGTATATTCTCTGAGCTGACCACATGTCCTGTAGGAATCGCCTGCGGTATCTTCGCAACCACGGTATTGTGATAAGAACAACCGCCGCCCATATCTTCACGTTCAGTCTCACCGACGAACAACGGCACATCAGCAGCATTCAGACCTAGGTCAGTAAGCATATCGTTATAAATCTTCTTCACCATATTCGGCCAATTCGGATCACCACAGTTCGAACAGCCTTGATGCAAGAGGATGCCCTTGATGACACCCGATTCCTGAGCTTTCTTTGCCATAGTAATCAGACGTCCGTAGGGATTGCCGCCATAAAAGTTCTTCGCCAGCGTAGCCCACCATTCGTTAGGATTATCCTTCAGCTTCTGCTGATACTTGTCCTTATCAAACATCTCAATGGGACTGCCACCCATTGCTACAGCTACGACACCTATCTTAATGTTTGAGGGCAGTACTGCAACCATTGTACGACCAAAATAGTCTGAAGGTCCTAGTTTCCCCTGCGGACTCACAATAGGGCAAAGAGCTTTATACCAATTACCCGCAGTACGATTAGGGCTATCAAAATCTGTTGTTGCCAACATCTGGAAGCGATCATCTACATACTGATTGTCAATCTCTTCCCATTGGGCGTTACCTTCCATGTTCGATTGTCCAAAACACAAGTAGATATGGAAGTTGGGATCCACTTCTGCATGAGCCTTCACAAGGCTGGTCATCAGTCCCAGGAACATCATCAAAAGAATTTCCTGTTTCATCTCTGTATAGTACACCTATTATTATATATTTATCATGATTTTCTTCAAATCCTTGTCGGCTGAACTATTGCCATAGAGCAGTTCGTAACGACCGTGCTTGACTCGCATAGTATTCGTCTCAGGGTCGAAGAACTCAAACGACTGTGGTGTGAGTTCCATCTTTATTGTCTCCATCTGGCCGACCTTGATATTGACTCGTTTGAAAGCACGAAGCGACTTCATTGGTCCGTCAGGGTCTTGCAGGTTGCGGATATAAAGCTGAACAATCTCCGTTCCATCCAGTTTTCCGGTATTCTTTACGGGGATGGTAATGGTTCCAGACTTACTGGAGTTTCCAGAGAATCCTGATACTTCAGCCTTTCCTATCTCAAAGCTGGTATAACACATTCCATAACCGAAAGGATAGAGAGCATCATTGAAATAGCGGTACGTACGTCCCTTCATGGAATAGTCTTCATAATCTGGCAACTGACTGCTACTCTTATAGAAGGTGACAGGCAATTTTCCAGAAGGATTATAATCACCGAAGAGCACGTCAGCTACAGCTGTTCCTCCCTCTTGTCCCGGATACCATACCTGCAAGATGGCATCGCATGTCTCTGTTTCTGGCAGTAAAGCGATGGCAGAGCCAGAGCAGTTCACGAAGATTACGGTCTTTCCTGCTTCTTTCAATGCTTTAAGGAAATTGCGCTGTACGGCAGGCAGTTCGATATGCGTACGGTCTCCACCCTTGAAGCCATCAATATCCACAGGCATTTCCTCACCTTCCAATGCGGGAGAGATGCCGCCCACGAAAATTACTTTCTGAATACCCTTCAGCTGATCGATGGTCTGTTGATAATCTATCGGATATTCTTTTGCAATATTGATCTTCAGGTTTGCATTATAAGTATGGATATGTGAGAAGACCACCTCTATATGATAGCTCTTGCCTTCCTCAGCTTGGATAGCAACACGATTAGGAGTGGTACGCCACGTATGATGACGGAACTGCTGCTTGCCATCAATAAACAGTTCAAAATGTCCACATCCCTCAACATTGACCACATACTCACCAGCCTTTTTCGGAGTGAATACTGTTTCGTATTTTGCCGAGAAATCCTCCACCTGTACGCCTGGTGCGAAGTTATGCATACCTGCTGTCGTTACTGACAGCGGATCTGTATAATATTGTATGGTAACAGGTTTTCCTTCCATCTTACGATTATTCCAGAACATGCCCATCATACCTTTCTTACCGTCAAAGCTGCACTGCGAAGCTATCAGACAGTCTAACACTTTGTCGTAGGTCAGGTCGCAGGCGGAAGAATAGAGCAATTTCTTTTGTTTACCTTTGATTCCATCGAGAATCGTAACCGTATGATTCGGCATACCATTATAGTTACCCCACATCATCGGAGCATTATCGGCATTCGGACCGATGACCGCAATCTTCTCCCGGCCTTTCTTCAATGGCAGCGTATTGTTATTGTTCTGCAAAAGGACGATGGTCTGTCTTGCCATATTCAGCGACAGATTAGCCGATTCCTTGGTCGACATGGCTGAATAAGGAATCTTTGACCACTCTACGAGTGACGGATCATCCATCTCACCTAAGTCAAATCGGCCTTCCAGCAGACGGATGACATGTTTGTCGACCTCTGCTTCACTGATGAACCCACGACGAACTGCTTCGGGAACACTCTTGTAGGCGTAGCGATAGCCACACTCCACATCCGTACCTGCCAATGTAGCCTTTGCTGATGCATGGGTGGCATCGGTCGATGACTTGTGTGAGGTATAGAAATCACTGATGGCTCCACAGTCGCTCACTACGAGATAATTGAATCCCCACTCATCACGCAGAATCTGCTGCAACAGTCTTGTACTGCCACAACACGGATCATCATCCAATCGCTGATAAGCACACATCACCTCACGTACTTTGCTTTTCTGAACCAGATACTTGAAAGCGGGCATATATGTCTCCCAGAAATCACGTGGCGACACATCGGTAAGGTTAGCCGAATGACGAGTATATTCAGGGCCGCTGTGAACAGCATAGTGCTTGGCGCAAGCCCACAATTTTCTGTACTTTGCAGTCTCAGGTCCTTGTAGTCCTCTCACCACGGCATCACCCATTACAGTTGTCAGATAGGGATCCTCACCATAGGTCTCTTGTCCCCTGCCCCATCGTGGATCACGGAAGATATTCACATTCGGTGTCCACACGCTCAGACTGTGGAACTTCTCATCCTCAACTTTTTGATCAATCATTCGGTGGTTATATTGAGCACGGAACTCCGTACTTGCCACGTCGAAACACTGATAAAGTAAATCAGGATTAAACGAAGCTGCCATTGCCACTGGTTCAGGGAACACTGTCACATTGCCCATATTGGCAGCACCATGCAGTGCTTCACTCCACCAGAAGAATTTCTTGATACCCAGTCGTGGAATAGCAGGGCTCTCGTCAAGCATCAACTGTGCTTTCTCCTCCAGCGTCAGACGGGAGCAAAGGTCAACAGCACGCTCATGAGCACTCAGGCTCGTGTTCTTATACGGCTGAGCTGTGGCACCCATCAACAGACAGGATGTAATTGCAAAAAGTATGTTTCTTTTGTTCATCTCTCTTTCTGATTTATTCTTTCAACAACAAGGATTACTTTTCATCACAGTGGAAATCGAAGCTGTCAACATCGATGAAACCACCGATTTTCTTAGTTGCATAATTAAAAACAGCAAACTTCGACCCCATAAAGAAGCGGCGGTAGTCGAAACGCATGTGATAGTCCTTCGTACCAATCTGCTCCCAGTTCTGTCCATCCATACTATAGTAGAAATTTGCCACATCATGTTTTCCTGGACGGAAGTCGCCATCAATGCGCAGCCAGATTGTCTTTGCCTTGGGATAGAGTAGAGTCAGGGCGATGCCTTTTTTCATATTCTCATCAACCTTCGTCACGGCCTTCTCACGATCAGTGAGACTCACCACCTGTTCGCTCATCTCCAAGAACATTGCCTTACCCACCTTCTTCAAGGTCAGCACACCGCTGTCACCATTGAAGGCACAGAAGCCGGCACAATCGCCATCCTTCATCTTTGAATAGTCAATGCAGACAACACCTGTGCAAGTGGGCCCCATCATACGCTGTGTCAGAGTGTTGGGAGCCAAGTAGAGGTTTGGCACTACACGACAGGTCTTCAGACGAAGGAAGCCCGGACGCTCCGTGAGCGACCACGCATTGTCAACGGGGTTATGGTTCCACTGCCAGTGTTTGCCTAATTCCGATGAACCAAACTCATCGGCACAGACAATGGTCTTCTCAGCTTCTCCGCTCCTATAGGGACGCATGGTAGCAGGCACTTTGCCGTTCTCGTCGCCCAGCATAGGCCATCCGTCAATCCATCTGACGGGTGAGAGCGTGAGCACACGACCTACGCCACCACGATCCTGGAACATGATTCCGTACCAGTCGCCCTCTTCAGTATCAACGATTGTTCCCTGTGCTAAATAAGAGAAGCCACCGAAGTCAGACTCCAGCACAACATTCTTTTCCCATTTAGCATTGAGGTCCTTTGTACGATAGCAGACCTCACGACGATGACGACCAGGTGCATACACATGACTGATGAGCAGCGCATAGTAAGTTCCGTTATGTTTGATGACACGTGTTCCTTCAAGCAGTCCACGCTCGTCTTCCTCTCTCTGGAAATAATGGCGGCGACTACCTTCCACCACACCTTTCAGGTCTTTGGTCAATTGGCACATCTCGCCAGTTCCAAAGAACACATATGGTGTGTCATCATCATCAAAGAACAGCGTGGCATCATGGAAATGATTCAGTCGGCTATGGATAGTCCAAGGACCCTCAGCTTTCTCAGCCGTAAAGATATAGGTCTGTCCCATAGGTCCGCCTTCGTTGGGAGCCATGAGTGCCCAAAACTTCCCGTTATGGTACTTCAGCGAGGTAGCCCATTGTCCGCGACCATATGCCGTACCTACGCCCTCACCTTTCTGGTCAGCAAGGGGCAAAGAGAATGCCAAGTCATATTTCGGTGAATCGGTCAGCTTGTCAAAGATATAGCCCACGGTCTCCCAGTTCTTCAAATCCTTCGATGCCATCACTGGCGCACCAGGCATTAAGTGCATGGTTGTCGACACCATGTAGAAAGTATCACCCACACGGATAACATCGGGATCAGGCACATCAGCCCAAAGCATCGGATTCTTTATATTTTCACCGGCAACCGGCATCAGCAACAGCCACGTTGCGATTGCAAACAAGAAACGTTTCATACAAGTTTTATATTAGTTATCGGATTTACGGTGCAAAGGTATTAAAAAAAAGGATTCTAGCAACTATCGTTCGTTTCTTAAATCTTTTTATTTGTATCATTCCTATATAAAAAATGTGGGCAAACATGCTTCAGTGCATGTCTGCCCACAAACGCTTATGGTATGATTAGATTATTTTCTGATAACCTTTTCCATGCGAACAGTACCATCGTTCATGTACTTCTTCACGATAGCGATACCACGAGGAGCAACCAGTACGCGACGTCCGTTCAGATCATAAAGTTCGATAGCGCGAACAGTAGCAGTATTAGCAACAGTCTCTACACCAGCCTCAGCATCCTCGTAAGCTTTCTTATAGTCGAAACCTGCAGCAGGAGCTGTCAATACGATGCGAACATCATTGAAGAAGGTGTGAGAGCCCTGGCTTGCATTTGCACCGAATGTCAGGAATCCGTCAGTAACAACGACACCCTCGATGGTTGTGTTAGCCTTCGGGTAGCTCTGACCGATATTCTGACAATCAGCAGTAGCTGCGAAGTTCAAAGCACGATCCTCGATGCCGCCATCTTCAACAGCAGGAGTCTCAGAAGTCTTTGCATAAATGAAACTCTCAGCCATGTTAGAAGCATCGTCACCAACACGCTCACCGAAGCCGATAACAATGTTATAAACACCTGCAGGCAGGTCAGTAACAGTCTGCTCTACGCGATAGCTTCCACCCCATGTCTGGAACATGCAGTCCTCAGCGATAATGCTGGTACCCTGTGAAGCCCCCCAGCCGCAAGACAGTCCTGGACGTCCGAAGCCCTCGGGAACAACCCATCCGGGAACAGCCTCATCAGTAAAGTCGAGCTTATCAGAGAGCTTGTAAACGTTCGGGTTCTTAGCGAATACAGTCATGTCGTATGTAGGAGTTGTTTCCTCCAAGTTCTCATTATCCACAACGGGAGTAAACAGACCGTTCGCTTGCAGTGAGTCATAGAGAACAAGCTTGATACGGTTCTTGATAGCTTCAACAATCTCATCGTCATCAGTCAGAGCCTTGTTTGCCCACTGAATCAACTCATCGTCAGCGGCAACGCCCAGAGCCTTCAGATCCTCAACACCCAAGCGGATGCGCTCTGTAGTAACCTTCACACCAGTAGAAGAGCAGGTAGACTCACCTTCAGTGAAGAGCAGGCTGGTAGTAGTAGCCATCTCACCCAACTCCTTAACAGCAACGGTCAGAGAATCATTGCTCTTCAGTACATTGTAGGTATAGAACAGCTGCCATACGGGTTCAGCCTCAGGATTAGCGATGGTGTCAGCAACGTTTCTCCACTCTGAAGAACCATTGTACTTAGCGTTCATAGCAACCAGTTCAGCAAACAGCTCAGTGGTCACGAACTTCGTAGCCTGTGCGGGATCTCCATTAGGCATCTCGTTCTGACGCTGTACATCGATAGACTTCTTGATATTGGCATCATAGTTGTCACAGAGCTGACGGTGAGCCTTCATAGCCTCGTTCAAAGCATTCAGTTCTTCAGTAGCAGCAATGAATACAGAAGGAGCGGTATAGATATCCTTGTTTGCAAAGTGCTTCTCATAAGCGGTCTTCAGTGCATCGATATCAGCACCATTGTAACGCTCGTCAGCATTGCCATCGATAGTTACCTTGGCATCATCAAGAGCCTTAGCCAGCATCTGGATATACTCAAGGCCTACAGTATTAGGAATATACTTCACGAGTACGTTAGCCAGGATAACACCATTCTGCCATGCATTTTCAGTAGGCTCACCCTGAGCGTTCTTAGCAACAACCCAACGCATCAGATACTGACCATCCTTCTCAGGAGCAAACTTAATCTTAGTGTAAGTTGAACCATTCACAGCGTCGCGCTTCTCGTTAAGCGTGATACCGTTATCAATTACCTGACTGAAGATTTCTTCACCCTCAGTTGTCAGAACCTGGAAGTTCATGTACTGACCAGCACCTGCCCAACGACAAGAGTTGAATGTTACGGTATAGGTCTTACCACCCTCAAGGCTAATTTCATGACCGGTAGTTGCACCATATTCAAGATACCATGTACGCATGTAGAGACCTCTTGTGAAGTCACCACCAGCAGCAAACTCCATCATACGTGCACCAGAACCGTAGTTCATACCAGGAAGACGCTCTTCAGGTGTTTCACCATCAGCATAGAGAACATAACCTTCAGGAATTGAGCCAACAGCACACTCCGTAAAGTATTCAAGAGGAATGATAGTCTTTTCTACGTCATCGGGATTGGGTTCAACCTTACCAATGTTGACAACGAAGATAGAATCGCCGAAATCATCATCTGCGAATTCCTTTTCACCAAACATCTTAGTGATGTGAACCTGGTATTCGCCAGTAGGCAGATCGCCAGTAGAGGTGCGCTTGAAGGTAATCTCAGTTGCAAAGCCCTCAGCAGGATTAGCGACCAGTCTCTCAGTATTCAGGTAGCCCTCAATCTTAGCGCAGTTAGTCGGTTTGTCAAGAGTAATCTTGAAATCAGTAATGCTGTTAGGCAGGTTGAATGAACCTTCCTCAGGATCAGCAGCTACAATGATAGGAGCCTTGTATACATAAGCGTAAACATCCAAATCTTCAAAATCACTATTATAAGTACCCTCCAAATCGAAGTCCTTTACAGCCTCGCCATTCATTGAACCAGAAGTGTACTTCACCTGATAAGCGGCATCAGCAGGATTCTTGAATGCCACATTAACCTTGCTATTAGCTGTCAGTTCCAAATCATCATTCTCATCATTCAAGAAGATGAAGAAGCGACCATCTTCAAAGCCCTCGATAGAAAGGATATCCTCGTCAGTAAGCTTCTTGCCGTTAACGGTTACCTCTACGCAGCTCTTCGGGAAGAACACGCGCTTCTCAACAGTAGCCTTAGCCAAATCACCGATGTTGGTATCAAAGCCAAAGTCAGCATTAATAATGAAAGAGCCGAATTCAACAACGGTACCCAGTTTGAATACCTCGAACGAGATGTTGTCAAAATAGAATGTTACAGCATTATCCTTGTCATTATTCAGATCGAATGCAATGCTCTGGAAGCTCTTTCCACCAAGATCAGCATTAACCGTTCCCTCAGCAGTGACAGTAGCCCACTCTTCAGTAACATCAAACTCAGGAATGATACCGCCAGCCAGATATGCACGAGGCTCAGCATGAGCACCTGTCGTAATCTTTGCAATAGCATTAGCCTTCACATCCATAGAGAAACGCCACTTGGTTCCTTCGGGAAGAGCCTCATTAGCCTTTACGAACAGCTGTGTAGCCCATGTCTCTGTAGCACCAGCCAGAGAAGTGATGGCCAAGCCATTAGACTCAGCAACGCCAGCACCTTCAACGATAGTAGCAGGCTTCACGCCAGGAACGTTTACAGCATCCTCAGCAACAAAGAAAGAGCTTACGTCCTCACCATCAAAGTTACCATTGGTGATAACTGAAGTCCAACCGATAGGAGCCTTGGCAACCTGTTCGATCATCATGCTAACAATTGTGACATTTTGCCAGTTAGCGCCCTTGATAGCGTGCAGGTGAGCGTAACCCTTATCCTTAGCCAGCTGCTTCAGGTCAACATAGTAAACAGTCTCGCCTTCATTTTCACCTGCTTCTGAGGAGAAATACTTAGCAGACCATCCACCCTTTGTGTTGTCAATCAGGTGAGAATTTTCCTCAACATCAGCCCACTGACCTTCATCAACATCACGGTTGAGCAGGAAACGAGGAGTACCATCGCTCACTGTAACAATGAGTCTGGTGTAGTTAGACACATCAGCATAGTTCTTGACGTTTGTATCGCCATAAACGTTGCCTGCACCTTCGCCAATCACCCAAAGGCATTCAGCTGCACCTTGGTTCTTAGCATCAGCGCCCCAACCATCCCATGTGCAGAAAGGAACATCCTGCAAAGAGATAATTTCAGCGCTCACATTCACTGCGCCCAGCATGCAAAGCATCAGCGCGAGAAACATTTTGTAAGTTTTCTTCATGTGAAATACGTTTTTAAATTGGTTAATACAGTTATTAATAATAAGGTTTTAGTCTCATTTTCAGCCCGTATCCCCATACAAACGGGGCTTTTCTACGAAACTGCGGTGCAAAGATAAAGCCCTTCACGGGGAAGGGCTTTATCATTTGTTTCATTGTGTTTTCTTTTCGTAAAAACTCGCTTTGCGGCTTATTTTACAAAAGGAAATGACAATTTAAAAATATTCTCACTTAACCACGACCTTTTTGCCATTGATGATGTACAGACCCTTCTGAGCCTTCTCCATCTTCTGACCGTTCAGGTTGTAGATAGTACCGTTCAGCAAGTTATTGTTCTTCACTGCAGTGATAGCAGTTGCAGTTGTGTCAATCTCTGCATCGATGTAATAGATGTGGCAACCATTGGTGTTCTTAACGATTACATCAACAGCTGATTCACCAGCAGGAACCTGCCAGGTCTGCTCAGTATACTCCTTCGGAGCAGCGACATCGTTGCCATCAGCATCCTTCAAGACAGTCTCACCAATCAGCAGCTGTACGCCACGAGCATCAGAAGACTTATGAGACTCAACACCCATCTTAATCAGAGTGCCGGGCTTCACATTCTTAATGGTCAGAATAGTCTGATTCTTACCACCGAACCAGAGATAAGCAGGACCATTGTATGTACCAAGAGTTGTGCTTGGATAGTTCACTGCGATAGCCAGTGCACGAGAAGCGCCATAAGTAGCATCGAACTGCAGGCCCTTGAACTCAGCAATAGCCTCACCATTTGCTGTAGGCTCTGCCTCGCCACCGATATACCAGAAGCAGTTGTCCTTAGAAGCATTATAAGTATCACATGTGGTACCAGGCTTCTTCTCATGATCAGTCCAAATAGCATCATTGTCAACACACATTGTGTTGCCTTCCTTATCAGGATCTGCACTAACAGTAACCTTAGCAGCCTCAGCCTTCAAGTTAGCAACGGTAGCCTCACTCCACTTCGTGAAGTTCCAAGTGTGAGCAACCTCAATAGCCTTCTTGGTAAACATCACGTTCTTGAACGACAGCCAGCTGATGTTATTGTCAGCAGCCACGATGAACTTGATCTTCAGTACACCGTCCTCACCAACAGTGCCGACAGCTTTCACTTCCTTCAGATACATCTGAGAAGTGCCTACCTGATCA
>JAFUAY010000011.1 GCA_017460515.1 Prevotella sp.
AGACTTCTTCCAGCACCGTCTCAATGTCAAGCTGACAGGCAACGACCTCTTCAATGGTGGCATCAACCATGTCATGCTTTACAGCAACCGCATGATGTTTCGCAAAATGGAGGACAACGATTCCCGTTGCATCCAACTCTCTCTCCGTTATCGCTTCAATGTCACTCCCTCAAAGTACAAGGGTACGGGTGCTGGTCATGCAGAAAAGAACCGACTTTGATCTATATAAAGCGTTCCAAGGCAACATGGCTTTACCTGCTTCATCATTACAACAAAGGGAAAGAAAAATGCTGAAGAACGCTTCTCGCAACTCTCTTGTTACCAGGCAGTGTTTGGCCTTGCGCCAACGCTGCCCCATTACAAGACTAAGAAAGAATATGACATTGAAATGAAGCAAATATCAATTTCACATAAAGGTTTAAGCCCATAAGAATACTGGATGCTCGAAAGATACCTTTTATCCATGACATTAGCCATGGATAAGGCTGTATTTTGGCGGATAGGATGATATTTTGGCCTCAGTACGAAAATAATTCTCCAAAAATTTGGAAGTTATCGGAATTATTCCTAACTTTGCATCAGAAAACAACAGGGCTTCAGAATACCGCGTCGGATTGCAGTTCCGGAGGGAAGGGTTCAGAGGTCCTGATTTTCGTTTGTATATGGGATATTGTCGGACACGCTGTGAATCAGGAACTCATTCCAGATGGTCTCATTTACAATAATCCAACTGTCAGCCTCTGCTATCTTGGTCTTAAAAAGATGGCTGGCAACGATATAATCGCGTCCTTTGGGGTCAGCAACAGAGTCAAGATATTCCGAATCATTCAGCAGTTCTGGCAATCGCAGCAACGTCTCGTTTTTCTCCGCATAGTGCTTGTGAGGCTGGTTCAGCCACTCCTTGATACCCGACACATTGATGCGGATGTCGTGCGGGAAATAAGGATGTGAAAGCACCTGCTCAACCAGCAAAGCCTTTGCTTCCTCTTTGATTTCCTTTCTTCGCTGCCTGATCTCAGCAGTCATCAATATGCCTCTTTCTGCCATTTTGACTGCAAAGGTACAAAACTTTAGCGACAATTACCATGATTGAATAAGATTTCTTCTGTTCCATGTAACATTTCACGGTTATGCCTACTATATAAATAGAGATGAAAGCGGAGGGATTGCTCTTTATGATGGACGGAAAATCACAGCGTTTGCAACTTCATGCCTATTGACAATCCGAGGATGTCTTTCAGCGGCACGCTGCTGTCCTGGAACTTGGCGCGGATATAGAGGTCGCAGGAACTGACTTCGTAGAACAGTGTGACGCTTTTAGCATACTTGCGGCGGTTGCTGGGTATCTCCCATGTGATGCGCTGGCCGAGGGCGACGTTCAGGCGGAACTTGGTGGACATGAACTCATAGTATTTGTCTGGATAGCGACTGGGCTGGCTCTTCCAGAACTCATGGCCATAGACAGTGTTGACATAGAGGCTGGCGGTGAGAGGGCTTAGCGTCCAGCCGTGTTTCCATGCTGTTGCCGAACCATCGTGCGGG
>JAFUAY010000012.1 GCA_017460515.1 Prevotella sp.
CTGAGAAGCAGTGAATGTGGTGGTGAGAGCACCAGCCTGCAGAGAACCGTGAACAGCACCAGCTGCACCAGCCTCTGACTGCATTTCCTGAACTGAGACGTTCTGACCCCAGAGGTTCTTACGACCACGGGCAGCCCACTCGTCAACATGCTCCGCCATTGGCGAAGACGGGGTGATGGGGTAGATAGCAGCTACCTCAGAGAACATGTAGCTCACGTGAGCCGCAGCCTCATTACCATCACAGGTGATAAATTTCTTTTCTTTAGCCATTTTTGTAATATAAAATGTATTGTTTGAATAAAGTATCCTAATGCTTTTTAATACCTAAAAATGATGATTTGTTTTAAAACGACGGCAAAGGTACAAAGATTTTCCCAAAAATGCAAAGCGGAGATTGCAAAATAATGCAAACTCCGCTTGTTTTGGTTTTGTCTAAATTATTTAGAAGGTATAACCGAGGGTGAAAAGCAGTTGGTGACGCTTGTTCGAGACATCGGTAGTAGTGCCTATATTAGTGACTTTAGCACCAGAAGACTCAATGAACGATGTATCCTGGAAGGGATGGAAAGTACCGTTGGTAACACTGTACTGATAGGCAATGTCAAAATTAATCTTATCAAAACGGAAACCAAGACCACAAGTGAAACGATTGGTATCACTCCAGTTGGTATAGTCGGCAGTAGAGCTATAGCAGTTGCCCTCAGAATCAAGCATATTGTCGCGTACACCGTTCTTCTGATACATAGGTGAAACATAATTATAACCCAAACGGATGGCAACATCGGTCTCAGGTTTGAATTCGGCACCTAGTTTCAGCGTATGTACACCCTTCAGCGAATGTTCAGTGTTACTGTTCATCACGCGGTCACTATGAGATTCGCGATTATCAAACTCGTCATAGCCGTCAATGACACGGGTATCGGCTGAACTGCAATCGGAATACTCATAAGAGGCTCCCAAAGCCAAGTAATTTCCAATGGTATGACCAAGGCTGGCACCAAACTTCCAAGGCGTATAATACAGATACTTCAGACTTTCAGAACTTTTCCATGAATCGCCACCGTAGTTATGAACAATAGGATCTGCCGCATTACGCAGAGTGGTAAAGTTCTCCGACTTAAGTTCGTACCACGTAGGAGTGGTAACGGAAAGGCCCACACGGAAAGGAGATTCAGCAATAGGACGGAAAATGAAGCCCAACTTAACATCAAAACCAGTGCCCGTAATCTTCCTCTCATCCGTAAGGGTGTACTGGCCAATGTCCTTGTTTCCGGCATCGAGCACATTTTCTGAATATACACTATAGCCTTTGTAGTTCATGTAGTGAAGGCCCATAGTTATTCCCAGATAGAAACGGTTGTTGATATTTCCGCTAATATTGAAATCGAAGTCGGAAATCCATCCGCTATGCGCACGATCGAAATTATACGCACTTGCTTCTTCATATGTATTGGTGGGGATGATATTACCCTTGCTGTCCTTGTTGTTCACATCATCCATCGTAACAGCATTGGTGTACATATAGTCGAGCTGGGTATAGGGATAAGCACGCTCGGAACTGCTGTTGTTACGCCAACCTATCCACTCTTTATCCTTGTTGGTATCAAGGAAATATCCGCCTTGAAGATCGCTGCCAAGAGTGCTCTTACCAACGATATGTTTGGACAAGGATGACTGATAGAGTGAGTTGGTGGCACTCAGAATCTGGTCGAAATTACGACTCTTATGATAGTTGACACCAAAGTTAAGAAATGAAGTTGGTCCGGCTTGCATGGAGTAAACGAAACCAATCTGATCAAAACTGGGATTGGTCTTCCCCACGTTGTCAAACTTATGGGCATCTTGCTGAGAAACAACACCTAACGACATGCTAACCATGCTGTGGCGAAACAGACCGATTGCGGCAGGATTGGTAGAAATCGTAGAGATTTCAGCACCCAGTGCATCGAGTGCACCTCCCATACCCACATAACGGGCTGTTCCGTTCAGATCACTACCAAGTGCACGGGCATTCTCGTATGTATCCTGAGCAGCTGCTGACATACTGGTCAGCAATAATGCTGCGATAATAATCCTCTTATTCATAGTCATATCATGATGAAGTGATTAATGTCTTATTTCTTGAAATGTTTTCTTAAGAACTAACGTCTTCTACTTGAACCGCCACTACGAGTGCCGCCTCCCATACTTCCACTGCGAGAACTGCCACCCATGCTTCCACTGCGAGAGGATCCGCCTGATGAATAAGAACCGCTGCTGCCTACCGAACTACGAGAACTGCTACCATAGCTAAAGGAACGGGAAGAGCCGGAATTGCTATTGTTAGAACGGCTGCTGTTAACGTTGGAATTATATGAACGGTTGCGATTGGGGTTCACAGAGTTGGAATTATTCCGCATAGAACCTGTCGATGAACTACGATACGAACCGCCAGAATTATGAGTATAACCGTAACGGTTGATGGTTCCAGCACCAATCGTACTATGACGGGAACGATTCATTGATGAGGTATAATGGCGATGATAGTAGGGACGATGCCAATAGTAACTACCCCACCCCCAACCGTAATGGCGGTAATACCAGGGATCATAATAGCCTACATGCCAGCTCCAAGGGGTATGATACCAGGGATCATACCAATAATAGGAATCATACCAGGGATAATAGCTGGAGTAATACCAGGGAGAATGCCATACAGACACGCTCCAACCATCGCTGCGTCCACGATCATAACCCTCCCAATAAGCATCACTGGGAGTATAGCCGTCCCAACGAGACATCTGACGAGTGATGGCAAAATCGTCACCCAACGAGTCGGGATATACACCTATTTCATTATTAAAGTCGATGATATCATTGCCAGCTGAATAGTCACTGATAGGTTCGTAGTGACTGTTGCGCCGATAGTAATCATCTTTTGACTGCTCCACATTCTTCTTCGTAGGCACGAAGTACATGTCGTCATCCTGCGCAAAAAAAGTCAGCGGAAGCGAACTCATCAACACGGATATAAGAAGAAATCTTTTCATATTCTCTGATTTTAATATTTTCTACGATGCAAAAATATAACATTTTTCATTGCAAAGGTACGGAAAAACCCTAAACGATGATAGGATTTCCCCTATTTTTTTATAAATTTGCACCAAAAACAAGAACTAATTATGAAATATTTTGAAGTAGACTTCCATATATCATCGCCTGAAGAGCTGATGCAGGATTCACGCGACATACTTTCTGCGCTCTTGGGTGAGGCTGGTTTTGAGACATTCGAAGAAACGGTCGATGGTCTAAAAGGATATGTACAACAGACGATGTTCAGTCAGCAAAATCTGGATACCAGTCTGATGGCGTTTCCCTTTGAGAATGTAACAATCAATTATGAGATTAGAGAGGCAGAAGACAAAGACTGGAATGAACAATGGGAACAGGAAGGCTTTGAACCAATCGTTGTGGTGAATAACAAGACTATCATCGTTCATGATGGGCGACATCTGCCCACAGATACAAGTTTATATCAATCACCTGTCACTGAAATAGAGATTGATGCGCATCTGGCATTCGGAACAGGAACACACGAGACGACCCAGATGATATTGGAAACATTGTTGGAACAGAGATTGGAGGGATGTCGGGTGCTGGATTGCGGATGCGGAACGGGAATACTCGGAATCGCTGCTCTGAAACTCGGCGCCAGGGAATCAGTAGGCTATGATATCGATGAATGGAGTGTAGAGAATGCCCGCCACAATGCCGTTATTAACAGAGTTGATGAGCATTTCATTTCACACTTAGGCGATGCAACTATATTAGATAGCATACCTGAAAAATTTGACTTTGTACTGGCCAACATCAATCGAAATATCCTGTTAGCCGACATGGAGGCCTTCAGAAGAAAAATGATGACAGGCGCAACACTGGTCCTCAGCGGATTCTATCACACTGATGTACCCTCGCTTGTTGAAAAAGCACAACTATTGGGATTCACCATGGCTTACGAGAAGCAGAAAAGTGACTGGGCTTGTCTGGTCTTTCGACTTAACAAAGCATAAACACATACCTAACTGACACAAGAAATTGCCAAAAGAACAGATAGCTAATCAGCAGCGGTGCTCCCTTGCAGAGGCCGAAAATCATAGCCTCAATCACACTTCGAAATGAGAAGAAAGAATGCGTAAGTAAACCGTAGGTCGTACTAGTAACAATGATAATGAAAGACAGTATGGGTACCAAAGCGTGACTAAAAGGAGATGGATACAGCTGACCCGTAGCTGAGAGAAGAATAGCATGAGGAATAAATGTCAAAAGTGCAATGACAGCGAAACAGATCATCATCACACCAATTGAAATCCGACGGGACACTCGTTCACGATAACTTGAGGAGGATTTTAAGATACGACTACGCAGCAAACAGCCGAACGAAATAGAGAGAAGGATAATCCAAAGCAGTACCGGTGACAAGAGCGAAGAAGTGAATTCTCCAAAGAACCAGCGGACGCCCTCACTGGAGATGAGCGACTGTACATTCTCTATCATTAGCGCAGACAACACCCATGAAGAAAAAATGAGTATGAGCTCGCCAATAATCATTAAGCCTACGAACCACGATACCAATCTATTCATCATCTGCTACCAGGTTGTCAATATCAATAATGCGAAGTTCAAGAGCGCGGACCACCAGACGTGTGGCATTAACGCCCGAAGTGCCATCAGGGAACAGTTTCTGAACCAGTTCGTTCTGTCGCTTCTCCAAGCTCTTCACACCGAAAGGCATACCACGGAGTTGAGTAATCTGATCCTTCGTATAACCCAAGGCGAGATGACGCAGGAAACGCTCATCATATTCATCTATCTCATAATTCACAGCGGCCTCCTGAAGAGCAATCTGTGAAGTGACACTACGCTTGAAACGCTCCACAATCTTGCGAAGGATAGGTTCGTTGAAAACCAGTTGCTTGCCGTCAAGAACGGATATCACATCATGACGTGTCAGCAACTCACCAGTCTTCAGGATAATACCGTCAGCACCGGCATCAAGCACATCGACCCAAAGCTTCTCGTTTAAAATCTCTCCAGTGAAGATAAGTACCTTTATCTGCGAATGCAACTCCTTGGTCTGTCGGCATAACTCAACGCCTACTGTCGTTGAACCACCAAGTCCTAAATCAAGAAGTACCAGATCGGGAACCTGATTCTTCAGCAGTTTCCAATAAGAGGCTTCATTATCAGCGGTACCAATCACCTCTGCTTCTGGTATCTCATGACGGATAATACCTTCAGTTCCCTTCAGCTCAAGGGGAACATCTTCTACAATGATTACTTTGAAGTTTTGCATACGTATCTGGGTAAAATAATGGATATTCGTGTACCTTCATCAGTCGGTTCAGCCTGAATGCCACAACCTCTGCAACGAGTGGCCTCACCGTGTTCGCGGATAATCTGCCGACAAATAAGGTAAGGGATATTGGCAGCAACACTAGGCAAGAAACTGACAGAATAAACGTCTGGAAGCATCACAGTGCATCCTATATACTGATCATCCTTGGGATAATACTCTACTTGAAGCTTCTTGCTGGGACATTGTTTGCGGAGTATATCCATCAGATAAGAGATCATGTTCTCATCACCCCAAACATCATGTTCCAAACGGGAAAGATGAAGCTTCGCCCCATCAATCTGACGCTGTGCCTGGAGACTAAGCATTCCATATAAATCACGGTAATAACTAATCACCTCGGGCAGGTCTTCATTATCATCGTTCTCAACCAGCTGTCTAATGCGGCTGGGATAGTACATCGTCTCATGCTTCAAGGCCGATAGACAGTTGTCTATCACCTGATTGCTGACATGAAGACGTGCCTCTTCCATCTGTTCTTTACGCAATTCGTCACTGAGAAGTTCAATACTGTCTTCCTGTTTCTGATGTCGAAGGGCCCGGCGATGAATGGCATAAAGCAATAAAAGGCCTACTGAAAGCAGAATACAGATTAGAATAAATACTAACAGGATTATCGCAACAGTATGATTGGTCTGTGAACGTTCCATGCGCTGGCAATAGTCTTCAAGCTGTGTATCAGCTGATAACTCTTTGAACAATAACGTATAAATACGGTTATTATAGACATATAGATTCCACTGATGGAGTGCCAATGCTGCTACAGCAGTCTCGTTACGCATTAGAAGGACAATACTGTAGTTGAGGGGAATATTCTGATGAAGCCAGTTTACTTCAGAAGGAATTGCGGAAAGGTCGCCCAGAAACTGAAGGGTATCTTTGTCGGAAGGTCTTGACGAATGGTAATATGCATTGAGTGCATTCCTACACATATTAGTATATAAAAGAGCTCGTGCATGATTGCCCACCACATTGGAATAGTAGGCAGAATCTGCATAGACACTAGCCCTTGTCAAATAATCATTATCAACATTCTGCTGCGCCTGAAGGGATGATGAGAACAATAGGAATACCAGGATGAGACGCGTCAAGCCATTCGGCAGACGGAAGAAAAAACGACTACCACATCCTAAGACACTCTCAGCCTTGATGGCGCAAACAGAGAAAAGACTACTGGTCTTACGGTATTTCTCAATGATTCCACGGCAGTTCAGAAGCCCGAATCCATGGGTAAACTGTTCAGAAGGCTTTCTATCGAAAACATGACTTAACTCGTCTTCACTCATACCCTTGCCCGTATCAGAAACAGAAATCTCAACATAGTCATCATTATCAATAGCAGAAATCTCAACGACTCCCCCACTCGATGTGAACTTACGGCTATTATCAGCAAGGGTATTGAGCATGAAAAGAGTCAGCACTCGATCTGCCTTAACTACGGAAGAGGTAGGATGGACAGTCAAATTCACCCCCTTTAACGTGAAACTCTTACGACTATGAGCCATAAAGTCAAAAAGAGGCTGCAAGGGAAATGATTCGATATGAAGTTTCAGCTGTCCCTGACGTAATTGGATCCATTCTGTCAACAAGTCATTCTGCTCATTTATCTTATCAGTAAGCTCGCGCATATACTGTTTGTCCAAATTTGTATGAGACACCTCATAGATCATTCGATCAATAAAAGGAGTAATGCTGTTGACTAACGATATCTTGGCACGTTGCTCCAAAAAACGACGTTCGTCCTCGCGAATATGAAGATGACAAAGATTCAATTCTTCCTGAAGCTCCTCCATCCGTTCATTTTCAGCAGTGTCAGCAGATTTCTTCCTGAAGTTAAAATGCAATTGCAGATATAGCACAAGGAGTATCAGCAAAAGAATGGCGACACCTAAGACCAAAAGCATAAAGTTCAAACGTGACACAGTATTGAAGAGCTGCGAAGCACGGGCTTCCAGCGAACGGTCCTGACGGGTCTGTTCCTGCAAATCAAGGTATATATTACGGTTGATATCGCTCGACACCTTATCATCCATAAAAGCATATACAACACTGAGTTGCTCACGGATACTGGCCACCAGATCGGGGGCTTGATTAATTAACGTATCCGACAAGGCGCGTTCTAAATAATAGATAGCTGAAGCGTTGTTGTCCTGTGCTCGAGAGCAAGAAGCAAGCGTTCGATAAGCTCCTGCTATCTGGTACACATCGCCATACTGTTGGAACAGACATAGTGCCGTCTCAGCTAATTGTAATGGTAATTGGTCGGGATAAACATCGTCAACATTGATAAAACGGAGTGCCAACATATTGTCATTTAACAAACGCTCGCGACTTATAGGATCAATCAGATGCTCAGCTAATGCTTCCAGTGAATTGGCTTCAAAATATGGGTAGTTATGCTGGCGTGATATACGTAAACAGCGCAGTAAGTATTCGAACTCTTGCTGATTAATTTCTTCTTGAGTTCCTTCAGTAAGAATACCTCCTGCACCTACATTATACAAATAGTTCAAATACTGAGCAGTATCTTGCTGAATTTCATCGGGTTTAAAGCATTTCAGTGCATCAATACTTTTCAATTCAAGACCTACATAATAATAATAGGTGGAAGTAACGATAGCAAGCTCGGATTCGGCATATAGCAGACGGCGTTTCTGAGCATCGGAAAGCGTTCCCCTTTCTTCATTAATACGATTGAGTGCTTTCAACGCCTGCTGACGAAAATCATAGAACTCACGATTGTGAGAACGACGTTGACACAAACGCATCTGCTGAATATAGGAAATCAGCAGTTCTAATTGGTTGTCTGTAATTTGAGAAATGGTGTCCAAATACGATGATGCATCGTCATATTGCATACGGGCTGTAAGGACAAAAGCCAAATTATTGAAGGCCTCAGCCTTGGCATCATGATGGACTTTATGATCACTGAGGACTCTCAGTGCATACTGTTCTGTTGAGTCAAGAGAACGATAATGATAGGTATAGGAAAGAGAATTCAGCTTGTCCACCACTTGCCTATCTGACGGTGAACAAGCTGAAAAAAGAAGTAAGGGAATCAGTAGCTTAAGCGCGAGCCTTGGCAACATAACCAAGTGCCTCCTTGCACTTGTCGGTAACATACTGCCAATCACCGGCCTTCACCTTGTCAGATGGGAACAATTTTGAGCCCATACCAACGCAATAGACACCTGCCTTGAACCAATTCTTGAGGTTCTCCTCTTCAGGTGCAACGCCACCGGTTACCATAATCTTCGACCAAGGCATAGGAGCCTTCAAGCCTTTCACCATGTTAGGACCTACCACATCACCAGGGAATACCTTCGTTAAGTCACAACCCAGCTCTTGAGCCTTACCAATCTCTGAGACTGTCATACAACCAGGACAGTAAGGTACCAAACGACGATTACATATAGGTGCAATTTCAGGATTCAGCAGTGGACCCACTACGAAACAGGCACCTAATTGGATGTACATTGCAGCCGTAGGAGCATCAACGATGGAACCTATACCCAATGCCAATTCTGGACATTCTTTGTCAGCCCACTTAACGAGCTCACCGAAAATCTCCTGAGCGAAGTCACCACGATTAGTAAATTCAAATGCACGAACACCACCTTCATAGCATGCCTTCACCACATTCTTACAGGTCTCCAAATCCTTGTGATAGAACACGGGCACCATACCAGTATCGCCAATCTTCTTCAGGACAGCAATCTTATCAAACTTTGCCATAATTCTTAATTATCAATTTAAGTTCTTCAATTTGTTTAGCGCTGTACGCGACCATTAGCATTACCACCGGCAAGAGCTTCAACTTCGTCAACAGAAACAAGATTAAAGTCACCATTAATGGTATGCTTCAATGCAGAAGCAGCAACAGCAAACTCAAGAGCCTCGCCCTGAGTAGACTTTGTCAACAGGCCATGAATCAATCCACCAGAGAAAGAGTCACCGCCACCAACACGATCGATAATTGGATTAATCTCGTAACGCTTAGACTGATAGAACTCCTTACCATCATAAATAAGGGCTTTCCATCCGTTAAAAGTGGCTGAGAACGACTCACGCAGTGTAGACACAACATACTTAAAGCCGAACTCTTCACGCATCTGCTTGAAGATTCCCTCATAGCCAGCAGCATCGGTCTGACCACCTTCAACATCAGCATCGGGCTTAAAGCCTAAGCAGAGTTCTGCATCTTCCTCATTACCAATACATACATCGACATATTTCATCAATGGACGCATAATGCTGATTGCCTTCTCACTGGTCCACAGCTTCTTACGGAAGTTCAGGTCAACAGACACTGTCACTCCATGACGCTTGGCAGCCTCACAAGCGAGCTTTGTCAATTCTGCTGCCTTATCACTGATAGCAGGTGTAATTCCACTCCAATGGAACCAAGAAGCGCCTTCCATGATAGCATCGAAATCAAAATCAGAGGGATTTGCCTCAGCAATTGAAGAATGCGCGCGATCATAAATAACTTTTGAAGGACGCATCGAAGCACCCGTTTCAGCATAATAAAGACCCACACGATCACCACCACGAGCCACAAACTGAGTGTTTACGCCATAACGACGCAATGCATTGACTGCAATCTGACCAATCTCACGCTTTGGAAGTTTGGAAACAAAATATGCATCATGACCATAGTTAGCTACAGAGATAGCTACATTGGCCTCACCTCCGCCAGGGATAATACGGAATGATTCACTCTGAATAAAACGGTCGTTGCCTTGAGGCGACAGGCGAAGCATGATTTCGCCAAGTGTTACAATTTTTGCCATTGTGTTAATTGTTTGATTTGTATAGATTTAAACTTGTTTTCGTTTGCATGGGCAAAATTACAAATTATTTTTCAATTGAGCAATAGGTAATAACATTTTTTTTACGTAAACGCTTACAAGTTTCGAAAACCTTAGTCTGCCAAGTCCTCAAGAGGCGTCTGACGTAACGAATGCAGATAGTTCACACGTGTCTCAATGACCTTTTTCCAATTATTGTTCAGTAGCAAACCCACAGGCAGGTCAATTTTCCAACGACCCTGAGCTTCTAATCGGTCAATCATAATCCCAACATTCAAGTTCTTCAGGCTCTCGGCCGGAACGTATTGTGAGGACTCTCCTTTTTCATCAGCAGAAATTTCTATGACAAGACGTGCCTCCATCATCTTAAAGAGTAAATCATTAACAATTCTGACTGGAATGCCGGTCGTCTGTTGCAGTTCTTCAATTGTATAAGGATGTTTACCATCAGCAAAACGCCTGCAGATACGTGACAAAAGAACAGCAGACAACATAAGCTGGTAACGATGACTCAAATCGCTGGTATGTGTATTGTAGTCATAATAATCCAGATTCTGACTGATATAGCTAAGTTCTGCACCAAACAGGCAAATCGTCCAGGATATCTGAACCCACAACATGAATAAAGGAAGGGCTGCAAATGATCCGTAGATGGCATTATAACTGGTCATCCATATCTGAGAATTGATATAGAAGTACTGCAGCCACTGCATGGCTATACCTGAAAGGATGCCGGGAATAATCACGTTTCTCAACCTGACGTGGGTATTGGGCATAAAAACATATAGAGCCATGAATAGTCCCGACATTAATATATATGGCGCAGCCTTGATCATGAACCGTACAGCAGGACCTAACAACAAAAAGTCAGGCACAGATGATGATAGAGTAACCATGAAAATGCTCAAGCCGGAAGAAAAGACAATCAAAATTGGAAACATGAAAAACATAGCCAAATAGTCAGTAAACGTGCGAAAGATACTGCGTTGTTTCTTTACCAGCCAAATCTCGTTGAATGTTGCTTCAATATTACTTACCAACATGAGTACAGTATAAAGCATAAATAGTAGACCTACGCCAAGAAAAATTCCACTCTTGGTATGAACTAGATAACTATTGACAAAGCCTATTATTACTTCAGCAACCTGAGACTGTGATGACAGCACATCACGAAACCACATTTCTATATATATGCTGTAGCCGAAACCACGGGCTATCGCAAATACCACCGCACAGATTGGTACAATGGCTAAAAGTGTGGAATAGGTCAAAGCAGACGCTTGGGTCAATACTCTTTTCGCTGTAAAAAAACGAATGGCCAAATACAAAATCTTTACCACTTCACGGAAAAGTTGCTCGAAAGTATTCGTATCGTTGGTATTCTCACGCCAAAGATCAGTCTTCAAATAATCTTTGATTGTATTAAAGCTCATTTTCATCATACTATTTGAGTCTTAGGTATTCAATAAAAAAGAAAAACACTGCTCCTATAAGCCGGGTTCTGTTCTGACACAATGTCAGCGCCTGCCATTTATCTACTATACACATCACTATGTATCTCTAGCGTTCTACCCTCCATCGCACTCAAAAGAGTTTGGGCGGACATCCCTTCAATTCCTATTGGAATACGATGGTATACATGAACTTGCAGCCTCCAGAAGGAACAGCCCGCCGATCACCCGACGGCTGGTGGTCTCTTACACACACCTTCTCACCCTTACTCCCATCCACATGGTTCTTCCTAAGAAGCCTGTGCAGAATTGCGAGAGCGGTTATTCTCTTCTTCCTTATCCAACTGTCACCAACTGCTTCTACTTTCAGAAGTGGAGCGTCCTGTGCTGCCCGGACTTTCCTCTCGCCAAACCTTTCAGAAAAGCCAGCGGCAAGCCGGAACAGTGCTTTTCGGATGCAAAAGTACTAATTTTTATTTAAATTAAGTCATTAAACGAATGTAAAAAAGATAAAATGTGTCGCAAACAAGATTTAAAGACTGATTTTTAAGTGTTAAAATGCAAGAAAAACGGCTGACACATTGTCACGTTTTAATCTTTTGACTATATATTTGCAAGTGTGATTTATATCAGAAACATGATTATTAACAAACAAAATGTGAATATGAAAAAGATTGTGAATTATGTCATTCCAGCTATCAGTGTTATAGCAATTGTATTCTCGGTAGCAGCAATTAATCAAACATGTGCCGCTACTCAGTCAACGAATAATGTGGCTCAAGTGTCTTCTGTTCAAGTAGCAGGTCAACCTGTTGATTTGACTTACGCCGCCGACAAGGCGCTACCTTCAGTCGTTCATATTAAATATGTACAGAATTCAAAAATTCAGACAGTAAAAGTTCAACGCGATCCATTCGAAGACTTCTTTGATCCGTTCGGAGGATTCTTTGGACGCGGACAAGGTGGAAATCAAGAAAGAAAAGTTCAGACACCCAAGAAAACCGCCACAGGTTCAGGCGTTATCATCTCTACCGATGGTTATATCGTAACGAACAACCACGTTGTTGATGGTGCCGACGAACTGACAGTTACACTAAATGACAACAGTGAATATTCTGCACGTATTATCGGTGCAGACAAAACGACTGACTTGGCACTCATCAAAATTGACGGAAGAAATCTCCCTGCTATTACCATCGCTAACAGTGATAATGTAAAGGTTGGCGAATGGGTTCTGGCAGTTGGCAATCCTCTAGGATTAAACAATACTGTAACAGCAGGTATCATCTCAGCCAAGGCAAGAACATTGGGAGCAAACAGCGTGGAATCATTCATACAGACTGACGCTGCCATTAATGCAGGTAATTCGGGAGGTGCATTGGTAAATACGCGTGGTGAATTGGTAGGTATCAATGCAATGCTCTATTCACAGACTGGTTCATACAGTGGTTATGGATTCGCAATTCCTACTGCTATTATGAACAAGGTCGTAGACGACATCAAGAAATACGGTACCGTTCAGCGTGCAATGATTGGAATCAGCGGAATGGATGTTAAGAAATACGTTGACATGCAAAAAGAAGAAGGCAAGGAGGCTGATTTTGGCACGATGGAAGGTATTTATGTAGCGACCGTCGTTGAAGGCAGTGCTGCAGAAGATGCCGGAATTGAAAAGGGTGACGTCATCACTGAAGTGGACGGTCAGAAAGTGACCAAGTTTGGTGATCTCAGCGGCATCATTGCACAGAAACGTCCCGGCGATAAAGTTTCGCTCACATATATGCATAACAAGAAAAAACACACAAAGCAGGTGACGCTGAAGAACGAGCAAGGTAACACGAAAGTAGTCAAGAATGCTGATGTAGACATACTTGGAGCAGATTTTCGCCCTGTCTCTGAATCATTACAGAAGCAGTTAGATATTACCTATGGTCTTGAGGTCATCAAGGTCAATAATGGTAAGATGAAAGAGGCTGGTGTTCCGAAAGGATTTATCATCCAGCGTGTCAACGATGTATCAATGAAGAGTATTGATGATCTTCAGAATGCTGTCAAAGATGCTTCAACATCTCGCGAGCCTGTATTAATTATTAAAGGAGTCTATCCCACAGGTAAGCGCGGTTATTTTGTAGTGCAATTACAAAACGATTAATACTTTTTTTCCTAGATTTTCAGTTGTTTTCTTGGTCAATTCGCGAAAAAGCCCTACCTTTGCACCTAGACTTTAAACGAACTTGACCATGAGACAACTGAAAATCACTAAATCTATCACAAACCGAGAGAGTGAATCACTTGACAAATATTTGCAAGAAATAGGCAAAGAAGAACTGGTTGGGATGGAGGAAGAAGTTGAGCTGGCGCAGCGCATCCGCAAGGGTGACCGTCAAGCTCTTGAACGGCTTACTAAGGCCAATCTTAGATTTGTGGTATCAGTAGCGAAGCAGTATCAGAACCAAGGACTTAGTTTGCCTGATCTTATCAACGAAGGTAATCTGGGGCTCATAAAAGCAGCAGAGAAATTTGATGAGACAAGAGGATTCAAGTTCATTTCTTATGCTGTATGGTGGATAAGGCAAAGTATTCTTCAAGCATTAGCTGAGCAAAGCAGAATTGTCAGGCTCCCGCTCAATCAGGTCGGAACTGCGGGAAAGATTAATCGGATTCTCAGCAAGTTTGAACAAGAACATGAACGCAGACCATCTGTCGATGAAATTTCAGAACAGATTGATTTGCCCATAGAGAAGATTGATGAGGCACTCAGTGTCAATGGCCATCACGTATCTGTAGATGCACCCTTCTCAGACGGAGACGACACCTCACTGTTAGACGTTCTCGTTAATGATGATTCACCAATGGCAGACAAGCAACTCGTATTGGAGTCGTTGCGCAATGAAATCAATACAGCTCTCAATGTGCTGAATGAGCGTGAACGTAATATCATTGAGGCATATTTCGGAATAAATCAACCTGAAATGACTTTGGAAGAAATAGGAGAAAAATTTTCATTAACACGAGAAAGAGTTAGACAAATAAAAGAAAAAGCTATTCGTCGTTTGCGCGACAATGTAAAAAACAAAATGCTCTTAAGCTATTTAGGACAATGATTAAAATAAAACATTTAGTGTTGGCTGCAGCCCTCTTCGTAGGGATTGTTCCATTAAAGATTGAAGCTAAACATGTAGTCGTGCCTAAGATGTACATGTTTGGCTTTGCTGCTTCGTTCAATGACACCATCGTACATTTTACCAACGTCATTGAAGTTGACTCTGTATGGATGGAGTCAAAAAACAAATTCCTCCTGGGACGAAACTATTATTCTTATCAATTACGTTCTTATCTTTCAACGAAAGAGAATCTTCCGGAAAGAACTTGTGTAATACAGTTTGCTAAAACCCGCAAAAAAGCTGAGAAAAAGCTGTTGAAGATGAAGCGTTTGTATACTAATTCAAAAGACGGCAAACTCCATTACGACGTAAGATATCTTGATGAGTTTAAGTTTAAGACCATCAATATTAAGGAATACGAGCAGAGCGAAGAAGAAAGAGCAGAACAGCCAAACAAGAAAAAGAAGAATAAACGCTCCAAATGATTCACTATTTCTATAACATAGCGGACCACCATATTTGTATCTCGTTTGAGGATAACACCAAAAACGGAATACATCTTTTACCTTCTTTCTCACCATTTAGAATCGAAGACACTGATAATGAACCACTCCTTTTTCACTTGATCGTTGATGATAGTCTCACGCCTGTAAAAGAAAAGAAACTTGTTCGAAAATTCGATACAGGAAATGGTGATACAGTTGTTCATCAACTACCAGATGGAGGATATCAGTTTATCATAAAGGATATCTATAATCGAGATTGCTGCCTGCTGATTTGCAATCATGACTTCAGTCGTTGTCGATGTGCGTTGAATGGTGATTGGATTATGCGTTCCTTCGGCCTTAATGATGCTTTAATGCTAATATTTGCATTTGCAGGAGCCCATGCTAACACATTATTGGTACATGCATCATGCGTCAAACACGAAGGCTATGCATATCCTTTTATTGCGATGAGCGGTACGGGAAAGAGCACCCACTCTTCATTATGGCTCAAATGTATTGAGAATACTGAACTTATGAATGATGACAATCCTATCATTCGGGTTATTGACGGACGCCCTATCGTCTATGGTTCTCCTTGGAGCGGAAAAACTCCCTGCTACCGAAATATAAGTTCACCATTAGGCGCAATCGTTAGAATAGAGCGCGCACTTGAGAATCGCATCGAGAGACAACCTACCGTTCAGGCATTTGCATCTTTGCTTCCCGCATGCTCTTCTATGAAATGGGACGAGCAACTCAATGATTTACTATGTACGACCCTATCAAACATTCTTGCTAAAGTACGTGTTTTCACGATGTATTGCCTACCAAATGAAGAAGCGGCCAGAGTCTGTGTAAAAGGAATAAACGAAAAATAGTTTCTGACTCATAACGATGATTGACAACGAAATAAATACGAAACAACTTCCTAACGCTGAGTTTCTGCCGTTTGTTATAAGCGAGCTTCATGCCGTTGAAGGAAAAACCGTGACACTCCCATTGCGCGGCAGAAGCATGCGTCCTTTCTTGGAGGATCAACGTGACAAAGCATTATTGATAGCTTGCCATCTTCCAAAGGTAGGTGATGCTGTCTTAGCAGAAATAAGCAAAGGACATTTCGTATTACATCGTATCATAAAGATTGAAGGAGAACGAGTTACGCTTCGTGGAGATGGCAATTTCGGATGCGAATATTGCCGCTGTCAGGATGTGAAAGCGAAAGCTATTGGCTTTTATCGTAAAGGTCGTAATCAGCTTGATAGTACTGAAGGTTGGAAATGGTTAGTATACTCATGGCTATGGACTCGACTTTTCCCACTTCGTCGCTATTTGCTTTTTATTCTGTATCCACATATACCTCAAAGATTTAAACAAACGAACGAACATAATTAGATTATTTATGAATACAAAAAAAGGATTCCGCCTTCGTAACATTTGTGGTGAAAACATCATTGTAGCAGAAGGCATTGAGAACATTGATTTCAGTAGGATTATCAGCATGAATGAATCATCAGCTTATCTTTGGAACAATATCGCAGGAAAGACATTCACTGCCGACACTCTGGTAGAACTCCTCACAGAAGAATATGATGTGGATAAGGATACCGCAAAAAAAGATGTTGACGTACTTCTGTCTAAGTGGCTGGAGGCTGGGATAATTGAGGCATAATGCCTCAATTATGTTCCATGAATTTTCTAAAGCTGAATACACATATTAAACATTCCCGCGAATGCATTCTCTAAATTGACTGGTGACCTGAAGAGTCCGAACAATGCACTTCCACTACCACTCATTGCAGCATAAACAGCTCCCATTCTGTAAAGAGACTGCTTAACTTCACCGATCTCCGGATGGAGTTGGAATACGCTATTTTCAAAATCATTTACCAGCAAATCCTTCCAATCTTCAACAGGTTCCTTAATGACATCAATGCAATGATGCTGAGGCTGTTGAGGAGTTATCAATGCAAAGGCATCTTTTGTAGGAACAGGAATATTCGGTCTAACCACAGCAAGCCACCATCCCCTTAAGTCTACTTCAATAGGATACAAGCGTTCGCCTATTCCCTCTGCATAAGCCGGTCTGTTTAGAATGAAGAATGGGCAATCTGCACCCAACTTAGCTGCATAACGAATCATCTGCTGCTCATCAAGTTTCAAATCAAACATTCTATTCAGTAATTGTATCATAGCAGCGCAATCACTCGATCCGCCTCCCATTCCTGCCTGAGTAGGGATTTGTTTGTAAAGATGAGCATGGACACGAGGTATTTGTGGATAATCCTGTTTCAGTAATTGGTATGCCCTGACCACAAGATTCTTTTGCTCATCACCTTCAATCTGAATATTTGATATTTTCAAGTCACAATCTACAACAGATGGAAACTGTTTATCCATCAGTTGAACCTCAAGCGCATCTTGAATAGGTACTGGGTAAAAAACTGTTTCTAAATCATGATAGCCATCAGAGCGTCTACGTATTACGTTCAAGCCTAAGTTAATTTTTGCACAAGGAAAACAGATCATCATTTAAATGTTTAGTTTCAAAACAAGCGCAAAGGTACAAAGTTTTTTCGAAATCATGTAAGAATTTGCAGGATTTCTTTATATATCAATAGGCAGCTTATTCCATAGCATCACCAAGGCTGCTCGTCCTTTTGGCTTCAATGCCGTGGCAAAGAGGTTAATCCAGAGATAGTTGGCATTGGGCACCGTCACGAGTTCATCCTTTGCCTTGCCCGTCTTCTTCGTCTTGTTCTGCGGAATGCCATACTCGCTGAATCGCCGCTGGCACTTCACCTTGTCTAAGTTCACGCCGTCCACATTGAACGGCGGATTGGCCATCACATAGTCAAAGCGTCCATAGGTGTCGAAGGGGTCGTCGTAATAGCTGTTGGCATTGACAATCTCATTGCGCAGCCCGTTCAGGAACATGTTCATGCGGGCAATCTTTACCGTCTCTTTCTCCTTCTCCACGCCATGCACCACCAGTTCATGCTCCCCTGTGTCCTGATAAGCCTTGCGGTGCTCCCTCACAAAGTCGGCACTCTGCACAAACATACCGCCCGAGCCACAGGCTGGGTCGAGAATAAGTCCTCCGTATGGCTCAATCATCTCTACCATCAGCCGTACCACGCTGGTCGGCGTGAAGAACTCTCCACCGCCCTGACCTTCCTTCAGTGCAAACTTACCGAGGAAGAATACTCTCCATCGCCTCTTTGATGGCCTTGGGTATGTTGGCTGACTCCGGGAGGCTGAGCAGATAGTCAAAATGTGCATTGTCGGGAAGGTAGTAGCCCACTTTCGCCAGTGCGATGTCCTCTATCCTCTTTGCGTTGCGCCCACCCTGCGACTGCTTGTATTCTGCCTCTAGTTTCTCTTCAATAGAGAATGTAGATTGTTGTCTTGTGACCTTAGTCACAGCATCTTGCGACCTAAGTCACAGCATCTTGCGACCTAAGTCACAGCATCTTGCGACCTAAGTCACAGCATCTGATTACCTTGGACGCAGGATAAGAAAATCCAACTACAAAAAAACAAAGCGAGTAGGATCAACATTCGTTTCAACTAAAAAAATAGGTTAAAACATTGAGGCAACTTTTGGAGCTTGTCTGGAAAAGGCATATCTTTGCGCCATCAAACTAAAAAACAAGTTGAAACGTATGCAGAAACTTACAGGCAAGGAAGAAGAGGTGTTGGAGCTGATGTGGCAGTTGGGTGAGTGTGCGCCAAAGGATATCGTGGCGCAATACCCGGAGCCGCAGCCCCACGTGAACACCATCGCCACAATGGTGCAGTCATTAGAACGCAAGGGCTATGTGGGTCACCGTCCGCAGGGACGCGGTTTCATCTATTTCCCGATAGTGAAGCAGGAAGACTATGGGCGCACGAAGCTGGGCGGATTCGTAGACCGCTACTTCAAACATTCATATATGGAACTTGTTTCATCATTGGTGGCTGAGGAGAAGGTGAGTGAGCAGGATTTATTAGACTTCCTCAATGAACTAAAGAAGCAATCGTAGCGTATGGCAGCGTTTATTATATATATTATAAGGTGGGCAGTTTGCCTGACGCTGTTTTACTCGCTCTTCGGATTATTTCTGAAGCGCGAGACGCTACACGGCATGAATCGTATCGTGTTGCTCGCTATTCTTGTGGCGAGTATGGTGCTGCCGCTATGCCAGATAGAAACAGGGAGAAAGAATATCGTGACACAAAGTCGCGAGAAAATCGAATATCAGATTGCAAACGTACAGAACCCTTTGAGCGACGACATCAAGCGCATAACTATCACGAATCCTGATAATGGCGTAAAATACACGCACATTCCCATCCGTGATGATGTCAATGCCTACATTCTTATCGCCATAGCCATCTATCTGACAGGACTGGCTACTGTCTGGGGGCGTTACTTCTGGCAGCTTACGGCATTGCTGCTGCTCATGCGCAGAAGCAAGCGTGTGGAGGTAGAAGGTCTGCCAAAAGGTGTCCGTGCACTGGTCCATCCGGACATCAAGACGCCATGTAGTTGGATGCGCTGGATGCTGCTGAATCCTGCGGACACCAATGTGCGGCCTATCATCAAACACGAACTGGCACATATCCGCCTCGGGCACTCCTGGGACATGCTGCTGTGCGAGTTCTGCTGCCGCATGCTGTGGTTCGTGCCTTTTGTCTGGATGCTGCGTCAGGATTTGCGCGACGTTCATGAATACCAAGCCGACCGCCGCGTGCTTCAAGGCGGTATCAAAGATGAAGAATATCAGCTGTTATTAATAAAGAAAGCAACCTCTACGGGACTGCAGCCTGTGGTAAACGCATTCAATCAAAGTCCAATTAAACGAAGATTCAAAATGATGTACCGCAAACCATCCCGGCGATGGGTGGCCCTGAAAGCCGCCTATCTCCTACCGCTGAGTGCACTGGCTGTCGTGGCCTTCGCCCGTCCGCAAGCCATCAGCGAGATTGAAGAGAAAGTAGAAACGGAAGTCACCAAGTATGTGGCTACCGCAACATGGAACAACGACGCACCTGCCGAAGCAGAGCAGGCGACACCTACCGTGCTCCCCGCTGTTGTGGAAACGACAGACTCCGTGCAAGTGATGACAGATGCAAACTTGGTGAAGGCCGACCTTGCCGATGCGCGTTACGACGTGCTCAGCGTCGCGTCTGCCAAGAGTGCCACAGAACTGCTCGACAGTACGATGCAGGCCGTAGGGGCACGAAAGATTGCTGAGGGCACTTACATCGGTCACTTCCAGCCCAGCCTGAACAGCGACACCGTGCGCATAGCCCGTGCCACCATTCTCGACCGCAAGAGTCAGCAGACCGACGAGCACTTGTTTGCACAGAATACTGCCGACCCTTACGCTTACAATGTCACCCTCAATGCCGAAACACGCAAGGACCGTACAGGCTATTACATCCGCTACTTGCAGCCCACCAACTCGACCGTGCGCAACTACGACAAGAAAGAGGTTGACCCGATGATGCTCTCCACCGACAGCGTGCTGACGAAACGGAGCTTCAGACCCATTTACACCTATACGCCTGCTGCCATTGAGCGGAACAAAAAGGATACGCGCGTTTATATGTACGTGGGATTTAGAGGAGAAGCACCAGTGGATACCTGGCGTCAGCAGAACATAAACCACTACTCCGACTATGCCATTGTCGATGAGCTTACGGGCGACAAGTACGTGTGCCGCGCCACCGACTACGACTATTTCAAATACGTAAATGACGAGACTATCACATACGTGAAAGACGGAAAGAGCCATAAAGACACCATCAGAATTTACCAGACTTGCCTGGTATTCCCTCCATTAGGGAAGAACGTAAAGGAAGCGTATTTCGGTCCTGTAAAAGACGAAGGACGATATTCCAATACCTTTGACGTGAATAAGATACCTCGCAAGGGTCGCGTTATCACCAAATAAAACTGTCACCACTATGAAGAAGAATATTATTTCAGTGTACCTGTTGGTTCTGCCGACAAGTCTGATACTCACGGCAGCCGCTGCAATGTTGACAGCCTGCCACACGACGAATACGGCACTCTCAAGCGCCTACGACGAAGCCCCCGAAAACAAGCAACCCGTGCTGGAGCGACCCGCATGGCCTAACTACGACCTGCACGACGACCGCTCGTTTGCCGCCTTCTCGCATGTGCAGACGGCTTCCCGAGGCGAGGGCATCTATGTGCAGAATGAAGACGGCAGCATAGGGCATGGCCGCACCGTCATCTACCGCTGTAAGGATGCCACGTACCTGTGCTACGACTGGGATGTACCCAATGATCAGGACTGGTGGTTCTTCCGCGAAAACTCAGGCGCGGCCATCATCGATGCCGACACCGGCGACCGCTATGTCATTGTGAGCCATGAACACTTTCCTCTTGACCAGTGCTTCTGGATATACGGACATAAGAACGAGACCATAAGGCTCATCAGCCGTTACCCGGTACTGCCGCCGTCGGTGAAGCGCATACAGATATACTCGCCCAGCAGCGAGTCGCGCCGCTGGATGAGCGGTGATGGAAGCCTGTCCAAGGTCTATAACCTCGACGAACTGCGCCCCCACGCCAAGAAACAGGAAAAGGAAAACCCCAAGAAGCAGGGCCGCATCATCCGTTAACTCCGAAAGTTATTAGCTAACATTTATAAGTAGTCAATTATTCATAGAGAACCCGGGGCTGGCATGGGCCGCAGCGATGCGTCCCATGCTCTTATCCGAGTAGCTTTGCTTGCAAAGAATTTCTAAAATTCCTCGTTTTATTACAACCTTTTTCTATATTTTTCAACGATTATCAATTTTAATTTGTATTTTTGCACCAAAAGAGAAGTACATAATCATTATTTTCGATATGATTAGTAAGAATACCATCAAATTTATTAAAAGCTTAGACCAGAAAAAATATCGTAAACAGTCTGGTCTTTTCGTTGCTGAAGGTCCGAAGGTCGTAGGTGATTTGCTCCAATTCGGATATAGCCCAACGGCCATTTATGCCACAGAAGATTACATGAATCCGTCAGTTTCTGATATTCAGACAATCTCAGTTGATGAACTTCATCGAATCAGTTTCTTGCAACACCCGCAACAAGTTCTTGCTTTATTCTCTATTCCCACACAGAATGACTCTTTTGTCATTCCCTCTCATGGTCTCTATCTGGCGCTGGATGGCGTCCAAGATCCTGGTAATCTCGGAACCATTATCAGATTATGTGATTGGTTCGGTATCAAGACCATCTATTGTTCGACAGATACAGCAGATGCCTGGAATCCCAAAGTTGTTCAGGCCACTATGGGTAGCATCGCGCGCGTGAACATTATTTATATTGACTTAAAAGAACTAATGGAACGAACGGCTATTCCTGTCTATGGGACATTTCTTGATGGACAAAATATTTATAATCAAACGCTGAGCGAAGATGCTATCATTGTCATGGGCAATGAAGGAAAGGGAATTTCAACAAATCTTAGACCCTACATCAATCGTAAACTATACATTCCAAGCTATTCACAAAGTGAAACAGCAGAAAGTCTAAACGTCGCTATTGCTACAGCAATTACATGCGCAGAATTCAGGAGACGACTATCCTCTAAATTTTAAATTTACTCCGATGGCGGGCATTTTGTGATTTTTGAGGTGCTATTGATAATGGTACAGATGATTTTACTCCACGATACTTTGCATATCGTTTTTTGATTAATTCAACATAGTTATAGGTCTCATTACCACGCATATAGCCATACTTCACAATAGGGTCTTGGTAATAATCTGGTTCGCTTAATTTCAACACAAACGAAGCCACATCACTCCATCGATAAGGATTCTTGCCTTCTCTGCGGGCCAATGCCATCGCATCTCTGATATGGTGGGCTCCACCATTATAAGCAGCCAATATAAAATTTTGTCGCTCTACCCTACTTGGAATATCGCTGAACGTGTTGTCCAATTCCTTAATATAACGCGCTGCTGCTGCAATATTATGTTCAGGGTCAAACATCTGATGGTGGCTCAATCCTAAATGATCTGCGGTATGAGGCATGATCTGCATCAGTCCTTTAGCTCCTGCCCATGAAACTGCATTAGGATCAAATGTTGACTCCTGATAACATTGAGCTGCCATCAAGCGCCAATCCCAATGAATCTTTTTACAATGTTTTTGAAACAAGGCATCATAGAGAGAAATAATACCATTCTTTTGATTCAGCATCTGAGCATAGAATTTCCTCTTGACTCCACCTCCAGAATGTAACAGTTTATTCTCTTCCTCCTTTGCAGAAGCCAATTTGGATAAAGAGTACCACTGATCCAACGCCTGCTTTAATCTGGGTTTCTCGTTTGCAACATACCATCCCAGCCCATTGAAAGCTTCTTTCTCGACAGGATATGCAATCAGGTCTGCATCACCATTGGAGAGCCTTTTATATAGTTCAGTTGTATCTCTACATAATTCAATGCGTAGTTTAACTCCTAATGAATCCGCAAATTGTTGACACAAAATGGAATGAACTCCCAAGAAACTGCCATGATAATCAAAGTAAGTGTCTGGTCCTGCTATTGTCAGCGCTATCAGTTCTGACGCCTGTTCAATCTGCTCTAAATCAAAACTGTCTTGTCCACGATTACCATGCTCTTCTGTATCATCCGTATTATTATACAATTCTACCTCTTCACCCCAAGGTGTTGTTAATGTATTCTCTTTGCGTGACTGGCATGAAAGAAGAAGCACTATAAGAATAAATATTCCGTAGTATTTCAAAATGTTTCTTTTTTGGGTGCAAAAATACACATTTAATTGCATAATCAAGAATTTTATATTACTTTTGCAACGAAAATCATTAAATAAAGTAATAGTGAACGAAAAAACGATAAATAGAAAGATGTTAAGAATTGCCGTTCAATCGAAAGGTCGTCTTTATGAAGACACCATGAATTTATTAAATGAAGCTGACATTAAAGTAAGTGCTTCTAAGCGTACATTGCTTGTTAATGCACAGAATTTTCCGTTGGAAATTCTTTATTTGCGCGATGATGATATCCCTCAGAATGTTGCTTCAGGTGTAGCAGACCTTGGTGTCGTTGGAGAAAATGAGTATTGTGAACGTGGTGCAGAAGCCGATATCATTAAAAGACTCGGATTCTCTAAATGCCGCCTTTCTTTGGCTATTCCCAAAGAAGCAGATTATCAGGGATTGTCATGGTTCGAAGGCAAGAAGATTGCGACAAGTTATCCCGTTATACTCACAAAATTCCTGAAGGAGAAGAATATTAATGCAGAGATTCATGTGATTACGGGTTCTGTTGAGATCAGTCCAGGTATTGGATTGGCTGATGCCATTTTCGACATCGTAAGTTCAGGCTCAACCCTCGTCAGCAACAATCTTCGTGAAGTTGAGGTTGTTATGCAGAGTGAAGCTCTTCTGATAGGCTGTCCTGGAATGACTGAAGAGAAACGCCAGATTCTTGAGCAGATTCTATTCCGTTTTGAGGCCGTTCGTCAGGCTGAAGACAAGAAATATGTACGTATGAATGCGCCCAAATCTCGTCTTAATGATATCATCAATGTCTTGCCTGGCTTGAAGAGCCCCACCGTTATTCCTCTTGCTGATGAAGAATGGTGCTCTGTTCATACCGTACTTGATGAGAAGCGTTTTTGGGAAATCATTGGCAAACTGAAAGAAATGGGTGCCCAAGGTATTCTTGTAACACCGATTGAAAAGATGATTCTATAATTAAAGTTTCAGGGTTATTCAAGGTTACAACAGTCATAACTATTTCATTGAGATGAATATCATCAAATATCCCAACCGAACCGACCTAGAAAAAATCATTCAGCGTCCGCATCTTGACATTTCGCAGTTAACTGCAACTGTTACAAATGTTCTTAATGACATCAAATCAAGGGGTGATGAAGCTGTAAAGGAGTATGAATCGAAGTTTGACCATGTGGAATTGTCTTCGTTAGCTGTTACTGAACAAGAAATCGAAGAAGCTACACAATTGATAAGTATTGAACTGGAAGAGTCTATCCGACTGGCCCATTACAATATTCACAAATTTCATGCTTCACAACGATTTGAAGGCAAAAAGATTGAGACGGGACCAGGTGTCACTTGCTGGCAAAAAAGTATTCCTATTGAACGAGTCGGACTCTATATTCCCGGAGGCACAGCCCCACTCTTCTCAACCGTGCTAATGCTGGCAACTCCTGCCAAGATTGCTGGATGTAAGGAGATAGTTCTTTGTACTCCTCCGAACAGGGAAGGTAAGGTCAATCCTGCTATATTAGTTGCTGCAAAGATTGCTGGTGTCAATAGAATCTTTAAGGCTGGTGGAGTTCAAGCCATAGGTGCTATGGCTTACGGTACTGAATCAGTACCCAAGGTATTCAAGATATTTGGTCCTGGCAACCAGTATGTGATGGCTGCCAAACAACAAGTGAGTTTGCACGATGTTGCAATCGACATGCCTGCAGGTCCTAGTGAAGTCTGTGTGATTGCCGATGAAACAGCTAATGCAGAGTTCGTAGCCGCTGACTTGCTCTCTCAAGCAGAACACGGTATTGACTCACAAGTATTGTTAATTACCACGTCTGAAGCACTACTTGATTCTGTAATTTCAGAAACAGAACGTCAACTTGAAAGCCTTCCCCGAAAAGAGATTGCTGCAAAGACGTTGGAGAATAGTCAGTTTGTATTAGTTCATGACACGCAAGAGGCAATGGCTATATCAAACGCCTATGCCCCAGAGCATCTTATCATACAGACCAAGAATTATCAAGAAATGTCAGATCGAGTGATAAATGCCGGTAGTGTATTCTTAGGTATCTATGCCTGCGAGAGTGCTGGTGACTATGCCAGTGGCACCAATCACACACTGCCCACTCATGGCTACGCCACTGCCTATAGCGGTGTCAACTTGGATAGCTTCTGTAGGAAAGTGACTTTCCAACATCTTACAGAAGATGGAGTCCGCCATATTGGTCACGCTGTTGAACTGATGGCAAGTGCTGAACAGTTGGACGCACACAAGAATGCCATGACAGTAAGACTGAAATCATTAGGAGAATTTTAAGATTGCAAATAATTCTGTTTGAAAATGAAGCCATTACAAGAACTAACCCGTCCCAATATCTGGTCGCTGGCTCCATATAGTAGTGCGCGAAACGAATATGCAGGAAAAACAGCCCATGTATTCCTGGATGCCAATGAGAATCCATACAACGCGCCCTACAATCGCTATCCGGATCCGCTGCAAGAAGAGCTCAAGAAAACCATCAGCAAAATCAAAGGCGTTCCCAGTGCAAATATTTTCCTGGGTAATGGTAGTGACGAGGCCATCGATTTGCCTTACCGTTGTTTTTGTCAACCTGGTATTGACAATGTTGTTGCCATTGAGCCAACATACGGAATGTACAAAGTATGTGCGGATATTAATGATATCGAATACAGACCGGTATTACTTGACGAACATTATCAGTTCACTGCTGAATCACTGTTAGCACGCTGTGACAATCATTCTAAGCTTATTTGGATATGCTCACCCAACAACCCAACGGGTAATAACCTGTCGTATGAAGAGATTGTAAAGACTCTTGAACAATTCCAAGGTATCGTTATTGTTGATGAAGCATATAGCGATTTCTCTCGTCAAAAGTCATTACGTAGCGAACTGAGCAAATATCCGAATCTAATTGTATTGAATACGATGAGTAAGGCATGGGGATGTGCTGCAATCCGTTTGGGTATGGCATTTGCCTCACAAGATATTATCTCTTTATTTAATAAGGTCAAATATCCATATAACGTTAATCAGCTGACTCAAGAAAAAGCGCTTGAAGCACTGAATAATCAAATGGAGGTGGAGAAATGGGTGTCTGTCATACTTCAAGAGCGTGGCAGATTGATGGAAGCTTTCCGATTGCTACCTATTTGTGAAGCTGTTTATCCGAGTGATGCCAATTTCTTCCTGGCTCGAATGACTGACGCACAGGCTATCTACGACTATCTTGTTGATCAAGGTATTATCGTACGTAACAGAACTCGTATTCAACTGTGCAAGAACTGTTTGCGTGTTACCATTGGTACACGCTCAGAAAATTCCGAACTTGTAGGGGCGCTTCGCCAATACAAGTAAGATTTGCTGAATAAGAGAGGCAATTTGCTGAAAAGATTTTGCCTTTTGCCTCTCTTTTTATACTTTTGCCTAAAACTTAACTACATGCCATTAGAAAATATTATACAGTCGTTTTCCCCCATCACACTTGCCGAGATGAGCAGTGTGAAGCTGATGAATCGTACGGATACCAAATTCGTTACGACGCTGCCTCAATTGATGGCGTTGTTGGAGATGGCTCAAGATGACTATTTTGCTCAGGAAATAGACGGACAGCGCAACATGCTGTACGATACGACATACTTCGACACTCGTACGTTCGAAATGTACCAAGAGCATCAGACAGGCCATACGAATCGCCAAAAGATTCGTTTCAGGACCTATGTCAGTTCTAATCTTCAGTTCATGGAGATTAAAACGAAAAACAATCATGGACGTACCAAGAAGAAGAGAATCGAAGTGGCTGATATGGATCTTCACGATGAATCAAAGCGACAGTTCATAGGTCAGCATCTTCATTTTGATGTTGATGACCTGATTCCTCACATGCATAACTATTTTCATCGCATTACCTTGGTAAATCGGGCAAAAACAGAACGACTGACTATTGACACTTCCCTGGAGTTTAATAATATTCAGACACATGAACATCGCGAAATGGGCGACTTGGTTATTATTGAACTGAAACGTGACGGACTCATCTTCTCTCCTGTCCTGGAAATGCTCCGCAAGTTGCATATCCATCCTCATGGATTCAGCAAATACTGTATGGGAGCTGCAATGACGAACGAACATTTATTGATCAATCGTTTTAAGCCAAAGCTGCGTGATGTTGAACGAATACTAAAAACAACAAATAAATTATAGATATTATGAACATTCTTGAATTGTTTTCTAATGGATTCAGTGAAACACTGATTCGATTTCTCATCTGTCTTGTAATAAACTGGGGCATTATTGATCGCTTCTATTATCGCAAGAGCAACAGGCGTGATTTCTACTTCACGTTCGTACTTATGACGGTAGCCATCTTCTTCCTTGTTTACTTTATGATGGGAATGGAAAGAGGTAAAGCAACGATGGGTGTAGGCTTAGGTCTGTTTGGTATTTTCAGTATTATGCGCTATCGTACTGACACAATGCCTGTTCGCGAGATGACCTATCTCTTCCTTATTGTATGTCTGTCGGTTGTTCATGCAATGGCTGAAGATTTTGGCGATCTGATTGTTGTTGACATACTGACCATCATTTCCATTTGGATCTGTGAACTAAAGCTGAAGATTGAACATTCCAAACTGATTCAGTATGACCGCATAGAACTGATAAAGCCTGAGAAACGTGATGAGCTGCTTGCAGACTTGGAATCGCGCACAGGTTTGAAAATAACCAAAATTGATGTAGGAGGCATTGACTTCCTGAAGGATTCCGTTGTGCTGAAAGTGTATTATGACAACTCTGTTACTACCGATGTTGATAAACAATTCACTGTAAGAAAATCACAATGGAGAGAAGTCTGATTGCAACATTAATGTTATTGCTTTTCCATTGGCTTCCCGTTTTGGGTCAGGAAACCGATTTTGGTATGTGGTACGAGTTGGGAGCTGAGAAGAAGTTGTCGAGAAAATGGAATGTCAGTGCTGAAGCCGAACTTCGGACACGCAATAACACACGTACTATGGATCGTTGGAGTGTAGGTGTTTCAGCAGAATATAAGATCGTAAAAGGTCTGAAGCTGTCAGCTGGATATACTTTTCTCAATGATAACAATATAGAAGAATTTGACCTAAAGAAAGATGGTCTGCGTCCGAACAAATGGACACCAAGTTACTGGGGTGTACGCCACCGCTTCCATGTCAGCATGTCTGGCAGTATCAATTGGCAGCGTTTTACCTTTGGATTACGTGAACGCTGGCAGTACACCTATCGTCCTGAAACCAGTAACAAGAAATATGACTTTGACGAAGAAGCCTGGACGTCAGTTACAGGAAAAGGAAAGAATATGCTTCGTAGCCGTTTCCAGATCAGTTATGACATTCCTCACTGGAAATTTGATCCGTTTGTCAATGTAGAATTATTTAATGACAAGTCTGGCATCCAAAAGGTAAGATACCAGGCAGGCATTGACTATCGCTATCTGAAAAAACATGTATTTGCCCTTACCTATCGTTTCCAAACCGTTGACAATGATGATGATGACTATGACATGAAGAGTCATCTTATCGGACTGAGTTATAAGTATAAATTCTAAACTGACAATCCATGATGAAAAAAATAGTTCTATATCTTACAGCCAGTCTTTTTGCATTGTCATCCTGTACCAATGATGACAAGTATTCATGGGATGAAGACTTTGCCGACCTTACGGCATCAGACACTATTACTGTGAATATTTCATACAATGGTTCAAGTGTCTCAGTCAGTGGTGACACACAGGGATTCGTCAGTTGCGACGGAGCATCCGTTACTGTGAAATCTGCTACCAATAAGTTCCTGCAACTAGTATTAAGTGGAACTACTTCCAATGGCTCATTGCTGGTATACAGTTGGAAAAAGTTTGGTATCGTACTCAATGGGATCAGTTTGACTAATCCTATTGGTCCTGCCATCAATAACCAATGTGGCAAATCACTTATCGTGAAGCTCGCTGACGGAACAGTCAACACTTTGTCTGATGGATCTGCCTATGGTGCTGCCCCCCTCTCCCTAACAGGCGACACCATCGACCAAAAAGGCACTCTCTTCAGTGAGGGACAGATTTTCATTCAAGGTAGCGGGGCCTTGACAATCAACGGAAATGCGAAGAATGGTATTGCCAGCGATGACTATGTTGTTATGGAAAGCGGTACTGTTAACGTCAACGTTGCATCAACAGGCTCGAACGGCATCAAAGTGAAGGACGGATTCTCCATTTCAGGCGGAACACTATCTATTGACGTGAAGGCAGATGGTGCCCGAGGTATCAGGAGTAGTTCGTTTACCCGGATAAATGGTGGTACCACTACTATCAACACCTTTGGCGACTGCCTGATTGAAACAATTGATGGTGTTAACGATACTACCTCTTGCGCTGGCATAAAGAGCGACAGTCTTTTCACGATGACTGCAGGATTGCTGACAATAACGAGCTCTGGTGATGGTGGTAAAGGTCTCAACAGCGATCAGAATATTGAACAAAGTGGAGGCACTCTGACAGTAACCACAACAGGCAGCAACAACTACGGTAAGCCCAAAGCTGTGAAGAGCGAAACAGGCATTATCCTAAGTGGTGGCTCGTTTAAAGCCAAGACCAACAAGAGTTGGGCTTGCGATAATGGTGTTGACACTGAGAATCCGCAAGAACGGGTTACCATCATTGGCACCCCTTCACAGGCATCATTCTACAAGCGCGAAGTGACAGTCGTTTTCTAAATCTCGTCGTCGAAGAGATTGCCCTCTACGACTGTCGATTTCTTATTCAAACCATAGATTCCTGTTGGTTTCGTACGTTTCAGTACTTCCAACAGGATATCTTTTCCTGCTATAATACCATATGATCGAAGGATAGATTCTACCGTCTTTCTGGCCAGTTCCGGATGATTATTCTCTTCTGACAAATGACAAAGCCATACATGACGTAGCTGTTCGCCCATATATTTGGCTATCGCTTCGCCACATCCCGTATTGCTCAGATGACCATTCTGACTCATGATACGTTGTTTCAGATATTCAGGATAGGGTCCCTGCTTCAGCATCTCAATATCATGATTGGCCTCAATAACCAGATAGTTTGCCTGCGTGATATACTGGCCCATCTCGTCTGAAATACATCCTGCATCGGTGATGACACAGAACTTCACGTCTTCCACTTCAATCAGATACCCCACATTGTCACTGCTGTCATGCGGAACATTGAAAGGTGTCACGAGAAAATCACCAACCTGAATGGTCGCATCCTTTTCCAGATAACGACGCAAATCAGCACTCACTTTCTTGGTTACGCAATAGTTACGATCAATGCCCTGATGAACTTTCCTTGTGGCATAGACGGGAAGATGAAGATCGTGGCTAATGCTGCCAACCGACTTGATATGATCAGCATGATCATGCGTGATGAGCACATGATGTATCAGCGTCTGTGACAATCCGTAGTCACGAAAAGCTTTCTTCAGTCCCCTGATTCCCACACCTATATCAATAAGTAGTCCGTCACGTTCTGTGCAGAGATAATAGCAGTTTCCACTACTTCCGCTGCCAAATGAAATGAATTTCACCATCTGTTTTCAGTTATTAACGAACTACGATTCATACTCCGTCAGATCCTTGATGCCTGCCTCAGCTAACGCTTCCTTGCGCTCTATACAGGTTCCGCAACGTCCGCAATGGATATCACCACCTTTATAACAACTCCAGGTCAGCGAATAGTCGATGCCTAATTCCTTGCCTCTTCTGGCAATGTCGGCCTTGCTCAGATTCGTATATGGAGAAATCAAAGTGACTCCCACATAGGTTCCTGTACGGGCTGCCTCACTGAATGCGTTGACAAACTCTGGTCGACAGTCGGGATAAATCGTATGATCACCACCATGATTGGCCATCATCACGTGTTTCAGTCCTGCAGATTCAGCCATTCCCACCGCAATGGAAAGCATGATTCCATTACGGAACGGTACCACCGTTGACTGCATGTTCTCGTCAGCATAATGCCCTTCGGGAATGGCATCACTTCCTTCTAAGAGTGAACTCTTGAAATGTTGGGCCATAAACGAGAGGGGAATCACCACATGGCGAATGCCTAAGCGTTCACAATGCAGACGAGCAAAGGGAATCTCTCGTTCGTTATGATTACTGCCATAGTCGAACGAAACGGCTACAGCTATCTTGTCCTTATAGTCATAGAGCAGCGTAACGGAATCCATTCCTCCGCTCAATATCAGTATGCTATCCTTCATATTCTTTTTCCTGTAGACAGATTAATTCATCAGAATCTGGATGATGCGTTCAGCTGCACGTCCGTCCCAGCGTTCAGGGAGCGAGCCTTTTTTCCATTGTCCGTTCACCATATCTTTGACTGATGCTGCCAACTTCTCAACATCACCCCCCACAAGGACATTCGTGCCCAGCGAGATAGTCTCCTGGTGTTCTGTATAACTATTGAGGGTAATGCATGGAACAACATTAAATGTTGCCTCTTCAGCCACATTTCCACTATCGGTAATGATACCCTTTGCATGGGCGGTAAGCCATCCGAACTGCAGATACGGCAGAGGCTCAACGATGCGAATTGATGAGTTGAGTCGACTTACTGTCTCACTTGCCTGGAGGCGAAGCGGAGCAATTACTGGAGTATTGCCAGCATTCTGAACGATGGTGTCAAGTACAGCCTTCAGATGAGCCTCATCAGCAAGTAGTGCTTTCCTGTTCAGGGTAAGCACGATATACTGTCCTTCCTCAACATCGAAAGAAGGCTTCACGAAGCGATTGCGATTGGAGCGCAACGTGTCCATGAGAATATTTCCAACCATAAAGGTTTGAGAATTCTCACCTTGCTCTCGTGTGGCTATGCTGTTACTCTTCACACCTGCTGTAAACAGATAATCAGACAGAGCGTCAATCACCAGACGATTGATTTCTTTTGGCATGTGGATATCGAAAGAACGAGTACCTGCAACCAGGTGGGCCAACTTCAAGGCCCGCTTCTTGGTAACAATGGCAGTGGCCATCGTTGAGGCCAGGTCGTCTACAACAATCACGACGTCAGTTGGATGGGTGTCTAAATACCTATCGAACTCAGCCATTACCTTACTGGTAATCTCGTTCAGACTTGTGCTATCGACTCCCAAAAAAGTGGTGGGACGGGGCATCTGCAAATCTTCGAAAAGAGAATCTTCGAGCGTCGGATCGTCTTCTCTACCTGCATACACCAATTCATACGATGCTTCGTCAACTCCTTCAATAGCCTTGATCAGAGGAGCTACCTTGATGAAGTTGGGACGAGCACCAGCAACAATACAGATTTTTTTGTTCATATCGTTTTATTTATTATCATTTCTTCTTAAAAGCGTTTCAGTCGTTCACTCTCAGCGTTCCTAGGCTTTGCTATTAGCGTTCTTAGGTTTCACTACCAGCGTTCTTAGGTTTCACTACCAGCGTTCTTAGGTTTCGCTACCAGCGTTCCTAGGTTTCACTACCAGCGTTCTTAGGTTTCGCTATTAGCGTTCTTGGATTTATAAAGATGTATCTTCCCTCCATCGCTGAAAGCATACTTTTTCAGTAGCTCTTGGATATACCTTGCGTTGGCTTCAACCCGCTGCTGATTACCATCGTATCCATTGATGAGTACCAGCAGATGAGTTGTTTCGATTGTCATCTTTGTGCGCTCATTGTCGCTGGTAGGAGTGCCCACCCCACCCTTTTCGTCACGATAAACGGGCAATCCTTCAATATTCAGCATTCCACGACCTATGCCCTCGTATGGTTCATTGGCTTTTCCTATACCTAACGTGAGCGTATCACCCACAATCATTGAAGCATCAAAACCTCCTATGCTATATCCATAGACAATAGAAGCCAGATTGACCAGATCGACAAGTGTATCAATCTGATAGAGTTCTTTCCCTTGCAACATGCGACGAATGAGTTGTTCGCTTGCAGGGCGATACCTTGACGGATCTTTTCCACACCTTTTATATATAGCGCGCGTAGCAGCAATACTGGGTATCTCTTTCAGAGATTCAGTGGTCAGTCGACTACGAAACTCCTCCTCTACGGTTTTAATCTCATTCCACAATTCATCAGAATGGAGTGAATTCTTCACCTCAGCCTCAACAGCAGCTCCAACAAAATTCGGACAGACTTGTGCAATCTTTTCAGAAACGATAATCTTCATTGTGCCAATAACGCTAAGAATTCTTCTTCATTCATAATCCTGACACCCAGTTTCTGGGCTTTCTCCAGTTTCGAGGGTCCCATGTTCTCGCCAGCCAGGATGAAAGTGGTTTTTCCGCTGATGCTTCCCACGTTCTTACCACCATTCTGTTCGATGATAAGTTTATACTCGTCACGAGAATGATGAGAGAACACACCACTGATAACAATACTCTGACCTGCCAGCTTGTCTGACGTCTGACTGACTTGCTCTTCTGTCAACGACATCTGCAAGCCGTATTGTCTCAGGCGATTGATGATTTGGAGGTTCGCTTCATCATGGAAATAACCGATGATGCTCTTCGCCATAATCTCACCTATGCCCTCCACTTCCTGCAGTTCCTGTAATCCTGCATTCATCAGCGCATCCATCGTCTTGAAATGGCGCGCCAACAGACGGGCAGAAGTCTCACCCACAAATCGTATTCCCAAGGCAAAGACCACCCGTTCGAAAGGCACCTCGCACGACTTCTTGATACTGTTGACGATTTTCTGTGCCGACTTCGTTCTGCTTCCATCGCCATTAATCTGTTGAACCTCGATATCATACAGGTCGGCAACGTTCTTGATGATACCTCGACGATAATACTCATCAACGGTTTCAGGTCCCAGCGAGTCAATGTTCATCGCTTTCCTGGCAATGAAATGCTCAATACGACCTTTAATCTGAGGCGGACAGCCCGTATCATTAGGACAATACCAGGCTGATTCTCCCTCATAGCGAACCAGGCGAGTGCCACATTCCGGACATCGCTGGATGAACTGGACGGGCTGGGCAATAATCGGACGCTGATCAATATCCACGCCTACAATCTTTGGAATAATCTCGCCACCCTTTTCCACATAGACATAGTCGCCAATGTGCAAGTCGAACGAGCGAATGAAATCCTCATTATTCAAGGTGGCTCTGCGCACAGTGGTTCCAGCCAGCTGTACAGGCTCCATATTGGCAACAGGCGTAACAGCTCCTGTTCGTCCCACCTGATAGGTTACCTCCAGCAAGCGTGTGCATTCGCGTTCAGCCTTGAACTTATAGGCAATGGCCCATCGCGGACTCTTGGCTGTGAAGCCCAGAGAACGCTGTTGACGAAGACTGTTCACCTTCAGCACAATACCATCAGTAGCCACAGGCAGGTTCTTGCGCTCCTTGTCCCAATAAGCAATGAAATCAAGGATTTCCTCAACCGTTCTTACCTTCTTCATACCCTCGCTAATCTTGAATCCCCACGAACGGGCAATCTCAAGATTCTCGAAATGGCCATCACCCGGAATGTCTTCACCTAATAGATAATAGAGGTAGGCATCCAGTTGGCGCTGGGCAACTACTCGTGTGTCCAGGCTCTTCAAAGTGCCACTGGCTGCATTACGAGGATTTGCAAAAAGCGGTTCTTCAGCAGCCTCGCGCTCTTTATTCAGGCGCTCGAATACTGCCCAAGGCATCAGAATCTCGCCACGAATTTCAAATTCATGAGGGTAGCCCTTACCCGGCAGAACGAGCGGAATGGCACGAATGGTCTTCACATTGGCAGTAACATCATCACCCTGTACGCCATCGCCTCGCGTAACGGCTTGGGTCAAGCGTCCGTCAATGTAGGTAAGAGAGATTGAAAGTCCGTCATACTTCATCTCGCAACACACTTCAAACGGTTCGTTACCCAGACCTTTTCTAACGCTCTCATACCAGTCGCGAACATCCTGTTCACTATACGTATTGGCCAGCGACAGCATCGGATACTTATGTGCCACCTGACGGAACTCCTTGTTCAAGTCGCTTCCCACGCGCTGCGTTGGCGAATTGGGGTCAGCCAACTCAGGATGACACTTCTCCAGGTCCTGAAGCTCATGCATCAGAAAGTCGAAGTCCTGGTCGCTAATCGTTGGTTGATTCAAGACATAATAGCGGTAGTTATGTTCGTGAAGCTCACGTCTAAGCTGTTCTATGCGGTCTTTTTCGTTCATTACCATTCAATAATATAAAGAGGTTTTTGCTACTTTTATGCAAAGGTAAGTTTTTTTTGTGAATTTGAGCTCAGTTTTCTCAAAAAATATTGTACCTTTGCAGCTGTTAATTGTAAAAATGAGAAAAAGAACAATGAAACGGATTGTATTAGCAATGATGATGTGTCTGCCTATGGCAACCATCGCACAAGACAATACTTGGGAACAAACATCAGTGGCAGAGAGCGGAAAGTCAAATCCTGATGCGAAATATCTGGCTGGCGCCGTTCCCCTTGTCAACGGTAAAGTACTGTTCGAAACGACTATCGAGGCTCCTGGAAAATCAAAGAAGGAAATCTATGATATTCTCCTGGCTGAAATGACGAAAATGACCAAGGAGGCCAACCAGTTTGAGCAGAGCCGTATTGTTCTTGCTGACGAAGAAAACAATAAGCAGGTTGTGGCCAGCTATCAGGAGTGGCTCGTGTTCAAGAACAAGCCTCTCGTGCTGGATCGTACCCGTCTTTTCTATCACCTCATCGCAGAGATTCAGGATGGTAAAGCCACCATCAAAATGACACGTATCTATTATCTTTATGATGAAGAACGTCAGCCTACAACCTATCAGGCTGAGGAATGGATTACTGACAAGTACGGCCTGAACAAGAAGATGACAAAGCCTTCACGTGTTAGTGGAAAGTTTCGTCGCAAAACCATTGACCGTAAGGACTTTATCTTTAACAAGTTCCAGCAGTTGTTGAACAAGTAAAGCATCATGGACAGAGAGCGTTTTGAAGCAAGTCACGATGAACTTTGGCATAGGTTCCATCGCAAAGACGAGGAGAATCCGTTCGAGAAGAAAGACCGGTATTTCCGCTTCAGACAACTGCTGAATATCGTTTTCATCCTGATGACCATTGCAGGAATTATTCTGTGGTTCAGGGTATCACGCGATGTAGCCTCCTACGTTCTCATCTGTGGCATCGCTTTTAAGTTTCTGGAGCTGTCCATGCGTATCATGAAATTGTAAGAGTTCGATGAAGAAACTGTTCCTTTCCCTGATAGCAGTCTTTAGCGGATATCTGTCTGTTTCTGCTCAAACAGTAGCAGATACGGACGGCTTTGGCAATCCCGTTAATACCGACAATCAGAACAACACCTTCAATCCCAACAGGAAAGACAGTACTCACAAATCGAAAATCATCCCTAAAGGCATTTATGTTTGGCGCGTCGACAGGAAACTAGGCGACATTATCAAGGACGACGTAGACACCATCCCCCATCTGTATCCCCAAAGCACAATGGGTATGGGAACGCATGGCGCCTATAACACGACTGGCTCGAACTATACCGCCCGTCTCTCACGTATTTTCATCGATCGTCAGGAGACCGACCAGTTCATCTTCACACAACCATACAGTCAGGTGATGAAGACACCCGACCAATGGCATTTCACCAACACACTTTCGCCTATTACGAACCTTTCCTACGACAACTGTGGCGACAAGACTGATGGTGAAGACCATTTAGATGCGCGCTTTGCCGTAAACCTTAACAAGAAGTTCGGCTTAGGCTTTGATGTTGACTACGACTATGCCCGTGGTTATTTCCAAAATCAGAACATCTCTCATATCAACACTTCACTTTATGCATCCTATATAGGAGGCAAATACCAGATGCACGTGCTCTATAAGCAACACTACCAGAAAGCCACTGAGAATGGCGGCATTACCGATGATGACTATATCACCCATCCGGATTTATTCTCCGAATCCTACAAAGACAACGAAATACCGGTTGTACTGGCTTCAAACTGGAACCGCAATATCTCTCAGCACCTGTTCCTGACCCATCGCTATAACCTGGGATTCTATCGCGACGTCATGATGACCGAGGAGGAAATCGAAGCCAAGAAATTTGCAGAGAAATCCAGAAAAGAGGCTGAGCAGCGGAAGGCACCGGAAAAAGAAGAGCCCGTGAGTGGTCGTCCTGATAACGCCAAGCCTGTGGAAGTTCCTCAAGGCAGACCTGAAGGTGCTACCATCGCAGGCGACGAACCAACCAAGCCCATCATCCAGAAGGATTCTATACCCACAGATACCACCCGCATCAAGGTTGACTCTAAGCAGATGTCCGACAGTCTCTTGGCTGCAGAAGCTTTGAAAGACTCGCTGGCTATGTATATGAAGAAGGAATTTGTGCCCGTCACAAGTTTTATTCACACATTCGACTTCTCAAATTACGAGCGAATCTATCAGTCTTATCGCACCCCAACAGGCTATTATGCCAATACTTTTTATCCTTATACAGAGAATATTGGCTATCCGGGCGACTCCGTTCGCGACGAAACGAAACACATGATGGTAAAGAATACGTTCGGAATAGCCTTGCTCGAAGGATTCAACAAGTGGGCAAAGGCTGGATTGAAAGGATTTATCACACATGAATTCCGACGTTTTGACATGCCTGCACTCAATGATGCCGGTATTGCCGTTATGGATCGCTGGACGGAACAGAACATCAGCGTAGGCGGACGCCTCTCCAAGACTCAAGGAAAGACGCTCCATTACGACTTGACTGCTGAGACTTGGCTGGTTGGCAAGGACTTGGGACAGTTAAAGGTAGACTTTTCAACCGATTTGAACTTTGCATTATGGGGAGACACCGTCCGACTGGCTGCAAAGGGTTACCTACATCGATTGAATCCCACATTCTACGAACGCAATTTCCACTCTAAGCACTTCTGGTGGGATCAATCGCTTAGCAAGACCACTCGTCTCAGGCTTGAAGGACTGTTCGCCTACGAGAAGACAAACACGAAGTTGCGCGTTGCCATTGAAGAGCTGCAGAACTACACCTATTTTGGCATGAGCTATACGAACACGGGAACAAGTCGTACAGGGCTCTCTGCCACTATCCACCAGAGTTCTGCCATCCTTCACGTCTTTACAGCTCAGTTGGATCAGAAGCTGTCATTAGGTCCCGTCCATTGGGATAATGTACTTACTTATCAGACCAGCTCTGACCCCTATATCCTTCCACTTCCTGCCCTGAATGTATTCTCAAACCTATATCTGAAGTTCGTCTATGCCAAAGTGCTGTCAGTAGAACTAGGAGGAGCTGCCACCTTCTTTACCAACTATTATGCGCCAGATTTCGTTCCGCAGCTAAACCAGTTTGCTGTTCAGGAAAATGCTGACAGCAAGGTAGAAATAGGCAACTTCCCTATCATTGACGTCTATGCCAACCTGCATCTGAAGCACGCACGTTTCTTTGTCATGATGACAAATATTGCTGGCGATTCGTTCAACAAAAAGGCATTCCTGACTCCTCACTACCCTCTGAATCGTTCGGTATTGAAAATGGGAGTATCATGGAACTTCTTCAATTAATCGGGTGTGGAATCTTTTTAACACCGATTAACGCATTCTGATACACTCTTTTTCTTTTGTATCATTATTTCTTTGTACCTTTGCACGCTGTAAGAAAGCATATTATAAAATAGGTATGGAAATAGCTAGTAAATATGACCCTCACGAGGTTGAGGGCAAATGGTATCAGTATTGGTTGGACAACAAATTGTTCAGTTCTAAGCCTGATGGTCGCGAACCTTACACAATTGTGATTCCACCGCCCAATGTAACGGGTGTGCTACACATGGGTCACATGTTGAACAACACGATTCAGGATATTCTGGTTCGTCGTGCACGTATGGAAGGCAAGAATGCCTGCTGGGTGCCTGGAACAGACCACGCTTCCATTGCAACAGAAGCGAAAGTAGTAAAGAAACTTGCAGCTCAGGGAATTAAAAAGCATGACCTCACTCGTGAGGAGTTCCTGAAACATGCATGGGAATGGACTGATGAGCACGGTGGCATCATTTTGAAACAACTGCGCCGTTTGGGAGCTTCTTGTGATTGGGAGCGTACTGCCTTCACGATGGACGAGAAGCGTTCTGAAAGCGTTATCAAAGTTTTCGTTGACCTCTACCGCAAGGGTTACATCTATCGTGGCCTGCGAATGGTGAACTGGGATCCGAAAGCTCTTACCGCCCTCTCTGATGAGGAAGTTGTTTACAAAGAGGAGCAGTCCAAGCTGTACTATCTGAAATACTATGTTGACGGACTGGTAGAACTGCAGGACGAACAGAAACTGGAAGCAGAAGGCAACGTGATCCATAAAGACGGAAAAGGCTACTACGCTGTTGTAGCCACTACCCGTCCTGAAACGATCATGGGCGATACCGCAATGTGTATCAATCCCAAAGACCCCAAAAACCAGTGGCTTCGCGGTAAGAAAGTCATCGTTCCGCTGGTGAACCGTGTAATTCCTGTTATTGAAGACCGCTATGTAGAGATTGAGTTCGGGACAGGCTGTCTGAAAGTAACACCAGCTCATGACAAGAACGACAACATGCTGGGCAAGACTCACCATCTGGAAACGATTGACATCTTCAATCCCGATGGAACCATCAGCAATCAGTCTACGCTGTACGTCGGTATGGACCGCTTTGACTGCCGCAAGCAGATTGCCAAGGACCTGGAGACAGCCGGACTCATGGAGAAGGTAGAAGACTATACTAATAAGGTAGGTTATTCTGAACGTAATCCTGACACCGCCATCGAGCCTCGTCTCTCCCTGCAATGGTTCCTGCGCATGCAGCACTTTGCCGATATTGCCTTGCCTCCCGTCATGAATGGCGAGATGCATTTCTACCCGCAGAAGTATGTAAACACCTACAAGAACTGGCTTGAGAATATTCAGGACTGGTGCATCTCGCGCCAGCTGTGGTGGGGACATCGTATTCCTGCCTACTATTACCCTGTAACGTCTGGCGAATCAGAGGAGAAGTACGTTGTTGCCGAAACTATTGAGGAGGCTCTCGAACTGGCCCGCAAGGAGAGCGGAAACGCCAATCTCCAAATCTCTGATTTGAAGCAGGACGAAGATGCTCTCGACACTTGGTTCTCTTCTTGGCTGTGGCCTATTTCTCTGTTCGACGGCATCAATAATCCGGGGAACGAGGAAATCAATTACTACTACCCCACCAGCGACTTGGTAACAGGTCCGGACATCATCTTCTTCTGGGTAGCTCGTATGATTATGGCTGGCGAGGAATATCTGGGTAAATATCCTTTCAAGAATGTCTATTTCACAGGTATCGTTCGCGACAAACTGGGACGCAAGATGTCAAAATCACTCGGCAATTCGCCCGATCCGATTGAACTGATTGAGAAGTTCGGTGCTGATGGCGTACGTATGGGCATGATGCTCTCAGCTCCTGCAGGCAACGATATTCTCTTCGATGAAGCACTCTGCGAGCAGGGACGTAACTTCAACAACAAAATCTGGAATGCCTTCCGTCTCGTCAAGGGCTGGCAGGTAGCCGACTCCACTCCCGATACAGCATCATCAAGCAACAAAACAGCCGTTGCCTGGATGGACGCCAAGCTGCGTACTGCCAATGCCGAGATGCAGGACCACTTCTCAAAATATCGTATCAATGATGCGCTGATGACTGTCTACAAGCTGTTCTGGGACGAATTCTCTTCTTGGTATCTGGAGATGGTGAAGCCCGCCTATATTGATGGTCAGGCACAGCCCATCGATCGTGAGACCTACGAAGCCACACTACGTTTCTTCGAGACGCTGCTGAAGATGCTGCATCCCTTTATGCCCTTCATTACTGAAGAACTTTGGCAGGCTCTCTATGACCGCAAACCTGGTGAGAGCATTATGCGTGACTGCCTTACGCTGTCTGCACCCACAGCCGATGATGCTCAATTGATTGCTGATATTGAGCAGGTGAAATTGATTGTGTCAGGTGTTCGAACGGTTCGTTCTTCCAAGAATATTGCTCCCAAGGAGAAACTGCAACTGCAGGCTGTTAGTGCTAATCATTACGAGCGCTACAATAGTATTGTGATGAAGATGGCCAACCTCAGCGAGATTTTAATCGTTGAACAGAAAGATGCCACAGCATCAGCATTCATGATTGGAACCGATGAGTTTGCCGTTCCCCTTGGCTCAATGATCAACGCAGACGAGGAGATTAAGAAGATGGAGGCTCAGATAGAGCACCTCGAAGGCTTCCTCGCGTCTGTCAAGAAGAAACTGAGCAATGAGCGTTTCGTTGCCAATGCTCCCGAAGCAGTGGTTGCTATGGAGCGCAAGAAGCAGTCGGATGCCGAAGAGAAGATTGCAACACTTCGTGAATCGATTGCTGCTTTGAAGAAATAACTTTCATGATCTCGATATAACGTAATATGGATATTTCATAATTCTTCATCATATGGAATGGCTCATTAATCTATTCACAAATACCGAGTCGGTAGCTCATATTGCCTTGCTTTATGCAATAGTGATAGCTGTCGGTGTGTATCTTGGAAAAATCAAGGTCGGAGGCATCTCATTGGGCGTTACCTTCGTACTTTTTGCCGGTATCGTGGCAGGACACTTTGGCTTTACGGCCCCTACCCCAATCCTTACCTTCGTACAAGACTTCGGCCTCATTCTTTTCGTGTTCATGATAGGTATGCAGGTAGGACCCGGCTTCTTTGAGAGCTTTGGAACGGCAGGCATAAAACTTAATGGATTAGCTACGACAGCAATTCTCCTGAACATCCTGGTAATGTTTGCCTGCTACTTCATCTTCTTCGACACAACAGACAAGTCCCACCTGCCCATGATGGTCGGTACACTCTATGGCGCTGTAACCAACACGCCTGGTCTTGGTGCTGCTAACGAGGCCCTCAGCTCTATGAAGGACCTGTTTGATGGTAACGTACCTCAGATTGCATCTGCTTATGCCTGTGCATACCCACTGGGTGTACTTGGTATTATCGGAGCGACTATTCTCGTGCGCTATCTCTGCAAAATAAAGCTGGAGAAAGAAGAAGAAGAACTGGCTGCGATGGAGGAAGGCAAAGCCAACAAGAAACCCTATAAGATGCACTTGGAGGTTACCAACAAATATCTTGAGGGAAAGACGCTGCTGCAGGTTCACGACTTCTTGAACCGTGACTTTGTAGTATCGCGCTTAGTTCACGAAGGTGAACTCTGTATTCCCAATCGTAACACCATTTTCCACTTAGGCGACCAGATGCTGATTGTCTGTGCAGAAGCAGACCAAGAGGCAATCACAGCTTTTATCGGTCCTAAACTCGACATCGACTTCGAGCAGTCTGACCAGCCACTCGTTTCAAAGCGTATTCTAATTACCAATCCGGAGATTAACGGCAAAACACTCGCCTCTATGCACTTCTCAAGTGTTCATGGCGTGAATGTCACCCGTTTGACACGTCACGGTATGGATCTCTTTGCTTCAAGTGCACTGCCCTTACAGGTAGGTGATAAGATTATGGTAGTAGGTCCGGAGGATGCAGTAGACCGCGTAGCTAATAAGATGGGTAATTCCGTCAAACGACTGGATCATCCCAACATCGCTACAATCTTCGTTGGTATCTTCCTCGGTTTGATATTCGGTTCACTGCCCATTGCCATCCCCGGAATGCCAGTCCCCGTGAAACTGGGTCTTGCAGGCGGTCCGCTGATTATCGCTATTCTTATTGGACGTTATGGGTATAAGCTTCATTTGGTGACCTATACCACAACATCAGCCAATATGATGCTACGCGAAATTGGTCTTGTACTCTTCCTCGCATCGGTAGGCATCAAGGCTGGAGCTACATTCTTCTCAACAGTCATTGAGGGCGACGGACTGCTCTACGTGCTGACGGGCTTCCTCATCACTATTATCCCAATTCTGATTGTAGGTCCTATTGCACGTCTGAAGTTCAAGTTCAACTACTTCACTATTGCCGGTATGCTGGCTGGTACTTATACCGATCCCCCCGCATTGGCCTATGCCAATAGCATTTGTTCGAAAGAAGCACCTGCCATTGGCTATTCGACCGTCTATCCGCTAGCCATGTTCCTCCGAATCTTTACGGCACAAATAGTGGTGCTCTTTTTCTGTGGATAATCAATAATCGCCTTTCTGGTCTTTCTGCCTGTCAGAACCACCGGAAAGGCTTTACGCTTAAATACAATATACCAACAATAATAACAATGAACAAGCTGAAACTACTGCTTACCTCAATGATGATGGTAACCGCACTTCCGATGTTCAGCCAAGGGGCTAAGAATATCCGGTTGAACGAAGTGCTTACCAACAATGAAGCTAGCATCGTGGATGAATTCGGACGAAGAGAGGCTTGGGTGGAACTTGAGAATGTATCGTTCTCAACGTTCAACGTACGCGGTATGTACCTGACTACCGACCGAAGCGTGCTCAATAAGAGCATGTCTGCCCCTGAACGCATCAGCCGGATGAGTATCATCCCTAACGGTGAACCTAAAACAAGTATTGGTGCACGCCAGCATCTGCTGCTCTTCTGTAATTCTACCCCTGCGGAAGGAAAGCTGCATCTCTCACTTCCAGTACCTCTCTCAGAGACTTTCTGGATTGCGCTCTACAATGGAAACGGTGTTGAACTTATCGACTCTGTAACCGTTCCTGCTCTTGCCATGAACCAGAGTTTTGCCCGTCTTCATGGGAAATGGAGCATCAAAGATGCAGAACATGTGACGCCTGGCATTGAGAATTATATTGAGACTTCAGAAACGAAGGTCGAGAAATTCAAGCGAGAAGACCCACATGGCTTCGCAATGGCTATCATGGCAATGGGTATAGTGTTTGCCTGTCTTGCTACGCTTTGGATATTCTTTACCATCTTCGGTTCTATTATGAACCACATTGAGACTGCCAAGAAAGTGGTCAACCAACAGCCAATCAAGCCCATCACGAAGACTGTTGAGAAAACTATTGAGATTGGACATAAGACCAGCAATGTGCTTCAAGAAGGCTTCGACAAGCGAGGTATCGATATGGAAGTCTATATGGCTGTCATCGGAATGGCTCTCCGTCAGTACGAAGATGATGTCCACGACGTAGAAAGTGGTGTCATTACCATCAAGCCGAAAGACACCGACTGGGATGACGAATACGCTCAAATGACACATCTCCACGATCCCTTCATACCATCTAACCACCAGTCGCCCAATATTCCACGAACTCCAGAACTCTTTTAAGTCATGAAAAAATATCAATATAAAGTTAAAGGCGTCGACTACGAAGTAGAAATCGCCGAAGTAGAAGGCAACATTGCCAAAGTAAACGTGAACGGCATTCCTTTTGAAATAGAACTTCAAAAGCCTATCAACGCTGCCAAACATCCCACATTGAACAAGGTGAAAGTTGACGCACCCAAGCCTGCACCGGCTGCTCCTGCAAAACCTGTTCAGACAGCAGCTCCTCAGCCAGCTCCCACTGCTGCGGTAGCTGGAGGAAATGTCATTAAGGCTCCACTGCCTGGAACGATTACCGATGTAAAAGTGCAGGTAGGACAACAAGTCAGCGTTGGCGATGTAGTGCTGGTTCTGGAAGCTATGAAGATGCAGAATAACATCGAGTCGGAATATGCCGGACAGGTACAGTCCATACAAGTCAAACAGGGTGATACAGTGATGGAAGGTTCAGTACTGATCGTCATTGGATAATATCAGGTGTAACGATAACTATTTCAGGAGAAACGAAACATGTTTGAATTTATAGCTGAAAACTTTAATGAGTTCCTGACCTATACGGGCTTTGCGAATGCCACGATAGGCAACCTCATCATGATTCTTGTAGGAGCATTGTTCATCTTCCTCGCCATCAAGAAAGATTTTGAACCGCTCCTGCTGGTACCCATCGGAATCGGTATTATCCTGGGCAATATCCCCTTCCGTGCCGATGCAGGACTTGAGATTGGTCTGTACGAAGACAACTCGGTGCTTAACATCTTCTATCAGGGTGTGCGTCAGGGATGGTATCCGCCGCTTATCTTCCTGGGTATTGGTGCTATGACCGATTTTACAGCGTTGCTGGCAAATCCGAAACTGGTACTCATTGGTGCAGCAGCCCAGTTCGGTATTTTCGGAGCATATATGTTTGCACTTGCTATCGGCTTCGAGCCTAATCAGGCTGCCGGTATTGCCATCATCGGTGGTGCAGACGGACCTACTGCCATCTTCTTGTCGTCAAAACTTGCACCCAATCTGATGGGAGCCATCGCTGTTTGTGCCTACAGCTATATGGCACTCGTTCCGCTCATTCAGCCACCATTGATGCGTCTACTCACAACAAAGAAGGAACGTACCATCAAGATGAAGCCTGGACGTCAGGTCAGTCAGACAGAACGTATCCTCTTCCCGATCATCGGACTACTGATGACCACTTTCATCGTACCATCAGGTCTGCCTTTGCTGGGCATGCTTTTCTTTGGCAATCTGTTGAAAGAAAGCGGTAAAACCACACGACTGGCCAAGACCGCAGGCGCAGCCCTCAATGATATCGTGGTCATGCTGTTAGGACTTACCGTAGGTTGCTCTACCCAAGCATCTGAGTTCCTGACCATGAACACCGTATTTATCTTTGCTATTGGTGCTGCCGCCTTCGCCATCGCTACCATGAGTGGCGTACTGTTTGTCAAGGTAATGAACCTGTTCTTACCTGCCGACAAGAAACTGAACCCTCTGATTGGTAATGCTGGTGTGAGTGCAGTTCCTATGTCTGCCCGTATCTCCAACAACCTCGGTCTGGAATACGACCGTCACAATTTCCTACTCATGCATGCCATGGGTCCGAATGTTGCAGGCGTAATCGGCTCTGCCGTAGCAGCAGGTGCACTCCTCGGCTTCCTGTCGTAAACTATAATAGACTTACGAATTGTAATCAATAGACTTACGACTTGTAATCAATAGACTTAGCACCTCTAACTCTATTGATTACGATGGCTAAACATGGTGTTTATGACAGACAATCATGGTACTTAAGGAAAAGAAAAAAATGCTCCACTCTTCTTTGCCCATATACAAGGCGTTTCAGAAGATTTGTGGAGCATTTAAAGAATAAATTATTCTGCTCAGAATAATGATTGCGAGCAATTATTCCTCCTCAGGTGTGATGAGTTTGTAGCCCTTTCCGTGGATATTGATGATCTCAATCTGCTCGTCATCCTTCAGGTGCTTACGCAGTTTGGTGATGTAAACATCCATTGAACGGGCATTGAAGTAGTTGTCGTCAATCCAGATGGTCTTCAAAGCGAAGTCACGCTGCAGAATTTCGTTGGCATGTGAGCAAAGAAGTGCCAGAAGTTCGTTCTCCTTTGTGGTCAGTTTGGTCTGCTTCTCACCGATGGAGAGCAGCTGCTTCTGAGTATCGAAGGTGAACTTACCAATGTGGTAGAGTGTTGACTCCTTGGTCTTCTTGCCACGAACACGACGCAGGATAGCCTCTATACGGAACACCAGTTCCTCCATTGAGAAGGGCTTAGTGATATAGTCATCGGCACCCAGCTTGAATCCTTCGAGGATGTCTTCTTTCAGCGTCTTGGCAGTCAGGAAGATGATGGGGATTTCAGCATTGGCGGTGCGGATCTCCTGAGCAAGCGTGAAGCCGTCCTTCTTAGGCATCATCACGTCGAGCACACAGATATCGAACTTGGTCTTCAAGAATGCCTTGAAGCCTGCTTCACCATCAGGGCAGAGCTCAGCCTCGTAACCCTTGGCTGCCAAATACTCGCGGAGCAACATTCCGAGGTTCTCATCGTCCTCGCAAAGCAAAATTTTCAGTTTGTCTTCCATAATCGTTGTCTTTTTTGTCCCCAGAAACGGGGTTGGGGTCAGAACTTGCGTCCATTGCCCACGTTAATACTATTGAAATTATTAATTTGTTATGAATTTTCTTCTTTAATAACAGGCAGGCTGACGATAAACTTCGTGCCTTTACCCAACTCGCTCTCACACTTGATTTCGCCATCGTGCAGATTGATGATCTTCTTCACATAGGCAAGACCTAGACCAAAGCCCTTCACATCATGTACATTGCCTGTATGAACACGATAGAACTTATCAAAAATCTTTTTGACATTCTCTTTCTTGATGCCCAGACCATTATCGGCGATGGAGAAGTAGAGACGATCGTTCTCGTTCCATGTGCGGATATGAATATCTATAGGCTGGTCAGGCTTACGATATTTCACCGCATTATCCATGAGGTTGGTAATGGCGTTTTGGAAGTGAACTTCGTCAACAAACAGGGCAGAATCAACTGCTTCAATCTCTACATCGATCTTGCCACCGGTATGGCTGACGCGTAGATTGAACGAGCTTGCTATCTGTTCCAGCAATTCGTTGAGGTCGAGTTCTTTCTTCTTGAACGAAGCAGTCTGCTTGTCGAACATTGACATCTGTAACACTTTCTCAACCAGAAAACGCAGACGTTTTGACTCATCATTGATAACACCGCCTAAGTGTTTCAACATAGCCGGACTCTTGGTTAGCGAGTCATCGTTGAGCATTTGGGCTGCCAGCGAGATACTCGATATGGGAGTCTTCAGCTCGTGGGTCATATTGTTGATGAAGTCATTCTTGATTTCTGTATATCGCTTCTGACGGAAGATAACCACAATGGTAAAGATAAATGTAATAAGCAGTACAACCGTAAAGGCTACAGCAGGAATCATGAAGCGGATGCTTGAGAAGATATAGGAGCTCATGTCAGGAAAGTGAATCCTAACAACACCCATCTTCGACGAGGGGTCGTTGCGGAACAGTGTCTGTGTATAGCTGTTCTCTTCACCTTCAGTAGTATAGTCGGGACAACGGTAAACTTCACGACCATCTGTTGTAGATACCGTGAAATGATAAGGCAAATTGATACCATTGTTCAGCAATTCGGCACGGATATCTTGATCAAGCAACTTAAAATTGACACGCTCCTTGAGCGGCTTATCACTGGCAGTATACAATATATTATATACAACCTCGTCAAGCAGCGCTTTCTGATAGACATAGCGGTTGCGGACAATCTCCTGAAGCGACTTAGTGGCCTCAGAGAGTGAGTTTTTGTCACGCTGCATAATCATGGCCTTGGGTACTGATGAAGGCTTCGTCTGAAAAGTCTTCAACTCAAAAGCCGAATAGACTGTTCCGTCATCGGCAGCCACAGCAAATTGATGTGAATGACGGATAGAGCCGTTCAGTCCATCAACCATCACAGAATCCTGGGTAAACGCACGACGCTCCACTTCGTTGACATCTTTTTCCAGATAACGGAGCGTCTCGTTCATTTCCAAATTACGGGAAGCCTGATAGAGACTTCGGTTCACGCTCTCATCAAACTGCTCCTTCTTCATCTTTGCCATATCCTCAATATAGGATATCTGAAGCAGTAGCAAGCCAATGAACGCAAAGCCCATCACAGCCGATATAATCAAGATTGTACTTTTCTTCATATTTTGTTGTTACTTCTTTCTGAATGCAAATGTAACAACAATTTATTTAATTCAAGCTTTTTAAGTTAAACAATTTGGTTAAATTTAACAATCTTAACAGTGATGACGTAATTTAGTTTTATATATACAATTATATATAAACATAAAGGAGTCAAGGCGAATCCCCCTTGACTCCTTTTATCAGAAATTAATCGTACATTTCTCTTTCAATCACCAGTGGCATGCGCTTACGTTTATAATCAGAGCCGCGATGACGTTTCAACACACGCTCAACAGTATCAGCGCCATAGGCTGCATTTAAACGAGCAATCTCTTTCTCCAACAGTTCGGGCTGCGCTTTAGCTGTCAAGTAACTGTTAAGAATATCATCAACCTCTTCGTAAGTATGTCCAGGGGCTATTTGAGCCATATCGCCACCAGCCTCTACCCCATTGCCGTCGGTCGGCGTAATGCCATAGCCTGATTTTAAGGCTTTATGTTTGGCGTCATTCACGTCAGTAAACACTTCGGTAAACAGATACTTACAAAGCTCATAGACCTCATGTTTCCACAATCCGCCAATTGGATTATAATCAGCTACATCTCCATGAATTGTCCAAAAGCCCAAGTTATGTTCCGTCAGATTATCAGTGTCCATAACCAGACCGCCCGTCACAGAAGCAATATTATATAGGTATATCATACGCAGACGAGCCTTAATATTTCCCTGCGAAATGCGCGTTGACGGATAACGCTGTTCACAGGTGGCCTTCATCAGCATATACTCCTTTTGTAAGTTCTCAACCCAATATTCATTACAAAAACCTTCCATTGCCAATGAAGCGGAGTTATTCTCCTCAGCACTGTTTGAAGAACAAGGAAGACTGACACCAATAAACCTGAACTCCTTCTCAGGATTTCTACGTACCACTTCATAGCAGATAGCTGCCGTAACAGTAGAGTCAAGCCCACCAGACAATCCTAACACCATTGTCTTCAGATGATTATCAGACAGATAACGAGCAGTTTCACTCACCATTGTTTCAAAAACACGATTGTAATTCATATCCTTCATTTATTTGATTGTCATCATGCAAAATTACCTATTTCTTTTGTATTCACAAAAAAAAATTGTAACTTTGCAAGCGAAACTTAACAAAAAGACCATTAAACCATATTTAACCGTAACGAAAATGAAAAAAGTTATGAAGTTCTACCCATTTCTTTTAGTACTACTATTGTACATAGTCAGCTGTTCACAGAACAAAAAGCAACCATATATGGAGATGGAGGCGAGCGTTCTGGACGATAGTCTTGAGATTGTAGACTGCGTAGAGAAAATCTATGATGAAGTCTTCGACTTCTACAACAAAAACGAGAATGTCTCAATGATAGATTTTGACCATCGCTTCCTCTCATCTGATTTCCAGCGTTGCTATCGTGACCTTGACATGGCATCAAGTCAGGAGACGGGCGAAATCATTGGCATCAACCATGATCACTGGATTCAAGCCCAGGATTGGGACAAGCTTTCAATGAAGATTCAGTCTGTCAAACTTGGGGAGAAACCCATTGTAACCATCAAGATCATTCACAGTGGAAACATCCAGCGCTCTGAGAAGAATGTGGATTTGGTCCTTACCAAAGAAGATGAAGAACGATGGACTATCGATGACTTCGTAGCTAACGGATTCTCAGAGAAAGAGTATATCAAGGAATGTACCATGAAGTCTGAAGAGAACAAAGACACCATCTTCCAAGACGCATTGCTATAACAGCGAAGATTAACAAGATATCTGATACGACAAAAAAAGAACCGGAAGTGAGGATCTCATTTCCGGTTCTTCTTATAATGTAAGATAAATTACTCTGCAGCGAGTGTAAAGCGACGGAATGCAACAATCTTCAGCTCCTTATCCTGCTGAGCGAGCCACTGAGAAACAGTAGCCTTGTCACCATCACCGAACTGGAACTCCTGGTCTACAAGGCAGTTCTCCTTCAAGAACTTCTGCACACGACCTTTAGCGATGTTCTCAATCATTACAGGCTTCAGCTGAGCCTCACCCTCTACCTTAGCGTCAGCAATCACCTTGCGAGCCTCATCAGCCTGAGCCTGGGTAAGCCAGCCTTTAGACATGTTGCTCTCAATATGATCCTCACTGTCAACGAGGTTGGGGTTGATACCAGCCTTCTTCAGTTTCATCTCAACAAACTTCTCAACCTGCTCAAGCTTAGTCTTCTCAACAGCAGTCTTGTACTCCTCATCGAGAATCTTCTGGTCAACGCTTGCTGCATCAAGAGCTACAGGCTTCATAGCAGCTACCTGCATAGCCAGCTTGTGACCAGCCTCGCTATTCTCCTTGTTGGTCTGCACCATGGTACAAAGAGTGTGCTTGCCCATGTGGTCATAAGCTTCGATGTTAGTGCCCTCAAGTACCTGATAGCCGTCAAGTTCCATCTTCTCACCGGTAATACCTGAACGCTGAGTAACAGCCTCGCTAGCCTTCTGGCCATTAATGTCGAGTGCATTCACCTCGTCGAGAGTCTGGCACTTGTTAGCAACAGCTGCATCAAGGATGCTCTGAGTAAGAGCGATGAAGTCAGCACCGTTTGCAACGAAGTCGGTCTCACACTTCAAGGCGATGATAGCGCCAAATCCGTTCTCAACCTTTGCCAATACACAACCATTAGAAGTCTCGCGGTCACTGCGTTTTGCAGCAATAGCCAAGCCACGCTCACGAAGCAGTTCCTTAGCACGGTCAAAATCGCCGTCAGCCTCAGTAAGGGCCTTCTTTACATCAGCCAGACCTGCACCAGTCATTGTGCGGAGCTTCTTAATATCGTCAATTGAAATTGCCATTGTTATTTTCTTTTTTCGTTATTACGTTATTACGTTTTCACGTCATTATTACTCAGCAGCGGGAGCCTCTTCCTCAGCAACAGGAGCTTCGGCTGCGGGAGCCTCTGCATCGTTCTTGCGAGCACGACGAGTGCGCTTAGGAGCAGCCTCCTCAGCATCAGCCTCTGACTGAGCCTCAGCAGCCTTCTCGTCAGCCTTCTCAGCCTTACGCTCCTCAAGTCCCTCAGCAATAGCTGCGCAACATGCATTCAGAATAACCTCAACGCTGTCCTTAGCATCATCATTTGCAGGAATCACGAAGTCGATATTCTTAGGATCGCTGTTGGTATCAACAACACCAAATACAGGAATACCCAAACGGTTAGCCTCACGAACAGCAATATTCTCCTTCATCACATCAACTACGAAGAGTGCACTGGGCAGACGAGTCAGGTCAGCGATAGAACCAAGGTTCTTCTCCAACTTAGCACGCTGACGGGTAACCTGCAGCAGTTCGCGCTTTGACAGGTTGCCGAAAGTGCCATCATTCATCAGCTTGTCAATGTTAGCCATCTTCTTCACAGCCTTGCGAATGGTGGGGAAGTTGGTCAGCATACCGCCGGGCCAACGCTCAATAACGTAAGGCATGTTTACGCTGGTTGCCTTCTCGGCAATCACTTCCTTAGTCTGTTTTTTAGTACCTACAAAGAGGATTTTCTTACCCTGACGGGCGATGGCCTTCAATGCCTCTGCTGCATCGTCAATCTTAACGACAGTCTTGTGGAGGTCAATGATGTGAATACCGTTACGTTCGGTATAGATGTAGGGAGCCATGGCGGGGTTCCACTTACGCTTCAGGTGTCCAAAGTGGCAACCAGCCTGGAGCAGCATATCAAAATTTGTTCTTGCCATTGTTCTTTTTCTTTAAAATGTTGTTTACTTTCTTTTTTAATTCTTTTTAGAATCAACCAAGCGGTAGTCTAGTTTGACTAGTTCGACTAGTAAATCCAGTACAACTAGCCAGAATCCACTCAGTTTAGATACTAAACGTAGTCCAGTATGATTAACGCTTACTGAACTGGAAGCGACGACGTGCCTTTGGCTGACCGGGCTTCTTACGCTCTACCTCACGGCTATCACGTGTAAGGAATCCCTGAAGTTTCAAAGACTTCTTGTCATCAGCATTAATCTTCACCAAAGCGCGGGCGATAGCGAGACGGAGAGCCTGGCTCTGACCTGTGAAACCACCACCATCGAGGTTTGCCTTAATATCATACTTCTCAGCAACCTCCAGCAGGTTCAGCGGCTGCTTAACCACATACTGCAGAATTGCAGAGGGGAAATACTCTGTCAAGTCTTTCTTATTGATCGTAATCTTACCAGTACCCTCTGACAGATATACGCGAGCTACAGAGCTCTTACGACGACCTATTGCGTTAATTACTTCCATTTTCTTCTACTTATTTATACTGGTTAATATCAATAGCCTTCGGCTGCTGAGCCTCGTGCTTGTGCTCTGTTCCCTCATAAATATAGAGGTTATTCAGGAGACTGCGACCCAGAGGGCCCTTTGGCAGCATACCCTTAACTGCATGGCGAAGCATCTTGTCTACACCATTGGGCTTCTTACGAAGTTCTGCAGGTGTATTAAAGCGCTGACCACCAGGATAGCCAGTATAACGTGTGTAGACCTTATCGGTCTCTTTCTTGCCAGTGAAAACCACCTTGGCAGCATTGATGATAATAACATTGTCGCCACAATCAACGTGAGGAGTGAAGCTGGGCTTGTACTTACCACGAATCAGTTTTGCGACCTTTGAAGCAAGGCGACCAACTACCTGATCAGTAGCGTCAATGACCACCCACTCCTTTTTGGCTGTCTCTTTGTTAACAGAGACGGTCTTGTAACTTAATGTGTTCATTCTAAAAATTAATTTTACTAAAAAACAGTTTTTTAAAATAATTACTGCGGCAGAGCCGCTCTCGAAAACGTTTTGACTGCTGATTCACAAACCACGATGTCCGGCCAAAGACAGTCGCTATTTACACAACAATCACGGGGATTCTAAGACTCTCCCCCATAATCGGACTGCAAAGGTACTCCTTTTTATGAAATAAAAGGAATAACGCAATCTATCTCACATCTACTTTTATAATAAATTAACTAAATAAAGATGCTTTAACCAACATTTTACAGCAAATTCATACTTTATCGAGTAAAAGAGGTTGATTTGGCAGCCTTCTCTCTTTGCTCTAAGAACTCACTTACCTGCTCTTGTGTGCCAAGAGTCACAGCTATTCGTCCGCTACGGGTGTACTGCAATACACAGCCGAACTGATCTAATGCTTTATAGAGTGAAATGATGTCATCTGTCTTACCATTTTTCATCACAATCACATAGGTAGGATTCACCTCTGTGATACTGGCATCATGTTGACGGATAATAAGAGACACGTTTGGATTCTGCAAAACAATATCAGTAGCCAGTTTGTAAAGGCCCGTTTCACGGATAAACAGTTGGTCATCGGTAAAATAATTGGCCTTGACAACATCTATCTTCTTCTCAATTTGTCTTGTAATCTTTTCAATCTGGTCTTCATCACTCCAGGCCGTAATAGTATATTTATGTACGCGCGGAATGCTGGATGCTGACACATTCAAACTCTCAATATTTACTTGACGACGGGTAAACACTGCCGTAATCTGGTTCAGTATACCTGCTACATTCTCAGAGTAGACCAACAAAGTATATAATCTAACTTCCTTTTCCATAACTTCTATTATCACTTTTAACCTAAACCTCAAGCATCATCTCATTGACACTCATTCCCGGAGGTGTCATGGGAAGCACATTATCATCTTCGAGGATAGCACATTCCAGGATGTACGGTCCATCAGTATTCAACATCTTTTCTACAGCAGAAGCAAGATCCTTTCTGTCAGTAACTGACTGATACGGAATGCCATAACCCTGCGCTATCAGTTCGTAACAAGGATTCATCATCTTCGTAAACGACTTACGTTGCATCCAAAACATGTCCTGCCACTGACGTACATTGCCCAGATAATGATTATTCATGAGAATCATTTTTACAGGTGCCTTCTGTTCCATGATGGTACCAAGTTCTTCAATACACATCTGGAAGCCTCCATCACCCATAAAACAGCATACCTGCCGATGAGGGGCAGCAAAAGTAGCGCCAATTGCAGCTGGCATGCCATAGCCCATCGTTCCGAGTCCACCACTGGTACAGATACTACGTTTGTGGTGATACTTGAAATAACGGGTGGCAAAGAGTTGGTTTTGTCCCACGTCAGTCACCAAAATTGCATCGTTGGAAGCCTTTTCGGCAACAGCATTGACTACCTCACCCATCAATAGCGGTCCTTCCTTCGGATGAATAGCAGGTTCAATAACCTTCTCTCGCTCTTTTTGATCTAACTCTTTAAAAGAGTCACGCCATTCCTGATGGTTGTTTTCATGAAGTAATGCTGTCAGAGCCGGTAACGACTCCTTACAGTCTGCAACCACAGCCACAGTAGTCTTCACATTCTTGTCAATCTCACTGCGGTCGATATCAAGATGAATGACTCTTGCCTGTTTCGCATAAGCTTTCAGATTGCCAGTCACTCGATCACTGAAACGCATTCCGATAGCGATGAGCACATCACATTCCTGTTCCTTCAAGTTGACAGCATAATTACCGTGCATACCTAGCATACCTACATTTAGCGGATGATTTGAAGGAAATGCAGAAAGGCCCAACATGGTGCGTCCTGCGGGAATATCAGCTTTCTCCAAGAAGGCTATTAATTCTTCTTGAGCATTACCTAGTTCAACGCCCTGTCCAACAAGAGCCAATGGACGTTTTGAACTATTAATCAGTTCAGCAGCTTGGCGAACGGCGTCTTCATCCAACTTCGGATAAGGAACGTATGATCGAACAAAATCAACCTTCTTCGGTTCCCATTCAACCTCTTCAACCTGTGCATTTCTGGCAAAGTCAAGTACTACTGGACCAGGACGTCCTGAACGGGCAATATAGAAAGCACGGCTCACTGCCCAAGCCACATCCTCAGCATGGCGTATCTGATACGACCATTTCGAGATTGGCTGCGCAACACCCACAAGGTCTACTTCTTGAAAAGCATCTGTACCCAAAGCAGTGATTGCCACCTGACCTGCTATGACAACTATAGGAGTTGAGTCAAGCATCGCATCAGCTATACCAGTAAGTGTATTAGTAACGCCTGGACCACTTGTCACCAATGCGACTCCCACATCTCCCGACACACGGGCAAAGCCCTCAGCGGCATGTGTGGCACCCTGTTCATGACGCACTAATATATGATCAAAGCTTTTCTTGTCTCCACGAGTATAATCGAACAATGCATCATAAACGGGCATAATACTGCCACCAGGATAACCAAAAATGGTTTTCACGCCTTCAGCCTGCAATGCACGCATCAATGCTTCAGCCCCTGTAATCTTGTCTCTCATCTTTTCAATAATTCTCGTTTATCTAGTATTCCCTGTTTTTAATCAATCATCCTTATGCCACCCTTATCTGCAGAAGCAACGCTCTGTGCGTATGCTCTCAGTGCTTTGCTTACCACGCGGTTACGCTTCAAAGGTTGCTGCGGACGGGCAGCTAATTCTTCATCACTCAGTTTAACACTGATACTGCGACTTGGGATGTCAATAACAATAATATCACCATCCTTAATCTTACCGATATTGCCACCACTGGCAGCTTCGGGCGAGATATGGCCGATGCTAAGTCCACTGGTACCGCCTGAGAATCGACCATCAGTTATCAATGCGCATTCCTTACCTAAGTGCATACTCTTTATATAAGAGGTGGGATAGAGCATCTCTTGCATACCTGGTCCTCCCTTCGGTCCTTCGTGGGTAATCACGACACAATCTCCACTCTTCACCTTTCCACCAAGGATTCCCTCGCAGGCATCTTCTTGGGAATCGAAGACTACAGCCGGGCCTTCGAAATGCCAGAGGGATTCATCAACACCAGCGGTCTTAACGACACAACCGTCCTGAGCAATATTTCCGAATAGAACGGCTAGTCCTCCATCCTTTGTATATGCATGATTTACATCACGTATACAGCCATTCTCGCGATCGGTATCAAGTTCGCCCCACTCTTCCGACTGAGATCCCATCTTCGTAGAGAAGCGATTGCCTGGTGCGCTCTGATAAATACGATTTGCTTCTGTATCAACTGCACCATCCACAATACTATATTTCTTCATTGCATCACTCAACGTCATTCCATCCACACGTGGTGCAGTACCGTCAACCAGTCCGGCTTTGTTCAACTCATTCAGTATACCCAAGATACCACCAGCACGACCACATTCCTGAACACTATATTTTTGCGTATTTGGAGCAAGTTTACAAAGACAAGGTACCTTACGGCTCAAAGCATCGATATCCTTCATCTGGAAATCAGCACCAGCCTCCTGAGCAACAGCCAGCAAATGCAGCACAGTATTGGTGCTTCCGCCCATTGCAATATCGAGCGCCATCGCATTCATGAATGCTTTACGAGTAGCTATATTACGCGGAAGAACACTCTCATCTCCATCCTGATAGTAGGCAAACGCATTCTTCACGATTTGACGGGCAGCAGCCTTAAACAGCTCAACACGGTTCGTATGAGTAGCAAGAATGGTACCATTGCCGGGAAGACTCAAGCCAATAGCTTCAGTCAGCGAGTTCATCGAGTTAGCAGTAAACATACCTGAGCACGAACCACATCCAGGACATGCACAACCTTCCAGTTCCTTTATTTCTTCATCAGTGACAGTTGGATCGGCGCCCTTCACCATTGCCGTAATAAGATCAGCATTCTCGCCACGCCAACGGCCTGCTTCCATAGGTCCACCAGAACAGAACACCGTGGGGATATTAAGTCGCATAGAAGCCATCAGCATACCTGGCGTCACTTTATCACAGTTAGAAATACAGATCATGGCATCAGCCTTATGAGCATTGACCATGTATTCAACAGAATCGGCAATAATATCTCGTGATGGTAGTGAATACAGCATACCATCGTGTCCCATTGCTATACCATCATCAATGGCAATCGTGTTAAACTCTGCCGCATAGCATCCCATTTTCTCTATCTCTTCCCTCACAATCTGACCAATCTCATGAAGATGAGTATGTCCTGGCACGAACTGAGTAAAGGAATTTACAATAGCAATAATAGGCTTGCCAAACTGTTCATGCTTCATACCGGTAGCCACCCATAATGCACGGGCTCCAGCCATTCGTCTGCCTTCTGTACAAACACTGCTTCTCAACTGATGCTTCATCTTAATACTGTGTTTAATGTGGTTATTGTTATTCAAAAATCTTTTCTTGTTCCGGTGCAGACACTTCCTGTCCTACACCAAAATCGTCAGCCTCGTCATCTTCACTATTATCGTTGGCTGCACAAGGATCAAAACCTTTAGGGAAGTCAAAATGTTCGTCTTGTGAATAGTCCAAGCTCTCATCCCCATAAATATTCTTCATATAATAGGCAAAGATTGGCAATGCCATCGTCGCACCCTGTCCCATCGACATAGAATTGAAATGGATGTCTCTGTCATCACCGCCTACCCAGCATCCACTTACCAGTCGAGGCGTAACACCCATAAACCAGGCATCAGAGTTCTTGTTGGTCGTACCTGTCTTACCACCCATTTCGGCTTTTAGGTTATAACGGAAGCGGAGGCGTCCACCAGTACCGCCATCAACAACAGCCTTCAACATGTATAGCATTTTATGGGCACTGTGTTCACTGATAACCTCATTCATTCGAGGTTCGAACTTTGCCACCTCATTGCCTTCGCTATCCACAATTCGCGTAACATAAAGCGGTGACATTCTAATACCATGATTGACAAAGGCCGTATAGGCGCTAACCATCTCAGAAACGGTAATGTCGCACGGACCCAAGCACAATGACATAGACGGATGAATCTCAGGATTACGAATACCGTATTCATGCAACAAGGTAACGAATGCTTCAGGATTAAGCCGTGACATCAAGTATGCCGATATCCAGTTGTTAGATTGCTGCAGTCCCCATTTCAGCGTTACCATCTCACCGTAACGCGACTTACTTCCGTTTCGGGGAGTCCATGGCTGTCCTGCTACGATATAGGTCTGTTGAACATTCGGTGCTTCATCACAAGGAGTCATGCCATCCTCCATTGCCAATGAATACAGGAACGGCTTAATAGTTGAACCTACTTGACGACGACCTTCAGTAGCCATATCGTAGGCAAAATGTTGGAAATCCAATCCGCCCACGTACGCTTTCACATGACCATTCTGAGGGCACATACTAAAGAAACCCGTTCGGAGGAACGACTTCAGATATCGAATAGAGTCAAGTGGCGTCATCAGCGTGTCTATTTCTCCGTGATAAGAGAAAACACGCATTTCTGTTTTCTTTTGGAATGCCTTCTCAATATCGCTATCACTATATCCTGCTGTTTTCATAGCACGATAACGGTCACTCTGTTTCATCGCACGATTCAGGATCTGGTCAACTTGCTGTTTAGACAAATCGCTATACGGGAAGTTGGCTTTCACTTTTCTTCCTTCGTTAAACGCAGGCTGGAGGAATTTTACCACATGATCATAGCAGGCCTGCTCAGCATAACGCTGCATCCGGGAGTCAATGGTAGTATACACCTTCAGTCCGTCAGTATATAGATTATAGTTGGAACCATCCTTCTTCTTATTCTTCCGACACCAACCGTAGAGAGGATCCTGTTCCCATGCGATAGAATCCAAATAGTACTTCACATAGCCCCATGATGGATAGTTCTCTAAAGCCGGCTTCTTGGCGAGCATGTATCTGCGCAGGAAATCACGGAAATAAGTAGCTGAGCCCTCCTTGTGATCATTGGCATGGAAATGCAGCACCAATGGCTCCTGCACACAACTGTCATATTGTTCTTGAGTCAGATAACCTTCTTTCAACATCTGTCCGAGTACCACATTTCTACGTCCTTTGGAACGTTCAGGAAAGCGAACAGGATTGAAATAGCTGGGATTCTTACACATGCCTACCAAAGTAGCACACTCAGTAATAGTCAGATCCGAAGGTTCTTTAGAAAAATATGTATTGGCAGCCGTCTTAATACCTACTGCATTGTGAAGGAAGTCAAAATAGTTCAAGTAAAGAGTAATGATTTCCTCCTTCGTGTAATTTCGTTCCAGTTCAATGGCAATAATCCACTCTTTGATTTTCTGAAGAATACGTTCACGAGTAACTGAAGACTCATTTAATAGTATCCTATAGAATGCCGCCATCTGCTGTTCTTCCCAGTCTGGTTGTGTCCATATCTGTTTAGCCAACTGCTGTGTAATAGTTGAACCACCACCAGCAGACTTATCCCTTAACAAACCGGTTTTTATAACTGCTCGCATGAAAGCATAGAAATCTATTCCAGAGTGCTTATAAAAGCGGGCATCCTCAGTAGCCACCAATGCCTGAACAAGTGTAGGTGGAAGTTTAGAATAGTCGACCATCACTCTATTCTCTTTGCTTAGGCTCCAAGTGCCAATCATTTTGCCATCACTAGAATAGACTTGAGTAGCAAAGCGATTGATAGGGTTCTGCAAATCTTCAATATTAGGCACATATCCCAAATCTCCATTTTTCACAGAACGGTAGCCAAGCATAACGCATATAACGCCAAGCAACAGTATCGACCACAGGGCATAGACAATTATCTTCTTTGCCATAATATTTTGTTCTTATTACTTTCCGATTACAACTTTTTAAAATGCAAAGGTAGTCAATTCGTTAAATATTTCCCACCATTTAAGAATTAAATTTCTCTAAGAACGTAAAAAAATCCGTATTAGTGACTCTGTATCAACTATTTTTTGTACTTTTGTAGCGAGCAAAAAACTGTTATTCCCCTCTATGGACAAAAATGATTTTGTAACTATCGCCAATCTCACTCGCGAAAAGATTCTCTATATGATAGAGATGACGCAAGAGTTTGAGAAGCATCCCAACCGTGAACTTTTGAAAGGTAAGGTAGTCGCTACCCTTTTTTTTGAGCCATCTACCCGTACACGTCTCTCGTTTGAAACAGCTGCCAATCGTCTGGGAGCCCGCGTCATAGGATTTGCAGATCCCAAAGTGACCAGCGGAACGAAGGGCGAAACGCTGAAAGACACTATTCTCATGGTATCGAACTATGCAGATGTTATCGTCATGCGACACTATATAGAAGGTGCAGCCCAATATGCTTCCGAGATAAGTCCCGTGCCCATTGTCAATGCGGGTGATGGAGCCCATCAACACCCTTCCCAATGTATGCTTGACTTATACAGCATCTATAAGACCCAAGGCACGCTGGAGAACTTGAACATCTACCTGGTGGGCGACCTCAAATACGGACGTACCGTTCATTCGCTGATTATGGCGATGCGTCATTTCAGTCCTACCTTCCATTTTGTTGCTCCCAAAGAATTAGCAATGCCAAAAGAATACAAGTTGTATTGCGAGGAAAATGGTATCAAGTATCAAGAGCATACAGCCTTCAACGAGAAAGTCATTGCCGATGCCGATATTCTGTATATGACTCGTGTTCAGAAAGAGCGATTCTCTGACCTGATGGAATATGAACGTGTAAAAAATGTATATGTGTTAAACAACGACTTGTTGCGTCTGGCAAAGCCTAACATGAAGATTCTGCACCCACTGCCACGTGTCAACGAGATTGCTTACGAGGTTGACGACAACCCACACGCTTATTATATACAGCAAGCCGGCAACGGACTATATGCTCGTGAAGCAATTTTCTGTGACGTATTGGGTATTCATCTGGACCAAGTAAAGAACGACAAAACCATCATATTATGAATAAGAAAGAACGACTGGTAGCCGCTATTGAGCAAGGCACCGTTATCGACCATATTCCTGCAGAAAAGACATATCAGGTTGCATGTCTGTTAGGCTTGTTTGACTTGAAGACACCTGTAACCATTGGTATCAATTATCCTTCACAAAAAGTGGGTAATAAAGGTATTATCAAGGTAAGCGACAAGTTCTTCACAGACGACGAGATTTCCCGTCTCTCAGTTGTTGCACCCAAAGTTATTCTGAATATCATCCGCGACTATGAGGTAGTGGAAAAGAAAACGGTTGAGACTCCCAGTGTAATCAAAGGTATCGTACGATGCAACAATCCAAAATGTATTACCAATAATGAACCAATGCCTACTCATTTCCATGTGGAAGGCAACATCCTGACTTGCCATTACTGTGAAAAAGAACAGGACATCAGCAAGGTTGAACTTGTATAGCCCTGTTCAGATTTCATTATACCTAAACGGCTGTATCATCTCAGAATGACACAGCCGCTTTTTTTATTTATATTCGCTCCAGGCTTTAATACCGATTTTTTCTATAGGTACGGTGCAAAAAGCTTGAATGAATGCAGACGCCAAACGAGAATTGGTAATCAGAGGAATATTCAAGTCAATCGCAGCTCTACGAATCTTATAGCCATTGGTCAACTCATGAGTGGTAAGGTCTTTGGGGATGTTGACGACCATATCTATCTTGTGTTCATGCAGCAACTGTAGCGCCTGTGGCTGACTATCTGATTCACTGGGCCAGTGAACGAGTGTATTCTCAATACCATTCTCAGTGAGATAACGAGATGTTCCGCCAGTCGCATACAGTTCGTAGCCATGATTAACCAACATTCGTGCCGCATCCAGCATTTCTGCTTTCTGCTTGGCGCTACCCGTTGATAGCAGTACCGTTTTCTTGGGAATACGATGACCTACAGAGAGCATAGATTTCAGAAGGGCTGTATTCGTATTGTCACCTATACATCCTACCTCACCCGTTGACGCCATGTCAACGCCAAGAACTGGATCTGCTTTCTGCAAACGGTTGAAGGAGAACTGACTGGCTTTGATTCCCACATAATCCAGGTCGAAAAGATTCTTGGAAGGTTTCTCTACAGGCAAGCCAAGCATCACCTTCGTTGCCAATTCAATCAGATTGAGTTTAAGAACCTTGGAAACAAACGGGAATGAACGCGAAGCACGAAGATTACACTCAATGACCAGGATATCATTATCACGAGCCATAAACTGGATGTTGAATGGTCCATTGATATGTAAAGCTTTTGCTATCTGACGGGTAATTCGCTTGATGCGTCGAACTGTCTCAACATATAGTTTCTGCGGTGGGAACTGAATAGTAGCATCACCTGAGTGAACACCAGCAAACTCGATATGCTCCGAGATAGCGTATGCAAGGATTTCTCCCCCACGAGCCACGGCATCCATCTCAATTTCTTTGGCATGTTCGATGAATTTCGAAACGACGACTGGATGATCTTCTGAGACATTGGCTGCCAGTTTCAAGAAGCGTTCCAGCTCATCGCGGTTCGAACAAACATTCATAGCAGCACCACTTAGCACATAACTGGGGCGGACGAGAACAGGAAATCCTACTCTTTCCACAAAGCGATCGATATCTTCCATCGAGGTCAGAGCAGACCACTCAGGCTGGTTGACCCCCAGATTATTCAGCATCTCAGAGAACTTCGCACGATCCTCTGCACCATCGATATCCTGAGCAGAAGTTCCCAAAATAGGCACGTGTTGCTCATCAAGGTACATGGCCAGGTTATTGGGTATCTGTCCGCCAGTTGAGACAATCACGCCATGAGGATGTTCCATATCGATGATATCAAGCACACGTTCAAAAGTAAGCTCATCAAAATACAGACGATCGCACATATCGTAATCTGTCGATACGGTCTCAGGGTTATAGTTAATCATTACTGAGCGCCAACCTTCCTTACGAATAGTGTTCAGCGCCTGCACACCGCACCAGTCGAACTCAACACTCGATCCAATACGGTAGGCACCAGAGCCAAGTACGAGGATGCTCTTGCTGTCATTCTCATACTGAATGTCACTCGCTGTGCCTGAATAAGTAACATACAGATAGTTTGTTTGTGCGGGATATTCTGCTGCCAACGTATCTATCTGCTTAACAACAGGCAGAACACCGAGTTGCTTACGACGATTGCGGACAATCAGTAAAGCCTTGTGCATGTTTCCAATCTCACTCTCAAGACCTAAGGCGCGAGCTATCTGGAAGTCTGTAAAGCCATACACTTTTGCCTCGCGGAGCAATTCTGCATCAAGTGTATTGATATTCTGCTTCTTCAGTCGCTCATCAATATCAATAATGTGCTGCAATTTCTGCAGGAACCATTTATCAATCTTTGTCAACTCATGAATACGATCTATATCATACTGCGGCAGATGCATTGCCTTTGAGATAACGAATACACGCTTGTCAGTAGGTTCGCGCAGAGCTGCATCAATATCAGGGATTTTCAATTCCTTGTTTTCCACAAATCCGTGCATACCTTGACCTATCATTCTGAGACCTTTCTGAAGCGCTTCTTCAAACGTGCGTCCGATAGCCATTACCTCTCCCACAGACTTCATCGAAGAACCCAGTTCCTTGTCAACCCCGTGGAACTTCGACAGATCCCAACGTGGTATCTTACAAACCACATAGTCAAGAGCTGGCTCAAAGAAGGCGCTGGTGGTCTTGGTTACAGAATTCTTCAGTTCAAACAATCCATAACCCATACCCAGTTTGGCTGCTACGAAAGCCAAGGGATAACCTGTTGCCTTCGAAGCCAATGCAGAGGAGCGGGACAAACGGGCATTTACCTCAATGACGCGATAATCTTCTGATTCCGGGTCGAAGGCATATTGCACGTTACACTCACCTACGATACCGATGTGACGGATAATCTTGATAGCCAACGCGCGCAGTTTATGATACTCGCTGTTAGTTAGTGTCTGTGAAGGAGCAACCACGATACTTTCGCCTGTATGGATACCAAGTGGGTCGAAGTTCTCCATATTGCATACCGTGATACAGTTGTCATAACGGTCTCGCACCACTTCATACTCAACCTCCTTCCATCCTTTAAGCGATTTCTCGACGAGAACCTGTGGTGAGAACGCGAAAGCCTTCTCAGCCAACTTGTCCAGTTCCTGTTCATTATCGCAGAAGCCAGAACCAAGTCCACCTAATGCATAAGCAGCGCGAAGAATGACAGGATAGCCCAGTTCAGCAGCCGCCTTACGTGCGCTCTCTATATCTGAACAGGCTTCGCTCTTGATAGTCTTCACGTCAATCTCATCAAGTTTCTTGACAAACAGTTCGCGATCCTCTGTATCAATGATGGCCTGAACGGGTGTTCCCAAGACTCTTACATTATACTTCTCAAGTACACCGCTTTTATATAGCTCCACGCCACAGTTCAAGGCTGTCTGTCCACCAAAGGCCAACAGGATGCCGTCAGGACGCTCTTTCTCAATGACCCGTTCTACGAAATAGGGCTGTACAGGCAGGAAATAGATTTCGTCAGCTACTCCTTCCGATGTCTGGACAGTTGCGATGTTCGGGTTGATAAGTACCGTCTTGATACCCTCCTCACGCATTGCCTTCAATGCCTGTGAACCGCTATAGTCAAACTCGCCAGCTTCGCCAATCTTCAAAGCACCTGAACCCAGCAGTAATACTTTCTTGATATTATCGTATTTCATATTGTTCTGTTGTCTGTTATGATTCTACAATGTGGTGATAAAACGGTCAAACATAAACTCTGTGTCTACAGGACCAGCACAGGCTTCCGGGTGGAACTGGCTACTGAACCAGGGATTTGAGATATGTCGGATACCTTCGTTTGAGCCATCGTTCATATTGACGAACAGTTCGCGCCATTCAGTACCCAGCGTAGAGGCATCTACAGCATAGCCATGATTCTGTGAGGTGACATAGCAGCGATTCGTTCCCACCTCACGAACCGGTTGGTTATGCGAACGATGTCCGTACTTCAGTTTATAAATCGTTGCTCCACCAGCCTTCGCCAACAGCTGATTACCCATACAGATTCCACAGATTGGCTTTCTGGATGACGACATCTGTTTCTTCAGGATCTCTACTGCCTCGCCACACATATCGGGGTCACCAGGTCCGTTTGCCAGGAAGAGACCATCGAATGAGAGTGAAGTATAATCATAATTCCAAGGCACGCGAATGACTTCAACGCCTCTCTTAATTAGGCAACGGATAATATTGGCCTTAACACCACAATCCACGAGAACGACTTTCTTGCCAGCACCCTCGTTGTAACGAATGACATCTTTGCACGAAACACGTTCTACCCAGTTTACGCTGCCGTAGTCTTCATTCTCAGAAAGCGAGGAAATAGTTTCAGCACCTTCTATCTCCAAGCGTCCCATCATCACTCCATGTTCGCGAAGCACCTTTGTCAGCTGACGGGTATCAATACCTGTAACACCAGGAATATGTTCACGTTTCAGCCAGTCGCCCAAGCTCTCCTTAGCATTCCAATGTGAGAACGACTCGCTATAATCAGAAACGATAATGGCTGAAGCGTAAATCCTATCACTCTCCATGAAGTCTGGCAGTTTACCATCCTGACCAAACGAGAAGGGAGGAACACCATAGTTACCTACCAACGGATAGGTAAGCACCATCATCTGTCCTGCATACGATGGGTCGGTTAATGACTCCGGATAGCCCATCATGGCAGTGTTGAACACTACTTCGCCTGATACGCAAGCATCATAACCAAACGATTTCCCGTAAAAACGCGTTCCATCGCTCAACACTAATGTTACATCTTTCATTCGCTTTACCTTATTTGTTATTATGATCCCAAATATAATTGTATTCCCTAAAATGAGGGGCGAACCGAATAAACAGCTCGCCCCAAATAAATTATTCAACAGTGACAGACTTAGCCAAGTTTCTTGGCTGGTCGACATTCTTTCCTTTGCAGACAGCAACATGATAGGACAACAGCTGAAGAGGAATCGTTGCCACCAACGGTTCGAGACATTCGAGAACATCTGGCAACTCAATGACCTCGTCAGCTATCTTGGCTATCTTGTCATCACCCTTAGTGACCAGAGCTATCACCCTACCCTTGCGGGCTTTTATTTCCTGTATGTTCGAGAGTACTTTCTCATACATCGTGTCATGAGTAGCAATCACTACAACAGGCATATCAGAGTCAATCAGTGCAATAGGCCCATGCTTCATTTCTGCAGCAGGATAGCCTTCTGCATGAATATAGGAGATTTCCTTCAACTTCAGGGCACCTTCAAGCGCTACGGGGTAATTGAAACCACGTCCCAGATAGAGGAAGTTATGTGCATAGGTGAACGTACGGGCCAGATCAGCAACGCGATCATTGGTTTTCAGCACTTCCTTAATCATCTCAGGTATCTCGCTCAGTCCCTTCACCACCTTTACATATTCATCTCTCGACATAGTACCCTTGGCATCTGCCAGCGCGAGGGCAAACATAGTCAACACAGTTACCTGACCCGTGAAAGCCTTTGTAGAAGCCACACCAATCTCAGGTCCCACATGGATATAAGTACCTGTATCTGTTGCTCTGGGAATACTGCTTCCGATAGCATTACAGATACCGTAGATAAAGGCGCCACGCTCTTTTGCCAGCTGAACAGCAGCCAGCGTATCGGCAGTCTCACCGCTTTGTGAAATAGCAATCACCACATCGTCTTCCGTAACGACAGGATTACGATAGCGGAACTCGCTGGCATACTCCACTTCGACAGGAATACGACAGAACGACTCAATGAGCTGCTTGCCAATCAGTCCTGCGTGCCATGAGGTTCCACAGGCCACGATCAGCACACGTTTAGCTGATAGCAGTTGTCTGCGATAGTCTATCAGCGCTGAAAGGGTTACATGGTCTGCCTCCACATTGACACGTCCTCGCATACAATTGGTGAGGCACTCCGGCTGTTCGAAAATCTCTTTCAGCATGAAGTGTGGGAATCCACCCTTCTCAATCTGTCCGAGGTCGATATCCACTTTCTTGACTGTCAGTTCCTGCTCTTCGCCTAAGATACTGATGACTTTCAACTCTTCACCCAAACGAAGTACGGCGATGTTTCCATCCTCCAGATAGACCACCTTGTCAGTATACTCAATGATTGGGCTGGCATCGGAACCCAAGAAGAACTCGTTGTCACCAATACCAACTACTAACGGACTCTGTTTGCGGGCTGCTACAATCTGGTTCGGATCACGCTTATCGATGATAGCAATGGCATAAGCACCAATTACCTGATAGAGGGCCACCTGAACAGCAGTCAACAAGTCCAGCTGTTTCTTGTTCATGATATACTCTACCAACTGAACAACAACTTCCGTATCGGTATCCGACTGGAACGTTACGCCTTTCTCAATGAGCTTTGCCTTCAGATCAGCATAGTTCTCGATAATACCATTATGGATAATGGCAAGATTGCGGGATTCAGAATAGTGAGGATGGGCGTTTCTTGCTGAGGGCTCACCATGAGTGGCCCAGCGGGTGTGAGCAATACCTACGCCACCTGTAACATCCTTGTCATTACAATATTCCACCAGATTGTCGACCTTTCCCTTGGTCTTAAACACATTCAAGTCGTTATTCTTATTGATGAGTGCCACACCAGCACTGTCATAACCACGATATTCCAAACGTCGCAATCCTTTGATGAGAACAGGAAAAGCCTCACGCTTGCCCAGATAACCTACTATTCCACACATATTGCTCTTTCTCTCTTTTATTAATTTCTATTCCGTATCGTCTATTAGAAAAATGAGATTGGAAATACGATTCCAATCTCATTATCTTTATTATCTTAAGATATTGTAAAGAAGTGAAGTCAACGAAATGAGAATTGACGTTGCCGAGAACCATAACGTTGTCATACTACCTACACTTGAGTTCTGTGCCTTCACCTTGTTAGGTGTGACATAGAGCACATCATTCTGCTGCATATAATAATATGGTGAATTGATGATGTTGGCATCATTCAAGTTCAGGAAATGAATCGACTTCTTTCCATTAGCATCCTCACGAATGAGCTGAACATTATTACGGACACCATAAATCGTCAGGTCACCTGCCTGTGCCAATGCCTCCAATACGGTAATCTTCTCACGACTTACCGTAAACGTACCAGGACGGTTTACCTCACCTAATACAGAAATCTGATAACCCGTCATACGAACGGTAACAATGGGATTCTCAGCCTCTGACATGAAAGGGAGGATCTTTTCGCGAATCATATTCTCAGCTTCCGACTTGGTCAGACCTCCTACGTGCAACTCGCCAACGATGGGGAAATTGATTTTACCATCGTTATCGACCAGATAGGTCTGAAGCATTGCCTGTGAATAGGTAGAGCGCTGATTGGCTGTATAAGGAGTGGGGACTGTCATGTTAAAAGGCGCTGCTGCCAAATCGTTGGTAGCACTTACCGTGATAGTCAACTGGTCCTTTGGCATGATGCGAGCATCATAAAGCATCTGCGAGGCAGTAAGGTCCACATCCTTACTATTCTGGAAATAAGCCACATCCTTCGTGCTTCCGCAACTGGAGAGGAATGTCACGAATGCCACTATAAGAATATAAAAAGAATTCTTTTGATAAGATCTCATTTTGCTAAAACGCTTTTTCTATAATAATCGGGTGCAAAATTAATACATTTTTTCTAATTGAAAAAATTTTCCGCCCAAAAAGTATAAGGCAAGCCAAAAGACTTGCCTTATATTAATTCATTGGATCGCTAAAAGCGAAGCCTAGGAACGCTGGGAGTGAAGCCTAGGAACGCTATGAGTGAAACCTAGGAACGCTATGAGTGAAACCTAGGAACGCTCATCGAGATCCTTAATAGAACTTGAAATAGCGACGGGCATTGTTGTATGAGATGTCCTCAACCATACGTCCGAGTGTCTCGCGATCGTCAGGCAGCAATCCCTTCTCTACATCATTACCCAGCAGGTTGCAGAGAATACGGCGGAAGTACTCATGACGAGGATAGCTCAAGAACGAACGGCTGTCGGTAAACATACCTACGAAGCGGCTCAGCAGTCCCAGTACTGAGAGAGCATTCATCTGACGAATCATGCCATCCATCTGATCATTGAACCACCAGCCTGAACCAAACTGAATCTTGCCTGGCTCGCCACCCTTGAAGTTACCCAGCATCGTAGCAATCACCTCATTGGCACATGGGTTAAGTGTATATAATATGGTACGCGTGAGCTTGCCTTCCATATTCAGCTTGTTGAGGAACTTCGACATAGCCTTAGCCGTATTGAACTCACCAATAGAGTCGAAGCCTGTGTCAGCACCCAACTTGTTGTACATAGCTGTATTGTTGTCGCGGATAGCACCATAGTGGAACTGCTGAGTCCATCCTGCATCAGCATCCATCTCAGCCATCACCGTCAGGAAGCAGTGCTTGAACTGACGAATCTCGAAGTTAGAAAGCTGCTGTCCACGCATAGCTTTCTCGAAGATAGTCTCAATCTGTGAATCGGTGTACTCCTCATCATAGAACTCCTCAATGCCGTGGTCTGAGAGCTTAGAGCCCTGTGCCTCGAAGAACTCATGACGCTTCTTCAGGGCATCAACCATATCGGCAAACTTCACAATGTTCACGCCAGAAACTTCAGCCAACTGCTCCACATACTTTGAGAACTCAGGCTTTTCAATGTTCATTGCCTTATCAGGACGCCAAGCGGGAATCATCAGAGGATCTTTCTCGCCACGTGTCTTGGCATACTCGATATGATTATGCAAATCATCAACGGGATCGTCGGTTGTGCAGACGCACTCCACGTTATAATGACGCATCAGACCACGAGCGGTGAAGTTAGGATCGTTAGCCAACTTATCGTTACACTCATCGAAGATCTCGCGAGCTGTTTGGGGCGACAACAGCTTCTCGATACCAAAGGCTGTCTTCAGCTCCAAATGAGTCCAGTGGTAAAGAGGGTTGCGGAATGTGTAGGGAACGGTCTCAGCCCACTTCTCGAATTTCTCCCAGTCAGTAGTATCCTTACCGGTGCAGAAGCGCTCATCGATACCATTGGTACGCATAGCACGCCACTTATAGTGGTCACCTCCAAGCCATAACTCGGTGATACTCTTAAACTTATGGTCCTTTGCCACCATTTCAGGAATCAGGTGACAGTGGTAGTCAATGATTGGCATTTTGGCCGCATGGTTGTGATACAAGTCCTGAGCAACCTCAGTCTCCAACACGAAGTTTTTGTCGTTAAACTGTTTCATTAGATTTGATGTTTTAAAGTTTATTGTTTTCAACATGCAAAGATAATAAAACGCCTCCGTATTTAATGATTTACAGAGGTGTTTTTTTATTTTTTTAGCGTTTTACGTGGATTTACCTGTTCTTATGCCTGACGAACCATTGATGAATAATGGCTACGTAGACCATCAATCCTACAATTGTGAGGACGAGAGATGCAGATAGCAGCGAATGCGTATTTCCTTCAAAGAGGCAATAGCCCATTCCGATGCCAAGATAGAGCCCACTCTCCCATCCTATCAGATAGGTGCTCTGTGCTGTTCCTCGCTGGCAGTGACGACTCAGTTTGATGAAGAACAGGAGGAAGCGCGAACCAATAAGTCCCAACCCCAGTCCCATAAGCGGTGAAGTCAGCAGCGATGTGGGGGCAAACATCAGAAGCAGTTGGGCTGCAATCAGAAGTATCACACCTGAGACCACCTCGCTCATTAGCTCTGCATCGGGGAATACGAAACGCTGAGCCAACAAAGCCAGCAGGAAGCCCACCATCATCAACGCATAAAACTCGATACCAAGATTCAGCGAGAGCAATAATCCCATAGAAACGGTGATGAGAAGCAAATTGAACAGCAGAGGCCATCCTGACAATAAAAGGAATCGGTCGAAACTGAACAGATTGATATGATCATCAGGGGTTCTGAAAGGAATATGCACCAACATCACCAGCAGAGCTGAAGCTACACAACAGCCTGAAGCTACGAAGAGCATCGTCTTGAGACCCAGGAACTGAATCAGCAACAATCCCACCAGCGGACCTAATGAGAGTGAGAACCTTCCGAACCAGGTTGCAGCATAATTCGCTTCAGTACGGTGCGTTGACTCACATGTATCAATAATCAATGTTGAAGCCAGCACCATCTGTGCCAGTCCGAATGCCATTCCCTGTACCAATCGCATCGCAACCACCATCCAGAAAGGCATGTGGTACAGATAGACTGGCGGGATGATGGCAGCAGCCAGCAGAATGATAGCCCATACACATACTTGATTACGACGATAGCTCTGTACCAAATAGGAACAGAAGACGCCCGGAAGCAGCAGGCCGAGTGCGAAAATGCCCATTGAGAAGCCTGTCTCTTCTGAGGTCAGTCCGTCAGCCATCATCATCCAGTTTGGCAACGTTGGAATCATCATCGTGATAGCCATCGACAGCAACATATTTGCTATAGAGACCATCCAGAAGTCCTTGTGCCACAATCGGATATGTACGGGTGTGTTCTGTGTATTCATCTATTGACAATTAGCAACAATTAGTACGACTCCGCCTCATTGGGGAAATCGCCGCTCTTCACGTCGCCTACATAGCGTCCGATGGCATCAGTCATCATGCTGTTCAGGTCAGCATAGCGACGAAGGAAACGGGGTGAGAAGCCCTGCGTCATTCCCAGCATATCAGCAACCACCAGTATCTGGCCATCACAATGGTTGCCCGCACCAATACCGATAGTAGGAACGCTGATTTCGTTGGTCACCTTCTCTGCCAAAGCAGCAGGCACTTTTTCAAGTGTCACAGCAAAACATCCTGCCTCTGAAAGTGCTTTGGCATCGCTGATCAGCTTTTCTGCCTCGCGCTCTTCCTTGGCACGTACGGCATAGGTACCGAACTTATTGAGAGACTGAGGCGTCAGTCCCAGATGAGCCATCACAGGGATGCCTGCATCCAAGATAGCCTTCACAGTATCGATGATTTCTACGCCACCCTCCATCTTCACAGCATCACATCCACTCTCTTTCATGATACGGATAGCATTCACCACACCATCATGAACACCTGTCTGATAAGAACCGAAAGGCATATCGCATACCACGAGGGCTCGCTTTACTGCGTTCATCACCGAACGGGCATGATAGATCATCTGATCTACTGTCATGGGGAGCGTGGTAGCATTTCCCACCATCACATTTGAAGCAGAGTCGCCAATCAGGATGCCATCAATACCTGCCTTGTCTACAATGCCTGCTGTAGTATAGTCATAACTAGTGAGCATCGAAATCTTCTCACCTTTTTGCTTCATTTCAATAAAACGGTGTGTTGTCACCTTGCGTGTGTCACTTACTAAATATCCTGCCATAATTCTTTTAATTGGTTATAATCCATATTCTTGTAATCAGCTATCTGACAGTCAGATAAGCTTTCTATTGCTTCCTTGCTGTTCGTTGTGGTGAGTCCCACGACGTACATTGCCGCTGCACGCCCCGAACGGAGTCCGTTGATGCTGTCTTCAAACACAACGCACTCATCCGTTTGAGCACCAAAGCGCTGAGCTGCCCGCAGATAGCAGTCGGGCGAAGGCTTGCTTTCTGCAAAGTCCTCGCTTGTCAGCACAGCGTCGAATAATGTTTTGAATTCCGGATGTTTGCGATAAACGCTTTCCATCTTAGGCACATTAGAACTGGTGACAACTGCCGTCTTTACGCCGTGACTACGTAGGTCTTTCAGGAATTGCTCCAGCCCATCTATATAGATGTAATCCATCTGGGCCTCATATGCATCCAGGCGTTCTGTGATCTTCGACCTGAACTGTGCCAGTTCACCATCGAACCATTTATCATAAATCTGGGTAAGCGTAGACCCTTTGATTTCGAGTTCCAATCCCGGATGTTCAGGATGGAATTCACGGCACTGAGCTCCCCAGAAAATGGTGTATTGCGGCTCAGTATCAAACACGACCCCGTCCAAATCAAAAAGTGCTGCTTTGAGTTCTCTCATGTGCTAAATTTTTCAAAATCGGCTGCAAAGGTACTAAATAATTAGCAATAAGGTGTCTAACGACCAGCTTTTTTCCTAAAAGAATCTTATTTTTGAAAATATTTTGTATCTTTGCAAGCTGTATAGAACAAAATAACTTAGATTTAGAACATGACGGAAGATTATATTCTAACCATATTTATCGCTGCGATGCTGGGTGGTGCCATCGGACTTGAGCGCGAATATCGCTCCAAAGAAGCAGGCTTCCGCACTCACTTCCTTGTAGGACTTGGCAGCGCATTGTTCATGGTGCTGTCAATGCACGGGTTCGACGGTTTCGAGGGACAGCCTGGCGTCGTCATCCAGCGAGATCCAGCCCGAATGGCAGCACAGGTAGTCAGTGGTATCGGCTTTATCGGAGCAGGCACCATCATCTTCCAGAAGAATGTGGTGAAAGGCCTGACGACGGCAGCAGGCCTTTGGGTTACCTCGGCTATCGGAATGACAGCTGGTGTTGGAATGTACGCTTTGGCTACCGCAGCTACTGTGATGGTACTGGTGTGTCTGGAAGCTATGAATTTCCTGCATCACCGTGTGTTCAAGCACCCTCATCGCGAATATGATGCCGATGAAAATCAGACGGAAGAATAACAGATTACACCTTAATTATATATAAAGGACAAACACTACGACTATGGAACAGATTATTGAGAACGCAACCCGCGAAGAACAGATACTCGTTCGTATCACCGGACAGGATCGTCCGGGACTTACGGCATCAGTCATGAACATCCTGGCAAAATATGATGCACAGATTCTCGACATCGGTCAGGCTGATATTCACTCCACCCTATCATTGGGCATTCTAATCCGTATGGACGAGAGCCACAGTGGTCAGGTCATGAAAGAATTGCTATTCAAGGCTACCGAACTGAATGTCAACATCGGTTTCTCACCTATCAGCGATGAGGAATACGAAGACTGGGTAGGTCATCAGGGCAAGAACCGCTACATTCTGATGGTGATGGGCCGACAGTTGGAAGCCAAGCAGATTGAAGCTGCCACGCGTATCATTGCCGACCAGGGATTCAATATTGACGCCATCCGTAGAATGACGGGACGTAAGAGTATCAAGAATCCTGGCAAGCATGTGCGCGCCTGCATTGAATTCTCACTGCGAGGTGAACCGCGCGACCGTCAGGAGATGCAGTCGAAATTCCTGAAGCTCTCGGCAGAGATGGAGATTGACTGCTCGTTCCAGAAAGACGACATGTTCCGTCGAATGCGCCGACTGATTTGTTTCGATATGGATTCTACACTCATTCAGACGGAGTGTATCGACGAACTGGCAGAACGTGCTGGTGTGGGGGCTGAAGTGAAAGCCATCACGGAGAGTGCGATGCGAGGTGAGATTGACTTCAAGGAAAGTTTCACGCGACGCGTTTCCTTACTGAAAGGACTGGATGTCAGCGTCATGCAGGATATAGCAGAGCACCTTCCCATTACTGAAGGTGTTGATCGCCTGATGACCATTCTGAAACGCTGTGGCTACAAGATTGCTATTCTCTCAGGCGGATTCACCTATTTTGGTGAACACCTGCAGCGCAAATACGGTATTGACTATGTCTATGCCAACGAACTGGAAGTTGATGAGAACGGAAAGTTGACAGGCCGATATGTGGGTGAGATTGTGGATGGGCAGCGAAAGGCTGAGTTGCTGAAGCTCATTGCACAGGTAGAGAAAGTCAATCTGGCTCAGACAATTGCCGTAGGCGACGGAGCCAACGACCTGCCAATGATCTCAGAGGCAGGACTGGGAATAGCCTTCCACGCTAAACCTCGTGTAGTGGCAAACGCAAAGCAATCCATCAATACCATTGGTCTTGATGGAGTGCTCTACTTCCTTGGGTTCAAGGATTCCTATCTGGGTGAACAGGGCAAGCTGTAAAGCAGGAATCCTGTTCTGCCAAGCTTACTGATACAGTCGGTAAGGACTATTTCTTCGTTTTGATATGAATAGTCTTTACCGCTTTTTTATTTGTGCTGTTCGATGACTTGTAGTATTTCAAGGCCTCCGGCATCCAGCCTTGAATATCCTTCACGCGCTTCTCGTCTGAAGGGTGATCGCTGAACAAGCCTCCGCTTCCGCTTGACTGAGCTGCCATTCGTTGCCAGAAGTCAACAGCCACTTGCGGATCATATCCTGCCATTGCTGCAAAGACAAGTCCCATGTGGTCTGCTTCGCTCTCCTGTTTGCGAGAGAAGCCTGAAGTCCAAAGCTGAGAGCCCAGTGAAGTGCCTAAAGCCAGCAGTTGCTGGGTGCCTGTTCCAAGCCCAGCCCCCTGAGCCACCGCACCGATGATAGTAGACTGATACTGGCTGCGATAAGCATTACTCAGTCGTTCTGCCGAATGTTTGGCCACGGCATGCGCAATCTCGTGTCCCAGGACGATAGCCAGCGAAGCCTCGTTCTGAGTGACAGGCAGCAGACCTTCATAAACGACAATCTTTCCGCCAGGCAGACAGAAAGCGTTGACCTGATTGTCCTGTACCAGGTTGAACTCCCATGAATACTTCTGAGCATCGGCAGCCAGACCATTCTTGTTCAGATAGGAAACGACTGCACTGGCCAATGCCTGTCCCACACGCTTCACCATAGCCGTATTCGTAGCGTTCGTAGACAACTTGGCCGACTGCATGTATGACTGGTATTCCTGATACGAGAGCGTAAGCACCTCATCGTCTGTCACCAAGAGATTCTGTGTTCTGCCAGTGATAGGAACTGTCGAACTGGTTCCGCAACCTACCAGTACGGCAGTCAGCATAAGAACCAACAGCATTTTTACTTTTTTCATACTCAATTGTTCTTTAATGAAATATTTTCTGCAAAAGTACAACAAAAAATCATTTCTCACCAATTATTTAGGCAAAAAAAGCGTTCCAATTACTTGGAACGCCCTTACTCAAATGAAATAATCTAATGAAAAACCTTTTCTTACTTCAGACCACGATTGTGGAGCGTGGTGTTCAGCAGCATCAAATACTTGCGATACTGATCCTTGTCGAGCACATAGCGCATGTAACGAAGGTCTTTGTTGATTGCCTTGTCGAGCAGCTGTGCGCGCTCATCTTTATTAGCGTGAGCAGCCAGCATCATCTCTGCGCAGAATGTGCGGTGGATGTCTTCAACACTCTCCATCTGATCGAATGTCATGTCGAGTGCAACAGCCAGTTTACGCATGTTGATTGTCATGTCATAGCTCTCTACGTTGTTCACGTTTGCCACATTGTCATTTTCAGCGAATGAAGTCATTGACATGCTGAGCATAGCCATTACCATAAAAATCATCTTTTTCATCTTTTTACCCTTTCTTTTCTTTACTCGGAGCCGAAGAATGTTTTTTTACTTTGTTATCCTTTTAATCTTTTTACTTTTTTAATCCTGAATTCTTCTCCGACTCTTACCTTAATATAAAAGTGTTGTTATCCTTGTCGCCAGGGTTTTGTTCCTTTTGACGATGCAAAGGTAAGGCGTTTTTCTGAACCCACCATGGATTTTTGACAATTGTGTGCGCAAACAGCCGCTTTTGTTGACTCAAATCAAAGAATTGGATGCTATTCATCTCTTAAAATGAAATATATTTATTAATTTTGCAGTCTGTAACGGAAATATAAACAATAACGGCAATATTCACAGAAAAATATGGATAATCAACAGAACAAGTACATTTCAGTAAGCTATCAGCTTTATTCCATCAGCACCGAAGGGACGAAGAATCTTGAGGAAGAAACCCAGCAAGACCGTCCGTTCCAGTTTATCAGCGGTTTCGGTTTCTCACTTGATGCCTTCGAGAAGCATATTGTCACTTTGGAGGCTGGCGAGAAGTTTGACTTCACCCTGACTCCTGCTGAAGCTTTCGGCAACTATGAGCAGGAGGGAGTCCACAAGCTCTCACGTGACGTATTTTCTATCAACGGTCACTTCGATCACGAAAACATCTTCCCTGGTGCCGTCATCACCCTCATGAACGAAGACGAGAAGCGCTTCATGGCCCGTATCGTCTCAGTTGAGGAAGATGGTGTTACTGTCGACACCAATCATCCTCTTGCTGGCAAGACCCTGCAGTTCATTGGTACTGTGCTTGAGAAGCGCGATGCCACCAACGAAGAGATTCAGCACATGCTGAACCACCTGAGCGGTGAAGGATGCGGATGTGGATGTGACGACTGCGAGGGTGGCTGCGGACATCATCATGAAGACGGTTGCGGACACCATCATCACCACGAAGATGGATGCGGATGCGGTCATTGCCACCATTAAACAAAAAATAAGCTCATGCGCAATACATTTGGCAATATCTTTACACTGACCACCTTTGGCGAAAGTCATGGAGCAGGCGTTGGCGGTGTTGTCGACGGGATGCCGGCAGGTATTGAGGTTGATCTCGACTTCATTCAGTCTGAACTGAACCGTCGGCGCCCTGGTCAAAGCAAGATTACCACTTCCCGTCAAGAAGCCGACCAGGTGGAGTTGTTGAGTGGAGTCTTTGAGGGACGCACGACGGGTGCCCCCATCGGTTTCCTGGTGCGTAACCAGAATCAGCACTCACAAGACTACGAGAACCTGCGCGGACTATTCCGTCCCTCTCATGCTGATTTCACTTACTATAATAAATATGGTACGCGCGACCATCGCGGAGGCGGACGCACCTCAGCCCGAATCACCATCAGTCGTTGTGTAGGCGGTGCGCTGGCTAAACTCGCTCTTCGTCAGTTGGGTATCACCATCAATGCCTACACCTCACAAGTAGGTCCTATTCAGCTCCAGCGAGACTACCGCCAGTATGACCTGTCACTGACAGAGCAGAATGCTGTACGCTGTCCTGATCCTGTCAAAGCCCAGGAGATGGAGTCTCTTATTGCCAAGATGAAAAGCGAGGGCGACACCATCGGAGGCGTGATTACCTGTGTTATCAAAGGCTGTCCCGTAGGATTGGGCGAGCCGGAATTCTCTAAGCTACACGCCGAACTGGGTGCAGCCATGCTGAGCATCAATGCCGTGAAAGGCTTCGAATATGGTGACGGATTCGATTGTGTAAGCAGCAGAGGCTCTGAGCAGAATGACGTATTTGTTCCATCTACTCCCCCGCAGACGCTGACGAACCATAGCGGCGGCATCCAGGGAGGTATTTCGAACGGACAGGACATCTATTTCCGTGTGGCCTTCAAGCCAGTAGCCACTATCCTCAAGGAGCAGCGGACAGTCGACATCAATGGTGAAGCCACCACTTTTTGTGCCAAAGGGCGCCACGATCCTTGTGTACTTCCCCGTGCTGTTCCTGTCGTTGAGGCAATGGCGGCAATGGTTATCTTAGACTATTATATGTTAAACAGAACAATAATTCTGTAGAAAATACATAGTTTCTGTAAAAAATTCCTTTACAAATTTGGAAGATTCAAATAATATGTATAACTTTGCAAACGCTATAGGGGTTTGTGAAAATCCCAACAAGCTTTAGTTAAGTCTAGTTTAGTTTTTGTGTTGGTTGGGGGTCCGCAGTGGCCCCCAAATTTTGTTTCATGGGTAAGAAACAAAAAAGAAATTCTGTAGCCACAGAATTTCCAACCATCTTAAACCCAATAAAAAAACATGAAAAGAGGAGCGGAATACGGGACTCGAACCCGCGACCCTCGGCTTGGGAAGCCAATGCTCTACCAACTGAGCTAATTCCGCAACCGAGAGCCGACACCCGGACTCGAACCGGGGACCTACGCATTACGAATGCGTTGCTCTACCAACTGAGCCATGTCGGCGACCCTTTTTCTTTTGCGGGTGCAAAGGTAATTATTTATTCTTTAATCAACAAATTTTCGAATCGTTTTTTCTTTTCGCATCATTCGTTTTTGCTTTTTTTTGCAGTTTCAGAGTCCACGGCCCTTTAGCCATCATGTCGTTACTGTTGAAAACTGCCGAAACGACATTGATACGTAATCATGCGGTCGATGAATGAGTCAACCAGTTTCCAGTCGCCCCTCTGTACCAATGTGTTCAGTCGGGCAAACGACTCTCTGATATATTTCTGATGTTCCAGCCCTACTGATTCCGGCACCTTGTCGGTAGGTGCATACCAGTCTACGCGTCTCTTCTGCACATGTGGGAATATGCGTAGCGTCTGTCCGCTATGCAGCTCGTCCATCAGCATCCGTCCCTGTCCGCGACTATAGGGCATGGGCTCCCTACTCCATTCATCAAAGAAGAAGATCAGCCCTGTAAAGATCTGCTCAGCCGTGTAATCACCGTAATGATCATCATGACAAATCAGCATGGTAAGCCTGCGGGCATAGACGCTAAGAGGATATACGCGTCCCTCACCGTCATTGACCATGAGCCTGCAGAAGCGAGCAGCCTGTTGCCGGGGCAGTACACGAGGACTTGAAAATACCGGTCCTGCCGCCATGAGCAGGACCAGTATAAAAGCAAATTTTCTGATTATCATCATATAGCACGCAGGAATTTCACCACAGCATCACGGTCGGCCTTCGGCAGTTTGTAGAACTTCAGCGTTGCTCTGTAGGCATCCGAATTCTTTGAATAGCCGTGCCAGAGGATAGCCTCAATCTCATTACGTGCCCTACAGTCGTGCAGACGGTCCTCAGCACCTGTGCTGATGAGTGACAGGCCGCGTCCCCAAAGCGGAGTTGTGCGGCACCACGAACCATGAATACCGTTCTTCATATAGAGCCGGTGCTGAATCATATCCGTATAAGGCCAGATGGTCTGATTCGGATAGCGGGGCAGTTGCAAGTTCTGTGAGGCGATGATATTCGGCATCCAGCAGTCATCTTTCGTAGTCTTCCATGAGGGTCGATGACAGGTGGCACAGCCAATCTCGTTAAACACATCCTTACCGCGCTGCACTTCAGGATCCTGCAGATTTCGCGCACGGGGTATAGCCAATCCGCGATGCCACACCTGGAAGGCCCAGAAGTTATTGTCACTCATCTCAGGCGTGAAGTTATGCCATTGGTTATCAAACTGATTCGTCGACGGAAGCAGCAGGTTGTAGACAGCCTCGCGAATACCCTCATCCGTACCGTCAGCATAGTAAGGCGAGGTAGGGTCTTTCTTGATGGCGGCAATCACTTTCGGATTTTCCGACATAGCCTTGGCCCATGCTGCCGTAGAGTACAGCTTCGGACGGTCAGAACGGCTCACGTTGGTGATGTTCCAGATGGCATTGGCTCCTGCTCCGTCCTGTAGTGATCCGCGCGTCATGGCATAGGTGAACTTCTTTAGTCGGTTCACCTGCTCTGTGCCGCTTGAAGCATTCACATACCAGGCAGTACTTGCGAAATCATTCTTCTCCTTGTCCCAGAAGGCAGGATTCAGTTCTACGTAAGGGGCTTCACGCTGATACTGAGCCCGGATGCTATCGTCGGGAATAGCATCCAGCAGTCCGGTACCAGGTATACCGATGGTACTCTCCAGTCGGAATGCCACTGCTCCGTTGCCTGTTTCCCAAGGAGTAGGATTGGTGTTGAATGCCTCTCGGTCTATACTCACTTCCGGGTATATCAGTTCGTATTTCTCACCGTCAGGGAACTGTGTTGGTGAGATCTCGCTGCCATCCGCCATTTCAGTGACGGGGAGCCAACTGATGTGAATACCACTTTCATCCACAGGCGGCAGGAACGGACTCACGGCACGTGTCTGCGGCATACCCGTCACCTCTGAGACGTAGGGGCCGTCATCGCTGTTCAGGCCGTCGGCAGGATGATAGATCACCAACAGATAGCCATTCCCCCATTCTGCCCTATACTGGCTGACGCGCTTGCCGTGACCATAGGCCGGATGGCAGTCCAAGCACGACTTACGCACATAGGCAGGTCCCAGTCCGTTGAAAGGCGTCTGGAACTCTGTTACATTGCGTTCAAAGAACTGTTCACCGCGATTGAAGGCTTCTGAGAGCCCCATCTCGGTGACTGCGGGTGTCTCGTCTTCGTAGCATCCCTGTGTCACGTTCATCGTGGTACCCTTTTCACCTCCCACGAACCATTCTTCGGCGCTGAAGTTTCCGACGGCCTTGCCTATATAGCTCTCATCATCCACGGGCTTCACCGACGCGCTTCCGGAGCCATTGTTATCACTCGTACTGTCATCGTCAGTACACGAAGTCATGGCAGACCCCACTATGAGGGCTGCCATGAACAAGAAGTGATGATATTTACTCAGTTTTATCATATCCTCTGCTAATTAATTCTCTGCAATCCAAGAAGAAGCCTGGTTGATAGCCTTGTCCAGTTCGGCAATGGCATCCATCGCAGCCTTGGCGTTGGCGCTGTGCGACTCCACGACAAAGGGTGTTCCTGCCTTGGCGGTATTCAGCGCCTGGAGTGTTGCGTTCAGCTTAGCCTTCAGGTCGGCAGCCATAGTTGCGTTATACTTCTCCAGATAAGCCATGATGCTGTTGGCGTGAGCCGTTGCGCCCTCCTGTCCGTTCAGGCTGTACTGGACGCTGCTGATGTTGTCGAAGAAATCAAAGTAAGAACGCTGGCTGTAGGGCGACTCGATATAGTCGGGATCAGTACCCAGATAAGCCTGTCCGATTTTCTGTCCCGACACCTCAGCACAGATATTGCTGCATCCTGCCACGAGGATGGTGCTCATCACCTTGCGCCATGTTGAGAAGGTGCTGCCTGCCTTTGTACTGTTCAGCATGTTGACACCGTAAGAGTTGTCGCCACCAGCAACCGTTGTGGGGAACTCACACTCCTCTACCCTGTCCTGATGTTCTTGTGGAGCATTTTCGCCTAACCAACTGACTTCTAACTGGAAACACTTGTCGCGCAAGTCACCTGCTACAGCTGCAGCAAACACCAATTCCTGTTCGCCTGTGATGTTACGTCCGCTGAATGCCTCATCATCCTCAATGCCTTTCAGGGCTGCAAGACTGCGGTGCTGTCCGTTGCGGAAGATGATGAACTCAATGCCATGGAATCCCAGCTGCTGTTCGCCTACCAGTGAGCGGGCATTGTTGATACCCTCCTCCTCTACATCGTCCAGGTCCTCAATAATCTCGGCACTGCTCAGCGCCTTTGCCAGCGCGGTGCGATCCAGTGGCCAGGTGTCAATGTGCGGGTCGATGCCGAAGTCGGTAGCTGCGCCATAGAGGAACGACTCACTGCGCTCCCATGCCGAACGTGCAGCAACGAATGTGGTGCAGAGCTGGTCAATGTCGGCCTGTGTCAGCGTTCCATTACGATACTTGGCCTTTGCCTCTACGAAGAGGTCGAAGAGTTCCGACGTCTGAGCCGCCAGCGACCTGTAGATGGGGAACACCACGTTGTTGACATACTGAGTGGTAATGGCCTGCATAGCCTGCTCCTTCTCAGCGGCAGTATTGGTGTTGGTGGTGTTCGTACTGTTGTCATCATCATCACTCGAACATGCGGTAAAAGCCACTGTGCTTGCTGCAAAGAGCATAGCGTAGATAAAATACTTTTTCATTTTGGTTTACTTGTTATGATTGTTGTTTATAGAAAGAATCCCTCGTAGGCCACGCCGATGTTCAGGCTTGGCTCATTATTATAAGGTGTTTTCAGGTTGCGGATGCTATAGTCGGCCTTGATCACTATTTCCGGCAGCGGATAATAGTTCAGTCCGAAGGCCAGCCGGCTGACATTCGTATAGTCAAACATATCCTTATCGCCTCGCGGGATATAGCTGTCGTAGTATTCGTAGCGCCCGAAGACGTAGAGTTTCTTCTCGTTGCTACGCATCTTGGCTATCTGCGAGAACACGTCGTAGCCGGCCTCAATGCCCATAGCCACAGCATTCTTTCCGATCATCGCACTCTTTACCGGCGAGTTGGAGGCATGTGCCTTGGCATCCTTGATCTCGTTCAGCTCAGCCGTATTGCCCACGTAGCCATAGTCGGCCTGGCCTCTGACTATCCAGTTCCAGCGGTTCAGCGTCACGTCGATGCTGCCTACAGCAACCGTTCCCTTCACCTTATCATAGGGTTTGCCGTCGCCTTTCAGGTCGTTCGGATAAGTATTGTGGGCTGAATTGCCGTAGTATCCGCTCATACCAACACGCAGTCCTCTGGTGGCAAACCAGTCCACGCGAGCGGCAAAGCCATACTGATTGGCAGGCTTAAACTCAAAGGGCGAACCCGCTCCGTGGTGAATCCATTTGTCGCGATTGAAGAGCATCGCGTTCAGGCCTGCCACCATCTGCAGCTCATACTTGAAACTACCGTAGCGTCCCCAGAACGACACGCCCGTGTCGTGCCAGGTGGAAGGCAGGATGGCGTTCTCGCCCTCCGGACGATAGACGGTGAAATAGTTCAGCGGTTCATGGAAGGCGTTGTTCAGTCCCACAGGCACGATGATGTGACCCATCTTCAGGTTGATGGCCTTCGAGAAGCGCTTGTTGATCCAGAACTGCTCCAGTTCCACCTCGCCGCCCTTCTCCTGTTCGCGCTCCCATTCGGCAGCCTCGTCAGCCTCATTCTCGATAGCCGAACCCGTACCGGTGTGCTCAAACTCTATCTCGGTACCCATCGTCCATCCCTTGCCGAAGTCATAACCCAGGTAGATGACGGCATGCGGAATGTCGAACTTTCCATGACTGGGGTCATTCCTGTAGTTCTGGGGTGAGCTGTAGCGGTTCACGTGGTCACTGTAGTACTCGCGCGAGAATCCTATTTCTCCATAGCCTCCCACGCTGAGTCTGTTACCCCTCACATGTTCCATCACGCTGTCGGCTACCGTTGTCTGCTCCACCTGAGCCTCTGCCGTCAGCGCTATCGAAACCATTGAAATCAATCCAAATAATACTTTCATTCTTTTTACCATTATTTTGAAAACGACTGCAAAATTACGCCAATCAACTCTTCACGGCAATACCTAAAAATAGTGAAATGGGCTTTACAGAGCCGTTTCCGACGATAATGAGTGTTGAAAATACCTATTACTGATTATTGCACAGGTCGCAAATTATGCCTACCTTTGCACCCAGTAACAAAAAATAGGTAAAATGAAGAATCTGAAGATGTACGAACCCGATGACAAAATGATTTCGCTCATACGCGACAACTACGATCTGCTGCAGTCACTGGGCAGTTTCGGAATCAGTCTCGGATTCGGCGACAAAACGGTCCGTGAGACCTGCGAAGACAATCATGTAGACACCTACACCTTCCTGGCAGTAGTCAACTTCACCATCAACGGCTATGGCGAGTTCGACAACGACGAACAGCTCTCCGTGCCCACCTTATTACATTACCTGGAAGCCTGTCATGCCTATTTCCTCGACTTCCAGCTGCCCTACATCCGCAGGGAGCTGATGGAGTCGCTCGACGAACACGACTCGCTTGCCAGCCTCATTCTGCGCCTATACGATGAGTATGCCCACGAGATACGTCGCCACATGAAGTACGAACAGAAGACGCTCTTCCCCTACGTGCAGTCACTCATCAAAGGTCAGCCCTCGTCCGACTATAACGTTGACACCTTCTCAAAGCACCACAGCGCCACCGATAATAAACTGCGCGAGCTGAAACTGCTCATCATCAAGTATCTGCCCCAAGACGGACTCCACAACAACCAGCTTACCGCCACACTCCACGATATCTATGAGAACGAGGTATGGCTACAGCAGCATGCCTTGGTTGAAGACAATATCTTCGTACCGGCCATCCGCCGACTGGAGCAGCTCACCAAGCAGAGCGGCGTCACCCGCAACATCTCCGACATGGTGTTCAAGGCTGGTCCCAGCCAGAACTCGGAAGCCCTCTCCGACCGGGAGAAAGACGTCATCGTCTCTTTGGTGCAGGGCATGCAGAACAAGGAGATTGCCGACCACCTCTGCATCTCTGTCAATACCGTCATCACCCATCGGCGCAACATTGCCCGCAAGCTGCAGATTCACAGTCCGGCAGGTCTCACCATCTACGCCATTGTCAACAACCTCGTCGACATCTCGTCGGTGAAGCTGTAAACAAAGTCTTAGGTTTTTCTGTAAAGGGCCACAAAAAACATGGTGTTTATGCCCTCTAATCACCATGTTTACACCTCGTAATCAATAGAGTTAGCATCACTAATCCTATTGATTACGACTCACAATCAATAGGGTTTGAAAACGTCAAAACAGTTCAGTATCCGTATTAATGATTTTCATGGGAATTACAGGGGGCGTAAAAGCCTCCATCTCATATCTAGTTCCCCCTATAGGGGAACAGATATAAGAGATGGCAGAGGCTTTTCGGGGGGTGCGTCATTCCCTAAGACGACAGTATTTTGTTGTCTTCGCAAAGCTTGTAAAAAAAATATTACTTCCGATTAGACTCCTAATCAGAATAGTTTTTGTATCTTTGCAATGTCCAAAAACTATATATCACATGAAACATATATGTAATCTTGCAGAGGAAGTATTCAATCACAAAAGGAACTTTTAGAATATTTATCGTGAAATATCTTTGTCTATTATTAGCATGTTTGGCATTACCGATGTTTGCTCAGGAACAAATTTTCTTGAGCAAAGGACTGCTGGATTCTACCAAGACGGAAACACTGGGGCTTCAAATGGCAGGGGGGATGGAGACACACACCATCTTCTTGCCAACAGACAGTACAGACCACTATAGCAACGGGGTGGTGATGACAGCCTTCAAGGGGATGCTATACTGTATGTGGCAGAGTTCACCCACCAACGAGGACAGCGATGATACTTGGGTAGCATACAGCATAAGTACTGACGAAGGGACAACATGGTCGGTTCCGCGCCCCCTCGCCCAGCCTACAGACTCCTTCTACTGCACATCGGGCGGATGGATCGTTCACGGCGACACGCTGACTGCCTTGATCGATACATGGAAGAAAGGCTTGGAACCAAGAGGCGGAGAAACGCGTTATATCACATCGACCGACGGAGAGCACTGGAGCGACATGCGGCCTGTGATGATGGCTAACGGCAAAGTGATGAGGGGTGTGCTGGAACAAGACCCCTTGCGCCTGACCAACGGCAGTCTTGTAGGAGCAACCCACTTCCAGCCGGGGCTGCATCTCTGTCCTGTGATCACCTCTGACTGCTCAGGACATAGCGGATGGCAACGGAGTGCGTTTGAAGGAAAGGACCAGGGCAAACAGTCGCGCGAACTGGAGCCAAGCCAATATATAAGACCCGACAGCACACTGGTAATGGTGTTTCGTGATCAGAGCAGTTCATTTCATAAGTTAGTATCATTCAGCAGTAACTATGGACTGTCATGGACGAAGCCTGCTGTTACTGCAATTCCTGACGCACGCACCAAACAATGTGCGGGCAATCTGCCAGACGGTAGAGCTTTCATGGTGTGCTGTCCTGTTGCAAAGAAACAACGCTGGCCACTGGTACTGCTGCTCAGCAACGACGGAAAGATGTTTGACAAGACTTTCCTGCTTCGCAGCGGAAGCGCCACCGACCTCCCACCCCGCCAATATGAAGGAAAAGCAAAGACCCTGGGGTATAACTATCCAAAGGCTTTCGTTCATAATGGTTGGCTATATGTAGCTTATTCCACCAATAAAGAGTTGGTGGAGTTCACAAAAATCAATATCAAGCACCTGCCTCTGCAGTAGCCTTCAGGTATTTTACCATATTTATTTGCATAGACGAGAAAAAAATATTACCTTTGCACCATGATTGGAAAGAAAAAGGTACTTTTAGGCTTGTCTACGCCCGAACTGGTTGAGATAGTGAAAGGCTACGGCTTCCCTGCATTTACGGGAAAGCAGATTTCACAATGGCTCTCCAAGAAGTTCGCAGGCAGCATCGAGGAGATGACGAATCTGTCGAAGGACAACCGCCAACGGCTGTCAGCGGATTTCTGCGTAGGCGCCGTTCCGCCGATAGACTGCCAACGGAGCACAGACGGCACTATCAAATACCTGTTTCCCGTTCGTTGCAGCGAGGAGGCTGAAGAGCCGGAGACGAAAACAGGTAAATTCGTGGAGACGGTGTTCATCCCCGATGGTGACCGCGCCACGCTCTGCGTATCATGTCAGGTGGGCTGCAAGATGAACTGCCTGTTCTGTCAGACTGGCAAACAGGGCTTCGACGGACAGTTGACGGCTGCCGACATTCTGAATCAGATATACTCACTGCCTGAGCGCGAGCGCCTGACGAACATTGTATTCATGGGACAAGGCGAGCCGATGGACAATTTGGACAACGTGCTACGCGCCATCAACTGGCTGACTGCCGAAGACGGAATGGCATGGAGTCCGAAACGTATCACCGTCAGTTCGGTAGGCATCTACAGCAAGCTGAAGCGATACCTGGATGAGAGCCAATGCCACGTGGCTATCTCGATGCACTCACCTTTCCACGAGCAGCGAACGCAACTGATGCCTGCCGAGAAAGCCACACCGCTGAGTCAGACCATCGACCTGCTGAAACAGTATGATTTCACCCACCAGCGCCGCTGTTCGTTTGAATACATCTGCTTCGCCGGACTCAACGACACCATAGAACATGCCCGTGAGATTGTCAGGTTGCTGAAGGGACTGGAGTGCAGAGTGAACCTGATCAGATTCCACGCTATTCCAGACGTAGACCTGCCTGGCTCTGACGAGCAGCGGATAGAGCAGTTCCGCGACTACCTTACCACCCACGGCGTGTTTACTACCATACGTGCCAGTCGGGGGCAGGACATCTTCGCAGCATGCGGACTGCTCTCAACAGCAAAGCTAAAGGAGAACGAAACAACGTAATTACTCAATAACTGAATCGAAATGGAAAACAAGAAGAATTACATAGCCATCACTCATGGCGACATCAATGGAACCGGATACGAGATGATTCTCAAGTCGTTTGACGATCCAGCAATGTTTGAACTGTGCACACCCATCGTCTACGGTTCAGCAAAGGTTGCCGACTATTATGCACACCTGCTGGGTATTGAGACGAACATCTTTGTCATCAACGACGTCAGCGAGGCTCAGCCGAACCGACTGAACATCATCAACTGTCTGGGTAAGGAGGAAATAGAAGTCACCCCCGGTACGCCAACGCCAGAATCGGGACAGGCAGCACAGCGCGCCATTGATTGCGCCATCAACGATCTCAAGGCTGGAAAATTGGACAAGCTCGTCACGCTGCCAGTGAACCGCAGCATGATGAAATCGTTTAACGGACATACACACTATATTGAATCGAAACTGGGCCAGGCAGCCAACGGACTCAGCATCATCATCGGTGAGGATATCAGAGTGTCGCTGGTGACCAACAACCTGGCTATCAAAGACATTGCCGAATCAATCACACGACAGAAAATTGTAGAGAAAGGCGAACTGCTCCATCAGGCATTGCGCCGCGACCTGCGTATTTCGAGTCCGCGCATCGCCGTACTGTCACTGAATCCGCGCTGTGGAGAGGACGGTGCGCTGGGTGATGAAGAGAACGATATCATCATGCCTGCCGTTCAGGACCTGGAAGAGAAAGGTATCCAGACATTCGGTCCCTACGCAGCCGATAATTTCTTTGGCAACGGCGAATACATCCATTTCGATGGCATACTGGCAATGTATCACGACCAGGGCCTGTCACCTTTCAAGACGCTGAGCCCGGAATGGGGCGTACGCTTCACTACCGGACTGCCATTCATCCGTACGGCACCGGCATGCAGCGCACAGTTTGAGATAGCCGGACGCAATCAGGCACAGCCCGACTCGCTCCGCCACGCTATCTATATGGCCCTTGACGCACAGCGCAACCGAAAGGACTATGACGAACCCTATGCCAACCCGCTGCCAAAGCTCTATCACGAAAAGCGCGATGATAGCGAAAAAGTGCGCTTCCGTTCGTCAGACGACAAGCGTCAACAGCCTGCACAAGCTAAAAACGCTTAATTTCATGACAAATTTGCAGCGTTTACAAAAATAATGTGTAATTTTGTCAGCCAAAATGAAGAGTACGGAACTACAAGCCATCAAGCAGAAGTATAACATCGTGGGAAACTGCGATGCGCTGAATCATGTGTTAGACGTTGCCATGCAGGTAGCGCCTACCGATCTGAGCGTACTCATCATTGGCGAAAGCGGCGTAGGTAAGGAGATTATTCCCCGTATCATTCACGACAGCTCACCACGCAGGCGCGAGAAGTATTTCGCCATCAACTGCGGATCTATCCCCGAAGGAACCATCGACTCCGAACTGTTCGGACACGTGAAAGGCTCATATACAGGTGCGTTCAGCGACTCGCCCGGCTATTTCGGCGTGGCCAACAAGGGCACACTGTTTCTTGACGAGGTGGGCGAACTGCCGCTGGCTACTCAAGCCCGACTGCTACGCGTACTTGAAAACGGAGAGTATATCCCCGTGGGGGCCACAGAGGTGAGGAAGACTGACGTCAGAATCGTGGCTGCAACCAACGTGAATATACAGAAAGCTATCAGCGAGGGGCGCTTCCGCGAAGACCTCTACTACCGATTGAACGAGGTGGCTGTGCAGATGCCTCCCCTACGTGAACGTGGTGAGGATATCGTACTGCTGTTCCGCCTGTTCGCCATGCAGATGGCAGAGAAATACAAGATGGACCGTGTGCAGCTGACCGATGAGGCCAAACAGATGCTGATGCGCTATAAATGGCCTGGCAACGTCAGACAGCTTAAGAACATCACCCAGCAAATCTCAGTGCTGAGTCAGGAACGACTCATCACACCCGATGTGCTGATGAACTTCATCCCACAGGACCGCGAGAGCACACAGCTGGCTGTGGTAAGTCAGAACGGCAGCGACCACTCTTTTGAGAACGAACGCGAGATACTCTATAAGATACTGTTCGAACTGCGCGGAAACGTCAACGACATGCGGCGCGAGATGGGACAGCTGAAGAAACAGATAGAGAACGTACGCGAAGGAGGAGCTGCCACCATCATTGACTCTACGCCGACTACTGCCGTACAGCCTGTACATGCCATTCAGCCAGCTCAGCCAGTACAAGCCATTCAGCCTATCCAACCCGTGACGTCCCAACTTGAGGATGCCATCGCTGAAGAGTATGTTGAGCCAACACCAGAGAAGGAGAACCTGAACCTGGACGACATCAGCCGACAGATGCTGGTGAAAGCGCTGGAACGCAACAACGGCAACCGGAAGAAGGCCGCACAGGAACTGGGCATCAGCGACCGCACACTCTACCGCCGACTGAAACTCTACGGAATGACTGTCTGCATCCTGTTGCTCTCGTTGCTAACGATGACAGCATGCTCGGTATCGTACAAGTTCAATGGCGCCAGCATCGACTATACGAAGACGAAGACCATACAGATCAACGACTTCCCTATCCGCTCAGCCTACGTATGGGGCCCAATGGCAAACATCTTCAATAACCAGCTGAAGGATCAGTATGCCAACCATACAAAACTCATCCAGGTGAAACGTAACGGCGACCTGAGAGTGGATGGCGAGATAACACGCTATGAACAGCGAAACAAAGCAGTATCGGCTGAGGGCTATTCGGCACAGACGGAACTATCGATGACTGTCAACGTGCGCTTCACCAACAATGCCAACCACGCAGAGGACTTTGAACGACAGTTCACCGCCACCTCGACCTACGAGACCACACAGTCACTCAATGCCGTACAGGAAGAACTGGTAACGCAGATGGTGAAAGATATAACAGATCAGATATTCAACGCAACAGTAGCTAACTGGTAGAGAAAGAAAACAGATGGAACTGACTGAACTGATAAAACATCCGGAACAACTGGACAGGGAAACGCTCTATGAACTGCGCTCCCTGCTGGCTCTCTACCCCTACTTCCAGACGGCAAGACTGCTGATGCTGCAGAATCTGTTCTTGCTACACGACCCATCGTTCGATGAGGAACTGCGTAGTGCAGCCATCTATATCACCGACAGGAAGGCACTGTTCCAAATGATTGAGGCTGCCCACTACCGGTTGAAACAGAAACAGAACGTACAGCCAGCCGCAGCACCAAAGGATAAAGAGAGCCGCACCATCTCGCTGATTGACAACTTCCTGGACTCTATTCCCAAGGATAGCCAAGAGGCTGCCGACAAGACCAAGAAGCGCAAGCCGACTCCTGCCGATGCAGCCGTTGACTACGTGGCTTACCTGCTGGAAACAGAAAGTGAAGAGGAAAAGATACAAGAGACTGAGGCGCCACAGCTGATAGGTCACAACCTGATTGATTCCTTCATCGAAAATGACAGAGGAAAGATCGTTCTGAACGAAAATCCAACGCTGACACCGGAAATAGAAGAAAACACGCCTGTTGACGAAAAATCAACCGATGAAGGCTATTTTACCGAAACTTTAGCCCGAATTTACATCAAACAAGGCAGATATTCGAAGGCTTTAGAAATTATTAGGCGTTTAAGTTTGCAATATCCAAAAAAAAATGCTTACTTTGCAGACCAAATTCGATTTCTCGAAAAATTGATTATAAATAACAACAAAAAATAACAACAAAACAATGTACACAGTATTAGTAATTCTTATCGTTTTAGCAGCCTTGCTGATGATTGGCATTGTGCTGATTCAAGAGTCTAAAGGTGGCGGTTTGGCATCAAACTTCGCCTCTTACAACCAGATTGGTGGTGTTCGCAAGACTACCGACTTCATAGAGAAGGCAACATGGAGCCTGGCTGCATTCATGGTAGTCATCAGCATCGCATGTGCATACGTAGCTCCTACGGGCAACACTTCAGGTTCAATTATCGAGGGTATCGAAACACCCGCAAGCACCGTTCCCGGATTCGCAGCTAATCCTGCTCAGGCCGATGCTCCTGCAGCTGCTACTGAAGCACCCGCTACTGAGGCTGCTGAATAAAAGCAAGAAAGACAATAACAGAATAAAGGAGTCCTCTGAAAACAGGGAACTCCTTTATTTCTTTTATCTCCAACCGTTACGGACGGGTCTCAATATAGTTGACGATCCATTCACCAACCTCTTTCGTACCGTATTTCTTACCACCCTCAACCTGTATTTCAGGAGTACGCACATTGGCACTCAGCGAAGCATCAACGGCTTCACGCACCAAAGCACCCTCAGCACGAAGGCCGAAATGTTCCAGCAGCATGGCGGCAGAGAGAATCTGTGCCAACGGGTTTGCCAGATTCTGTCCAGCAGCCTGAGGCCACGATCCATGAACGGGTTCAAAGAGTGGTGTGTGCTCACCCAGTGATGAAGAAGGCTGCAAACCCATCGAACCGGTAATACACGAGGTCTCGTCTGTCAGAATATCACCAAATGTATTCTCAGTGACGATGACGTCGAAGAAACGCGGTTCCGTCAACACACGCATCGAAGCATTATCGATAAACATATAATCGGTGGTTACATCAGGATACAGCGGTTCCATCTCTTTCGATATCTGACGCCAGAGGCGGCTTGATGCCAACACATTTGCCTTATCAACCACCGTAAGATGGTGGCGACGCGACCTAGCCATCTCGAATGCCAGCTTCAGAATACGTTCAATCTCAGGACGCGTATATATATCGGTATCGTAGGCCTTGTCGTTGTCCTGATATTTCTCACCAAAATACATACCACCCGTAAGCTCGCGAAGAACAACAAAGTCGGCACCGCGCAACAGATCTTCTTTCAGAGGTGATTTGTGAAGCAAACAATCGAACGTGGCAACAGGACGAACATTAGCAAAGAGACCCAACTTCTTTCGCATGGCCAGCAATCCCTGTTCAGGACGCACTGGCGACGTAGGATCATTATCATATTTCAGGTCACCGACAGCGGCAAAGAGTACCGCATCGGCCTGCATGCAGACGTGATGTGTCTCATCAGGATACGGGTCACCGACAGCGTCAATGGCACAGGCACCAACAAGGGCTTCCTGATAAACAAAGTTATGATGATACTTTTTGGCAATAGCCTCCAAAACAGCCACGCCTTGTTTCATAATCTCCGGGCCGATTCCATCGCCAGGAAGAACTGCAATGCTAAGTTTCATAGTTTTTATGTTTAATAAATTATCTCAATCTCAATTCATCGTTGACCTGTATCTGATAGTCAGGCTTCAATTTGTTCAGCTTGTAAAGAGAACGAAGACGAATGCCATAGGTCTGAGCGATGCTGTACATAGATTCTCCTGCACGAACATAATGCAGACGTCCCTTATAGTCCTTGGGCGCATTCGAGCGCTTCTTCTTCAACCATACATATTCGCCCTCTTCCAAGACGTCATCCTTATCACGCTCATTATACTTTGCAAGTTTTTTGTATGACACATCCAGTTCCTCACCAAGAGAGCGGAACGTGTCGCCTGCCTTTGCAACGACATAGTAGTTCTTATTGAAGTACATGATGGAACGATGGATGGCTGGACCTTTCGTCTTATCAGCAAGATACTTGTCGTAGTCCTTGGCGGAATCGTAACGATGAAGCTTATACAGCTCGATGATATCAATGAGCTGATTGGCATAGCGCGGATTGGTAGCATAGCCAGCTGCTTTCAGTCCCCTAGCCCACCCTTTGTAATCGGTGGTCTTCAGATTGAACAGCGAACGGTAACGCTGACCGGATGCCAGGAAACGGGAGTGATCCTCATAGGATTCAAACACTGATTTATAAGAACGGAAACACTCATTGCGTGCATCATCGTCCTGATAGAAAGTCTTGCCATTCCATCCGTGACACTTGATGCCAAAGTGATTGTTGGCTTTAACAGCCAGACGACTTCTGCCGGCACCTGATTCCAGCAGTCCTTGGGCCAAAGTGATAGAGGCAGGAATCTTCCATCGTTTCATTTCCTCGATAGCAAGATCCTTATATTGGTCTAAATATTGCTGTGACTGTTGGTTCCATTTTATCTGTCCGTGGGCACAGACAGACAGCAGCAAAGCGATAGAAGCTAATAGTTTTCTCATCTTTTTGATAAATTCTTGTGCAAAAGTAATGATTTCTGATGATATTTTACTATTTTTGCATCAGAAAATCTATTAGCTTATGAAAGAACTTAATCTAACCTCCACTATTCAGAGCTTTGGAATGGAGGAATTAACAAATGAAGAACGCCTGTTGGTTGAAGCTGCTATCACTGCTACCAACTCGTCATACGCTCCCTATTCACACTTCCATGTAGGAGCCGCTGTATTGTTGGCTAACGGTGAAATCATTCCCGGATGCAATCAGGAGAACGCCGTTCTGCCCGCCGGAATATGTGCTGAACGTTCTGCCATTTTCAGTGCAGGAGCCCAATACCCTGAGCAGCCCATCCTGATGCTGGCTATTGCAGCCCGCGATACGAAGGGAGAACTAACCAAGCAACCAGTATCACCATGCGGTATCTGTAGGCAAGTGATTGTTGAGGTAGAGACGCGTTTCAATCAACCTGTCCGCATCCTTCTATACGGACAAGAAAGTGTCTATGTCATTGATGGTATACGCAAGCTGGTGCCCCTGACTTTTTCAGAGTTCTGATGCTTAATTGCCCTCTTGCGGCAAGCCACTATTCACTTTTCACTCAATAGCATCCCATTCCCTTTGCGGTAGAGAGCGAGTCGAGATGGAAATCATACTTCATGTTCTTTTCATCAATGAGCACGAAGTGCTTCTTGCCTTGAATCTCGTCAGTAGGCCGTTCGAAGATGATATTCTTGAAACGGACTGTATCATTGACAGCGGGCGTGCGAATCAGACAATTCTCAAACTGGTACTCGAATGCTGCATTCTCTTTGGTTTGCGTACCAAAGAGTTCGTCATCAGCATACCCCGTAATAATACTGTTCTTACAGAGTAACTGAACAAGCGGATAATCATATTTTCCATATCCGTTGACAAAGCGGAAGGCAACGCCACGATTGGCTGAGAACGGATAGAATTGGGCTATCGTACAGTTCTGGATATTCATTGCGCCACCGTATATCATCATGCAATCACCCAGTGAATTGGTTAACTGACAATTCAACATGCCTACGTAAGAATGGAACAATTCCATACCGATTCCCTTGCAATTATGAATCACGCAGCGTTCCATATACAGGCGCTGATGGTCGGCTGATACCAGCGAAGAGTCACAGCGAATGCCGTACATACCATTGCGCAACTCGGTGGCATGCATGATGTTTCCTTCAGAACTGCCATAGAACCGGATGCCTTCCCATTGACCGCTCACCCGATCGTAGGGAAGATAGGAAAACATGTGATCTAAGCGGTCACCTCGCATCAGTACACTATCAGTCACAAGTGTTCCCTTCACCTGAACACCTGCCTTATCATGAAAATAGAGGTCGACATTCTTCAGAATGAGGGTCGAACCTTCATTCACCGTAATACCACCATAGACAACAATGGGACTTGAGGAAGTGATGAGGGTATCACTACTGATGACAAGATCACGAATGGCTACAGCATCCCACGTGTATGCCTTCAGGTTCATCTTTTGTTCTACGCCACTCTCTAACTGAAACACAATATCGTCTGACAAAAGTTGGGCCGCATCCTTCTTGTTTGGCGAGGCGGTGAGCTCAACAAATACGCGGATACTATCACCTTTTCTCACTTCCAAATCAGTAATCGTAGAACCCAGGGAGTTGTCCAAATAGTCACCGTCGACATTCACTCGGAACCCTGTCTGATTACCTTGTCTCAGCGATACCTTTGAAATTCGGATACCATCAGAAGCGTAATTGTAAGCCCAGAAAGAATAGGTTGATGAGCCCACGTTGGAGAACACGGTATCCAACCTGACCGTATCGACCGAAAACGTCAGTTTGGCATCACGACTGGTGGTGAAACTGTCATCATCCGAACAGCCAATCAATATGGCGATGAGTGATAAAAAGAAAAAAATCCGTTTTGTCATATAGAACAAAACGGATTATTACTAAATTTATTGCCTTACTTACCGAAGTAACGCTTCAACAGACCTGCGAAGCCAGCACCGTGACGGGCCTCGTCCTTTGCCATCTCATGAACAGTGTCGTGGATAGCATCAAAACCGGCAGCCTTAGCGTTCTTGGCAATACGGAACTTATCCTCGCAAGCGCCTGCCTCGGCAGCAGCACGCTTCTCAAGATTGGTCTTGGTGTCCCAAACAACCTCACCCAGCAGTTCAGCGAAACGGCTAGCATGATCAGCCTCCTCAAAAGCATAACGCTTAAAAGCTTCGGCAATCTCAGGATAACCTTCACGATCGGCCTGGCGAGCCATAGCCAGATACTGACCGACCTCACTACACTCACCATTGAAATGAGCACGCAGGTCGTTGATCATCTCCTCGCTGACACCTTCGGGCTTACCGTCACCAATCTTATGAACAGTAGCATATGTCATATCAGCATCATCCTTCAGTTCAGAGAACTTTGAGGCAGGAGCCTTGCAGATGGGGCACTTCTCGGGAGCTGCATCGCCTTCATAGATATATCCACAAACGGCGCAAATAAATTTTTTCTTCATAATTAGTACTTGTTTTAAAAATAATGATTAGTGAATACTAGATAGTTTTTGCAAATATACGGATAAAAAAATGAATCAGCAAATATTTTCAATAATTAGTTCCGCTATTTATACAAAGTCTACAATGATATCATTAACAGGAACTTTCTCCCAAGTGAACCGAGCTGTCAACTCCTGTGGAGAGACTGGCAAGGGTTCTGACTGTAAACCTGCCCAACAAGCCAGTAGACCGATTATCTCGTGTGCCTCATAACGCTGACGCAGAGAACCCATATCAAGACTCTTATCACGTTTGGACAGTCGCTGACCGACAGTGTTGCAAAGCAAAGGAAGATGAATGAACTGTGGTGGCTCAAAGCCCAGTAATTCCGCTATATACATTTGCTGGGGAGAAGACAATAACAAGTCGCGTCCCCTCACCACTTCATTGACTCCCATGAGTCCATCATCGACAACAACTGCCAATTGGTATGCCCAAGCACCATCCTTACGTCGGATGATGAAGTCGCCCACCTGCTGTGCCAACCGTACGGAATGCGTGCCATAATGTCCGTCAGTGAATGTGACCTCACTATCTGGAACCATCAATCGGGTGGCTGCTGCCTTACCCGGCTGAGGAGGAAGATGCCGGCAAGTGCCTTTGTAGACCACACGTCCGTCGCTCTCATGCGGTGCCTGTGTTGAGAGAATATCATTTCGCGTACAATAGCAAGGATACGTTAGTCCGCGTTCACCGAGTAGCCGGAAGTAATGTTCATAGATGTCAGAACGCTCACTTTGGAAGACAACCTCGTCATCCCACGTCAGCCCTAACCACTGTAGGTCATCCATCAGCCATTTGGCATGTTCCTTACGTGATCGCTCCGGGTCGATATCCTCTATACGTAGGAGCCATCGTCCTCCCTTGCTCTTGACAGAAAGATACGAAAGCAGTGCGCTGAACACATTACCCAGATGCATTCGGCCCGTCGGTGAGGGGGCAAATCGTCCGGTTGAACATAGCGCACTGCTTACCATAGATGTATTGTTACGAAGAGATGACTCTTAAACGAAAGCAATCGTTAAGCCTGCCATCACAATGCTAACCATTGACATCAGTTTAATCAGGATGTTCAGCGACGGACCGCTGGTATCTTTAAACGGATCACCCACCGTATCGCCAACGATTGTTGCTTTATGACATGCAGAACCTTTACCGCCAAAATTGCCTTCCTCTACCATCTTCTTAGCATTATCCCAGGCACCTCCTGCGTTGGCCATAAAGACTGCAAGGGTGAAACCTGCAGTAAGACCTCCAACGAGCAGACCCATCACACCTGCTACACCCAGCACGACACCCACCACAATGGGAATGGCAATTGCCAGCAGTGAGGGGAAAATCATTTCCTTCTGAGCCGAACGGGTAGAGATTTCTACACAGCGTCCATAATCGGGAGTGGCCTCACCTGCAAGAATACCCTTAATCTCACGGAACTGACGGCGCACTTCTTCAACCATCGACTGTGCTGCACGACCTACTGCTCCCATCGTCAGACCACAGAACAGGAAGGCTGCCATACCACCGATAAAGGCTCCAACAAGTACCTTCGGGTTCATGAGGTTCACCTGGAAGAAGTCCATGAACTGAGCCATATCGGCCGTCTCAGGATTAAAAACATTGCCTGCAGCATCAACGAACTCACGTCCGTTTTCAACGGCACGAGCCATCGCAATCTTGATTTCTTCCACATAGGAAGCCAAAAGTGCTAATGCTGTCAGCGCTGCCGAACCGATAGCAAAGCCTTTACCCGTAGCGGCAGTCGTATTTCCGAGTGCATCAAGAGCATCGGTACGCTGGCGAACCTGTGGCTCCAGTTCACTCATCTCAGCATTACCACCAGCATTATCGGCAATAGGACCATAAGCATCTGTAGCCAATGTGATGCCAAGTGTTGAAAGCATACCAACGGCAGCAATACCGATACCATAGAGTCCGCGAGACATACTGGCAGACGACATAGAGAGATCAAAACCATTGGCACAAAGGAACGACAGCATAATGGCTACCGAGATAGTAACAACAGGAATCATCGTGGAGATCATACCCGTTCCGATACCTTTGATAATTACCGTAGCGGCACCTGTCTGCGATGATTCAGCTATCTGCTGAGTAGGACGATAAGAATGAGATGTGTAATACTCTGTACCTTGTCCGATAATCACACCTGCCACCAAGCCAGTAATAACTGAGAACGAAACACCTACCCAGTTTTCAATCTGGAAGAGGTATAATATAATAAAGGTGGCAATGGCAATGAGAACAGCACTCACATTGGTACCCAAAGAGAGTGACTTAAGAAGTTCCTTCATACCGGCTCCCTCCTTGGTCTGAACCAGGAAGATGCCTATCAGCGAGAGGAAGATGCCTACTGAAGCAATAATCATCGGGGCAATGACTGCCTTCAACTGCATCTCTCCATCCAGCGCGAAGGCAGTGGCACCCAGGGCTGCCGTAGATAAGATACTGCCGCAATAACTCTCATAAAGGTCGGCACCCATACCTGCTACGTCTCCCACATTATCACCCACGTTATCGGCAATCGTAGCAGGATTGCGCGGGTCATCCTCTGGGATATCTTGCTCTACCTTACCCACCAGGTCAGCACCCACATCGGCTGCCTTCGTATAGATACCTCCACCGACACGGGCAAAAAGAGCCTGTGTGGATGCACCCATTCCGAAGGTCAACATCGTAGTGGTAATAGTAATGAGGGCAACGCCAGTACCAGGATAGAAATAGCTGAGCACAAGGAACCAGATGGCAATATCAAGCAGCCCCAGTCCTACAACAACCAGTCCCATCACGGCACCAGAGCGGAAAGCTACGCGAAGACCTTGATTGAGTCCCTTACGAGCTGCATTGGCAGTACGTCCACTGGCATAAGTAGCTGTTTTCATACCAAAGAATCCGGCAAGTCCAGAGAAGAAACCGCCTGTCAGGAATGCAAACGGCACCCAAGGGTTCTGAACCTTCAATACGTATGCCATAAACGCAAAGATTACAGCAAGAACCACAAACACAAGAGTTACCACACGGTACTGCTGCTTCAAATAAGCCATAGCGCCGTGACGCACATAGCCAGCAATTTCACGCATACGCGCTGTACCTTCATCTTCCTTCATCATCTGACGGAAGAAATACCAAGCCATGCTCAGTGCCACCAATGAAGCCAGAGGCACCAACCAGAAAGTCTGAGGAATCATCATATTTACAATTTTTATTTAGTTAAGAGGTTATTGATGTTACTAATATATACTTTTTTTCGATACCCAATGCAGTTACTCGTTCATTGCCCCACACTTCGGACAACGTCCCTTTTTGTGAAGTTGGAATCCGCAACTACCACAGAGATAGTTGATGCGTGTTCTACGGAAATAGGAGCGGAACGACACATACACATACGCAACATAAAGCGGATAGCCAATATAATAAAGCGTAGAAAGGCTAAATACCACATAGTTGACAGCACATATACTTGCAAGTCCCAGGCAATAGAAAACGACATCGCCCGAAGAGAGATGACGCCTGATATCATCGAGTGACGCGATACCCACGAGCACCAGTGTCCAAACAGAAATCAGGAAAATGCTGATATGGAACGGAACGACGAACGGGTTAAGCGTTGGGTGATAATAGTAATGACGCCATGACTCAGGCGCAAACATCTGAATACTACTGTAAAGAACTGCTGATGAAGCCACCATCAGACAGAGAAGCGTGGGATAGAAAGAGTCAATATCGTTGAAGTGAACTATCTTGGCCCCTAATCGCAAGAGTTTTCGCAACAGGTAAACGGCAATCATCAGAATGACAATCGTCATAAAGATGAGCAGATGGGAGTTGGAGAAAAAGTCAATGAATTCAGATATTGGCTCATCGGGCGAAACGCCTGGCAACATTTGGTTCTCATGAATCCATCCTAACGTGTGCTCATCACGTGCCACACGCACCCATACACTATCAATTGTATCAGTAGGCATCACAGTAATGTCGGCTACTACAAGGCGCTCACCATGATGAACGGAAAAGGTATCGACAGCGAGGCCATTGACATATTCCGTAGGATGCTGGCTGATGAGCTGGAGAGAGTCGGAACGAACTATGAAATTGAAGTTCTGGGTGTAATGATGGGTTGTATAGAAAGAGATAGAATCCAACTGTCGTTGTGTCAAATCCCATGCATCAGAGGTGTAGGGCCCCTGATAGTAACATGACGACAGCATGATGATAGCAAATAAGTAACTAATGACTTTCAGCATAAATATTCATCTGACAATGACGACAATCAAACTCCACAGGAAAACAGCGACCATCAGCCAAACGTAACTGAAGCGGTTCGCACCATTGCGGCTTGCGCCCTCCATTCTTCACACAGAATCCTAACGAATAGCGGAGACAATGTCGACACTGCATGATAAGCGCACAAGTGTTCGACGATTTTTGTTTGGCTATCCGGGGAGATGTATGAAGTTCAAACGCAGCTTCGGCATTTTTGAGCCCCTGCTGTTCATAGAATGCACGAGCCCGACTATTCGCTATATTATAAAAATAGGTACGCGCGTAAGAAGTAGGTGAAGAGTGGCGACTTGAAAGAGAAGAGACAAGAGAAAGATTCTTTTGTACATCACTTGGTTGAACGGATTGCGATGCCACACCTGATGCAATTCGCTGCTGAGCTGTTTCCGAAAATTTGGCGATGGCCAAACGACGTAGTTCTGCCAATTGACTACTGGGGATGAAGTAGTCAAAATCATCGGGCAGCAATACCTCAGAACACTCATAAGGAGTACCACCAAGCTTAGAAAGCTGACGAATGATATTGTCACGCTGTGGCTTCTCTGCACGTTGATGCTCTAACGACATTGACACCTCTACATCTTCAACCATAAGAGAGAATCCGTTAGCAGTAGTCTTTAACATCATTCGAACAGGAATCTTTCGCTCAGCACTGGGGTGCGATAATAATAACTCAAAAGCCTGGTCATTATTACGATATAAACGAATACCCGGACGAAGAGAGGAAAGAGGACTCTTTTGTTCAGGAGTGTTTTTTTGAGGGGGCAAGAAGAGGCGGTTGCCCACTACCCTATTTACTCGAAAGCCTACAAGTTCCTGCTGTTCGTTGATAAAACAAAGACCATCGCCATTAACAAATGAAGCTGTTCCGGCAACGGTAAAAGACAGACGATCACGTATCTCCTTGACTGTTCCTACGAACTCCCCAATGGCTTTGGGCGTATCGAACGAGGCGATATCGGGCTGACGCCCCCCTGCAAAATAGGTGGTATAACCACGATTGAACGTTTTGCGTAGATCTGGCTTAAAAGTGTAGCGACAGATTCCACGCGAAGCACGCTGATAGCGGTCAGGATAACGCGTCACCAACTGGTTCAGCAATGTACTGTAAGCTGCTGTCACATTCTTTGCATAACTGAGACCCTTCAGGCGACCCTCAATTTTGAACGATGTAACACCTGCATCGGCAAGTTCCTCCAACTGATTACTCAAATTGAGATCCTTCAGTGATAACAGATAGCGCTGTTGCTCCACCATCTTACCATCAGCATCCAGCAGGTCGAACTTCATGCGACAAAACTGGGCACACTCACCTCTGTTCGCACTTCTTCCGAAACAATGCTGGGAAGCATAACAGAGCCCTGAATAGCTAACGCAGAGCGCACCATGAACGAATGCTTCAAGTTCTACATCGGGAACAGCCTCATGTATACTGCGAATCTCCTTAATACTCGTCTCACGCGCCAGTACTACACGTTGGAATCCTTGTTGTTTGAGCCACGCCACCTTCTCGGCATCCCGGTTATCTGTCTGAGTAGACGCATGCAGGACAAGCGATGATGGACAGACTGTCAACAGCGCCATATCTTGCACCAATACAGCATCCACATGGATATCAGCCAACTGTTGCAGCAATGCAGCCGTATCAGCCAGTTCATCCTCGTAAATAATGGTGTTGACCGTAACGTAGACCTTCACTCCGAACTGATGCGCATACCGGCACAACTGGGCAATATCCTCAACGCTATTGCCTGCTGATGCCCTTGCGCCAAAACGCTGGGCACCGATATAAACAGCATCAGCACCATGATCAATGGCAGCTATGCCGCATTCCAGATTCTTGGCAGGAGCCAGTAACTCAAGAGCTCGCATGTAGGATGATCAGCTAATAGAGTTGATATCGAACGGTGTCTCCTGGTAAACATAATAGTTCACCCAGTTGTTGTAAAACAGGTTGGCATGAGCACGCCAGGTAACAAATGGTGGCTTCGAGGGGTCATCGTCATGATAATAATTGCGAGGGACCTCAACATCGCTGCGTATATCCTTATCTCGACGATACTCATTGTCAAGTGTATTGGGAGCATACTCCAGATGTCCGGTAATGAAAAATTCTCTTCCATTGCGGGCCATCACAATACTCACGCCACTATCGTCCGACTCGGCTATCAGCGACAGGGCGGGATTGGCAAGGATATCCTCACGATGCAACTCAGTATGACGACTATGAGGCATCATGAATTCATCATCAAACCCGCGGAAAATAGGTAACTGCGCATCAAGCATACGCTGAGGAAAGATGCCGAACATCTTCTTATCCAACGGATACTTGGGCACACCATAATGGTAATAAAGGCCTGCCTGAGCAGCCCAACAGATATAGAGAGTACTCGTCACATGGGTCTTTGCCCATTCAAAGATGGTTGTGATTTCTTCCCAATAGCTTACCTTCTCGAAGTCAAGTTGCTCAACAGGAGCCCCCGTGATAATCATCCCGTCGAACTTCTCGTTTCGCATGGAATCAAAATCGCGATAGAACATCATCATGTGTTCGATAGGCGTATTCTTGGGGGTATGACTTTTCAGCTTCATGAAGTTGATATCCAACTGAAGAGGCGTATTCGAGAGCAGACGTATCAGGTCTGTCTCTGTGGTAATCTTCAGCGGCATCAGGTTTAATATAACGATGCGCAACGGACGGATATCCTGTGAATGCGCACGTGTATCGTCCATGACAAAGATATTCTCACGCTTCAAGATATCAATGGCAGGGAGTCTGTCAGGAAGTCTTAAGGGCATATTCTATTTTCAGATTTATCGAAAGTTGTTATATGTTTTGAATGATCACTTTTCGCGAACAGTAGCCAAGATGACTGACACATTATCATAGCCGCCATACTCTTCGGCAGCCTTGCAGAGGTTCAATGCGTCACTGCCATTATTCAGCAGACGTTCAATCTCGCCATCGGCAATCATATCGGTAAGTCCGTCGCTACAAAGCATGAGTGTATCTCCCACAGCAATATCATCATTACACTCCACAATATCAATAAAACTGGTAGTACATCCGCCACCGATACAGTTGGTGATAACATTGGAGTAATCTTTTGAATCTGTTCCCATGAGATTGTTCAGCGAATGATCGGTAGTCAGCTGAGTGAGCTTTCCATCACGTAAGCGGTAGAGGCGGCTGTCGCCACAGTTCATCCAGTAGAAGTTGTCTTCATAAAATGCCAAAGCTACCAGTGTAGTACCCATACCCTTACAGTGCTCATCAACGCGCCCCTTCGCCTCCAGGTTGTTGTTCATACTCTTCAGCCATTCGTAAATGACCTCATTGAAGTCGGCTATCTTCAAGCCTGCAGGTATATCTCCGTAGAAGAAACGAAGATTATGCAGCACATCGCTACTGGCCACTTCGCCCGACTGGTGACCTCCCATACCATCGGCAAGAGCCAAGATGAAACGATCAGAGCTGGACAAGTCGTGTTTCATGGCTGTCGAATCATTCCGAAGCAATAAGCTGTCGATCAACAGCATGTCTTCATTATTTTCTCTTACACAGCCTACACAACTGGCTGCCGTAATATCAAGTATATACATAATATTATTTTACACTAACTTGAAGGTTAACATTTGCTATCATAACCACATCACCATCATGAAGAGACATCTCGACATCGGGCTGCATGCGGTGTCCGTTCAACTTCGTTCCGTTTGACGAATGCTTATCGACAATACTCCAACCGGAATCGGCCTTATATCGCAACTGTGCATGAAGACCCGACACATACATATTGTTTTGGAAGAACTGAGCAAACGGACCTTGACGGCGACCTATCACAGCTCCATCCTGTCCCTCGATCACAATGCCAAGTGTGCTGTTGCTAAGCGTCAGCGTCTGCATGCTCTTTGATACAACAACATTTGCACCACGCAACGATATCTGGTTGTAGTTTCCATTTGTGTTCACGACCCCTGAACCGACTACCGATATTTGTGAAGGAATAGCCGATCTGCTGGAGCTAATGCTCTTTATCATATCCTCAAGAGATACCATCATGCCGCCACAACTGGTACAGCGACGCCCCAGTCCTACTCTTCCGCAACGGTTACAATAGCGGAGGGCCTGTCCACACTGGTCACAGTAGTGGGAACTGTCTTCTATCTCTTCTTTACAATTCGGACAAATAATCATAAATCTCTAATATCTTCAGGTAGTATTAACTGATAAGTCTCTTTCGTCACCTGGTCAGGCGGTAGTTGAGAGACACGCATTGACAACTGTTGGATAGTCTCATCGAGCAGATTTCTCATCTCACGTGCATTGCCGAAACTTTCGGTCTTATGGCTAACCATCTTGTAGATAACATCGAGAATCTTGAACTCGGCAGCAGGTGCAAGTGAATACTGTTCGCGCTGAGCCATCTTCTTATAGATAGCCAACAGTTCGTCTTCATTATAATCATCAATATGCAGCTTGTGGGTAAAACGACTTGCAAGGCCGGCATTCATTTCCAGGAACTCTTCCATCTTATCCTTATAACCAGCTGCAATCACCACAAACTTACCACGATCGTCTTCCATTCGTTTCATCAGCGTATCGATTGCCTCCTTGCCATACTGGTCGTTTTGGTCGGACAAGGTATAGGCTTCATCAATAAACAAGATGCCGCCCATCGCTTTGTCACACATATTGTTGACTATCTTCGGCGTCTCACCCATGTATTTACCAACCAACGTAGCACGACTGGCCTCAATGACTCTTGAGGTGGGTAATATCTCCATTGACTGGAGCACCTCACCCATCTTACGTGCAATAGAGGTCTTGCCCGTACCGGGATTACCCGTCAGGATGAAGTTCATTGACATCTGCTGAACCTTTCCAGCTCCCATTGCAGCGCGCTGTTTCATAAACATGCTCTGAACGGCAAGACGACGGATGGCATTCTTCACTGAACGCATGCCGATAAACTCATCGAGTTCGTTGAGCACCTCATCAAGCGGACGTGCAACACCGCTATTGCCCATCGGCAGGTCATCGGCAGTTATCTTGAACATATCTGCCTCCTCAAAGTTCGGGTTGCCCATCATGGTTACCAGGCGCTGGCTCTGTTTCTCAACGGCCTCATCAAAGATGCGGCGAGCTTCACGCGCATTGCCGAAGTTCTTGTCGCGACGCAGGTAGAGCTGTTCAAACTGACGATGGATGGCATTCTCTGTCGCTTCATCAACCGTGAACTTCTTATTCTTGGCAAGATTGAGGAATATCTGTGTCAGCTCATCAGGTGTATAGTCCTCGAAATGAATCGTTTGCGTAAAGCGGCTCTTCAATCCTGGGTTCGTATCAATGAAGTCGTGCATCTGGTCAGTATATCCAGCTACGATACAGATGAACTTTCCTCTATCGTCCTCCAATCGTTTCAGCAGCGTATCGATAGCTTCAGCACCGAAAGAATCGCTATCGTTCGACTTCAAGGTATATGCCTCATCAATAAACAGCACACCACCCATTGCAGTATCTATCAACTGATTGGTCTTGATAGCGGTTTGGCCGGAATAGCCAGCAACCAACTTAGAGCGATCAGCCTCAACCAACTGTCCACGAGATACGATGCCAAGAGTCTTAAACACATCAGCCATGATACGTGCAACCGTTGTCTTACCTGTACCTGGATTTCCCGTAAAGACATAATGTTTCCCCTGGAACGTGTTTGTCTCTCCGCGTTTGATCTGCAACGTGAGGAACGAAGCCAGATTAGTGATTTCTTTCTTCACACTGGCCAAACCAACCATTCCATCCAGTTTCTTCAGGCAGTCGCCCAAATCAACCTCCTTCGGTGCCTCATATGGAATATCCTCTTCAACAATGGTCATGAGTTCCTCATTACTCATCATCGTCAGATCACCGCCCTGCAATCGTTGTGCCTGCTTCTTGCAAATCTGGTCAAAGAGACTACGCATCGTACGTCCGTTGGCAAAATCTTTATCGCGGGAATCATAAAGTTCGGTAATCATCTTTCTTGCTAGGGCCTCGGCATCGGGTGAGAAGATGTATTTCTTCTCTTTGGCAAACACCATCATGATCTGGAACAGCTCGTCGGGCGTATAGTCCTCGATATTCAGGAAATAGTTGAAACGACTGTGCATACCTGGGTTCACACGGAAGAGATTCTCCATTTCCGTCCGGTATCCAGCTGCAATGACAACGAATTTATCGCGGTCATCCTCCATACGCTTCATGAGGGTCTCTAAAGCCTGAGCGCCCTGGTTATCGCGATCACCTGTCTGGCTGACGGGTGCTAATGTGTATGCCTCGTCAACAAAAAGGATTCCTCCCATCGCTTTGTCGCAAAGGCGATTGACTACCTTGGGAGTTTCTCCCTGATACTGGCTGACCATTTGCGAGCGGTCGACCTCGACCACATGGCCCGAATCAAGATAACCTATTGATGAGAGAATCTCACCCAACTTACGGGCAATTGTAGTCTTACCAGTACCAGGATTACCTGTGAGCACGATATGCATAGCCATTTTCTCCTGCTCACCCAATCCGCGCTCGGCACGCTGAAGGCTGTTCTGAACAGAATAGGCAATTTCTCGTACAGCTTGTTTCACCTCACTCATGCCGATATACTTATCCAAATCGGAGAGTATCTCGTCGAGCGAGCGCTCTTCGGGCACATAACCACGAATATCCCCCAGTTCAACCTTGCTGGCTCCAGCACCTCTGCTGATGAACGACGAGAAGATGTCCTCTGCCGTCTTCATAGCAAGATGGGCATTTCCGAATGTTTCGTCCTTGATCTTTATCTGATACTTGAAATACCGCGTCAGCTGATTGTCGGCTTCAGGAGTAAAATCAATGATGCCGTACTTCATGCGGAGCGCCAGTTTTGTGATGGCAGTCAGTTCCTGATAGTTGGGTACGGGCAGACGGAAGGTATACTTGAATCTGTTCTTCACCGCCGGATTATTCTCCAGGAAGTCATCAAGTCCTTTAGGAAGTCCTGCCATCACGACGATGGGATTATCCTCCCACTTATCCATTTCGACGAAAAGTTTGTCGAGCGGATTTACCTGATTTGAATATTTGTCAGGGAGAAGCTTCTGTACATTATCAAAGAAGAGAATGCCGTCTTTCGCCTTTTTAATATTCTCGTCCCAATTGTCAACGAATCTGGAATAGTCGACTGCATCAACAATTGTTATCTTCGACTTGCTGATAATGCGGTGCTGATAAAAATACTCCCGGAGTATTTCAGTCAGCGCGGTCTTACCTGTACCTGTCTCACCAATAATAATCGAGTTGACTGAGAGACGGACGGTGGCCACATCCTTGCGCGAGCGCATATATGTATAGGTGTCGACAATGGTCTTCAGCTGTGCCTTCAGGTCTTCTAATCCTACCAACCTGTCGAGCACATTCTGTGAGACAAGTGGCTTGCCGCACCACTTGCAGAACTTGGCTATATTTCTATTTTCCTTATGACAGTATTCGCAAATCATTCGTCTAAATCATTTTGAACTTGTTCTATGACTTGTTTCACCTCTTCACGTCCAAAAGTCGGATTCTTGATATTCAGCAGCTTCGGGCTGAACGCACAGAACTCCACGATCAAGATGAGGTACAGCAATCCCCATAATGCATAGTGAAGCACGTTTTCGCCTGAAATGCTTCTAACCTGATTGGAGATATCATCCAGCAATCCGAATTTCGTACTCTTATAGCGGAACGATTTTGTCTTGAACGTATAGTAGAGCGGTTCCATCAACGAGGTATTAATATCTTCGGTAGTTAGGATTTCGCGGATGGCTTTTGCACTGGTCTTATCATCATGCTGGAACACCGTCAGATGGCAAATCACCATATAGATTAGTGATATCAGTACCATCACGGGAATAAAGAGTGACGGACTCCATGACTGTGCGAACTTCAACATGTAGATAGGTGCGAATGCCGACCCGAACCCTAAACATCCTAACAGGAATGCGAGGAAGGCACCGATACCGCCAAAGAATGCACGAATGGCAACGATGACAGCGGTCATAGATCCTACGGGGAGCAGAATTGTCAGATAAGGATGCTCCAGGATGTAGGTACGATTATCAATGCCTACTACCACCAAGAGACCAATCCAAACGGCAGCCAGGAAATAATACAGATAACGCCAAAGCATTTCTCTGCTTCGTGCCGAATTCCAGTCATGCCTTACCTCAGCAATACGTTCGGTAGTATCTTCACGCGCCTTGATGAAACGCTTGTAATACATTTGTTGAGCATCCAGTTCACCAAGTGCCAACAACCATTTCTCCAGTTCATGCTCATAGCTGTATTCTTCAGCGAAATCCATGTTCGGATTCTCGTGATAGAATACTGACAACCACTGTGACAATGAGCCGGTACGAAGCTCGTTTCGGATAGCATTCGCCAGACGCTTTTCTTTCACGTCTTCCACTTTCTTCAACTTGGTGCCGTCAGGAAGTTTGTAATAAGGAGTGGCACCGAGAATAGAACAATAACGATAGAGCGCTGTATGCAGGTCATAGGCGCTGAGGCGCTCACGGTTCTCTTCTGAATTGAGATTGAAACAACGCTCAGCTTCCGACATCTCGTGATACCATCCGTGCAGCTGGGCATAATAACGGAACCGACCGTTCTCGTCACAGAAGTCCTGCATCTCAACAGCCAGATCGTCATTGGTCGTATGCTGAACTGTCGTCAACAGGTCGCACAGCAGTTCTCCCACCAGGGCCGGTGTGTTTGCCTCACGCAGGTCATAGGCAGCTGTACGATCCAGGTTGTACAGTACTTTATAGGCCAGCGACATTGAGAACGGCTGCCCCTGTGTCATGATACGCAATGACTCGCAAGCCATCACGTCTTCATGGCTAATCATCCAGGACAGGAGTCGTCCGTCAGTCAATGAATGCCAGTCATCCTCAGTCATATTGCCACTACCGAAAGACTTGACAATCTCTGACAGTGACGCTGACGACGAATTGGAGAGGAATGGAATATCAGGATCTATCTCATAGACCAAGCGCATGATTGCCACATGGGGCTCTGCATCTGGTGTAAAGTAAGAGCGCAGACGATTGACATCAGCCTTGGTATGCGACTCCAACCAGAGGAACAGTGAATCATTGGCATTCTGCAGTTCCAACGCATAACGCTCCTTATAACTTAACAGCGACAGTGCGATGCTATGAACATCCTCGCAGGCTTCGTTCTGGACATCATGATACGGATAAGACGCATCCATCACGTAGACAGAAGCCATCAGACCTGCCTTTTGATCAACGGGATAGCGATTGGTGATAATGTCTTTCACCAATGCTGACAACTTTGTATTGCCACACGTCTCCAACCAAGTTGTGATACGTCCGTTATACAGATAGTTGATGGCAAGGTTCTTGTTCTCCAACAGCATCGGAATGAGCTCCTGAATATTATCGGCAACCAGGTTACGGTCAGGGTCAACGATGAAACTCTTATAACGAAGGAATGGAGATGACAAGTCGATGGGCACATCTTCACCCAGGAACCAGCGCTCCACCTCTTCATACTTCCAACGACTTAAGGGATTCACGGCAGTAAGTCCCTGAACGAGACGCTTCACTCTGGGAGGCAACTCCTCGATACGTGGCAGACGTCCCTCGTTCTTCTGGCGCATCATGGCACGCTCGTTCGAACTCATCGGGTTTTCGCCTAACCAAAGCGCAAAAAGAGTAATACCCAGGGAATAATAATCTGCTGCAGGTGTTATCTCTACCTCTCCGTCAATCACATCGGCATACATCTCCGGTGCGGCATAAACTGGTGTACGTGCTTGTGTCGTACGATATGATTTCCCGTCATTCTCCACCATAGACGAGATGCCGAAATCGCCCAACACCAACTGGGTATGTGCTTCGTCGCGGAAAAAGAAGTTTGAGGGTTTGATATCCTTGTGCAGGATGTTATTCTTATGACAGAAAGCGAGTGCTGCAGCAGCTTGCAGGGTAATACGACGAAATGCATTGACATCGCCTCCTAAATGATACTCCTGAAGCGATCCTCCCTTCAGGTATTCCATCAGTTCATAGAAACGATGCTTTCCGTCAACGTAGGTCTTGCCGAAGTCATCAAGACTGACAATCATCTCAAAATGGAAGTTTCGGATGACCTGCATCAATTTCCTGTTGACGTCATAGTTCGGGTAATAGACCTTCAATACCCGCTCCACCCCATTTCGATTTACCAGGAACACCTGTGCCTCACCGGAATTCTCGCTCAATGACTTCACTAATTTCCAGCGTTCGCCCTTCAGCATGAATCCGTCACCCTCCATATCTTCGTCCATGATGATAGGAGCTGAAGGTCTCACCTCAGGTCTGATGGTATGGAATTCGCCATCGAGAAGATCATCCTGCGGAACGCTATTTGCCACGATAGTACGATCTGCAACTATCGTTTTGTCGGCGACAATTGTTTTGTCAGCAACTATTGTCTTATCTGCGACTATCGTCCTGTCAGCGACAATGGTCTTGTCGGCGACTATTGTCTTATCAGAGACGATGGTACGATCTCCCATAGCCGAACGGTTTATGACTATTGTCCGGTCATTATCTACCTGGGGGGTCTGTCTTTTATTATCGTTTGCTTCTGGCACGTTGTCCAGTTCTGTATCGTTGATGAATTCGCTCATGAATTACTGAAGGAATAAGCTATTTATCGTCTTTGATTTCTTGTTTGCTGCCACGTCCCAAGATGACCCACTTACCTCCCATCTGAGGCTTGGCGCATCCACAGGGGCTGCTATGCATTGCGTGCTTCCAGTTACAGACCCAAGCCAGACGGACGCCAGCAGGTTTCTGTGCCATTGCATAATTACGAACCTTGGCCGGAGTGGGTTCAGCAGGTTCTGGCATTTTACTGAGCAGTTCTGCGATACGGGCCAGCTTTTCCTCTTTAGCCTTCGCAAGCTCGTCTTTGCTCATGCGCACTCTCTCCATCTTTGGGATGACTGGGTCGGTAACGCCCTCATCCTGTGCCAACAGTTTCAGCACATGCTCACGGAATTTCTGAGAAGCATCATCGCGAGCTTTTTCACGTTCGGTAGAGATGGGATTCTCTAACTGAAGCGAGTCATATTCTTTGGCCAACCGAACCATCTCCTGATATTCGGGCATCTGTTTCATTTGTTTCATCAGCATCTGTGCCTCTTCTGTCAGTGGAGTACCGCACTGCTTGCAGAACGCGAAATCGCTCAGGGTATGACAAGTAGGACAAACGATACCGCCACGGGGAGAGCCACATTCAGGACAGAAGGCATCCTGTGGTGCAAAACGGGCACCGCAGAAGGAACAGACGTCCTGTCTTACGTAATGATGACAGACCTCACAATAGTCTGCATCATCATCGAGCGGACTTCCACAATGTGGGCACGATCCCGAATGAAGCGCCGAGCCGCATGAGACACAATAAAGAGTGCCTAAAGTGTTGGTCGTTCCGCATTGCTGACAGACAACCGACCCAGGCATATTAAACTGCTGAGCTTGCTGACTTTGTTGATTGTTCATTGGAGCAGATTGCACTCTTCCGTCCATCTGGCGCTGCTGGTTAAACACCGGATTTTGTGTTGTTTCGTTGGCCATAAAAATTTACTTTAGCTAAAATACTGTGCAAAGTTAATGAAATTGAACGAAATAAAAGAAAAAACCGCCACATTTTTTTGTGACGGTCTTTAAGTTTTTATTTTGAAGAGCCTTAGTGCCCCTCAAAGCGCCTGAACGCTTACCACAAAGGCAGGCGTTCTTCCTTGGGAATATACATTTTGTTATCTGGCTTGATATCGAATGCTTCATACCATGCATCGATATGAGGCAACGCACCGTTGACGCGCCATCTGCCAAGTGAATGAGGGTCAATCTTGGTCAGTCGGCGAATCTCAGCCTCATTGATATTACCTGCCCACACACCAGCATAGGCCAAGAAGAAGCGCTGGTCGGCAGTAAAGCCATCCATATCAGGCAGCGGCTGATCCTTTGTAGCATTCTTATAGGCTGAATAAGCCACCATCAGACCTCCGTGATCAGCCAGGTTCTCACCCAGTGTCAATCTGCCATTGGCATTCAGGTCGGGCAGTACTTTGATAGCTGAGAAGAAGTCTGCATAACGGTCGGTACGAGCCTTGAAGTTTTCGGCATCGGCTTCCGTCCACCAGTCGTGCATGTTTCCATCCTTATCAAACTGGCGTCCCTGATCGTCGAATCCGTGAGTCATCTCATGTCCGATAACCACTCCGATAGCACCGTAGTTAAAGGCATCATCAGCCTCCATATTGAAGAACGGATGCTGCAGAATGCCTGCAGGGAAACAGATTTCGTTGGTAGTAGGATTATAGTAGGCCTACACCGTCAGAGGATACATGTGCCAGTCATCGCGGTCGACAGGCTTACCAGCCTTATGCTCGATATCCCACTTCGTCCAGAAACGGTTACACTCCCTCATATTCTCCAGATAACTCTTGGCAGGATCGATGGTGAGTGCTGAGATATCCGTCCACTTATCAGGATAGCCCACCTTCACATAGAACGTATTCAGTTTGTCATGAGCGTTCAGCTTGGTGGAGTCACTCATCCAATCCTGTGCATCGATGCGTTCGCCGAGAGCAATCTGCAGGTTCTTTACCAACTGAACCATACGTTCCTTGGCTTCAGCAGGGAAATATTTCTTGACGTAGATTTGCCCGAGCGCCTCACCCATCACGCTTTCCAACTGGCGAGTTGAACGACGCCACAGCGGATGGTCTTCCTTGCGACCGGAAAGGACTTTGCCAAAGAACTCGAAGTTGACTTTCTGCACCTCATCGCTCAGCTGTGAGGCTGCATCGTGAATCTGTCCGAGCTCCATGTAATCACGATATTCAGCGGGGGTCAGCGCTGAGATAATCTTGTCGGCTCCGGCCATGAATTCAGGCTGTCCCACTACCAGTTCCTGGAAGTACTTGCTGTCTAATCCCTTTGCATTAAGCAATTTCTCCAACTGGAGGTGAGGATAGTTCTTCTGGAAGTCCTGCAAGGTGGTCTTGTTGTAGTTCTTCTGCGGATCACGAAGCTCAGTACGCGAACGTGACACGCGAGCCAGTGCTGTTTCAATCTTAATGATGTTATCACGCTTTGCCTGTGCCTGCTGTTCGGTGAATCCGAAGAGCTGGAACATCTTTACGATGTGTTTCTTGTATTCCTCACGAATATTGACGGTAGCTGAATCGGTAGCCAGATAATAGTCCTTTTCACCCAGCGTCAATCCACTCTGAAAGACGTTCACGATATTCTCCGTTGCGTTCTTCTCGTCTGCACCGAGATAGGCACCCCAGAACTCCGAATCGCCCATAGGAGCCAGTTCCAGTTGGATAGCGAACAGTTCATCAACAGTTTTGGCCTGTTCCATACGCTCGATAAGAGGCATCAGCGGCTTCACGCCGTCCTGGTCACGCTTCACGCTATCCATAGCCAACTTGTAGAGGTCGCTCAGCTTCTGTTCAATCGTTCCCTGCTCAAAGCTTCCTTTCAGCAGTTCATCCAAGATACCGTTCACACGCTTGTTGTTCTCCTCAGCCAACACGTCGAAGGATCCATAACGGGAGTAGGCAGCGGGGAGCGGATTGTTCTGCATCCATCCGCCGCAGGCATACTGGTAGAAATCATCACCAGCCGTTGCGGTCGAATCCAGGTTGCTTAAGTCAAGTCCTGACTTCATTGAATTACTGTTACTGCAGCCCACGACGGTGGCCATCGAAGCAGCTGCAACCATTAGTTTCATATTCATACTGTAATTATTTGGTTATATGTTACTTATACTCTCTAACTCTTCTGAAAGTTTTTCCCATTTCTCTACCTCTTCGTCCAGCTGTCGTTTGATGTCGGTATACTCTGTGACGAGTGTCATATCGGATGCATTCTTAGGGTCGCAAAGCAGGCTGTCGAGTTCCTTCAAGCGGGCCTCCATCGAGGCTATCTTTCGCTCACTTTCCTCTACGGAACGTTCCGCTTTCCTGATGCGTTTCTGCTGTTCCTTATGCTCGGCATAGGACGCTTCGGAAGCCTGGGGCGATAAGTCAGAAACAGACATTGAGGGAGCTTTCTCTTCTCGCTCCTCCTTCCTCTCTCCGCCAAGAAGCACTCGCTCGCCCCTGTCTCTGAGGAAGTCATAGATGCCTCCGATATGCTCTCTGACCTTGCCATCACCGAACTCAAAGACCTTGGTCACCAAGCCATCGAGGAACTCACGGTCGTGACTCACGATGATGGCTGTTCCGTCGAAAGCACGGATGGCCTCTTTCAGCACGTCTTTCGAAGGCATATCCAGATGATTGGTGGGCTCGTCGAGGATGAGCAGGTTGACTGGTTCGAGCAACAGGCGAATCATGGCCAGTCGACTGCGCTCGCCGCCACTGAGCACCTTGACGCGTTTCTCAGATGCCTCCCCGCCAAACATGAAGGCTCCCAGGATATCGTTGATGCGCAGGCGCACGTCTCCCTTCGCCACATCATCGATGGTTTGGAACACGGTTCGGCTCTCATCGAGCAACTGTGCCTGGTTCTGAGCGAAGTAGCCTATCTGCACATTATGTCCTATCTTCAGATGACCATCAAAAGGAATCTCGCCCATGATACACTTCACCAGCGTTGATTTTCCCTCACCGTTTTTACCTACGAAAGCCACTTTCTCACCTCGCTTGATGGTCAGGTTCACCTTTGCGAACACGTTATGATTACCATAGCTCTTGGCCACCTCATCACAAATGACGGGGTAGTCGCCGCTACGCAGACAGGGGGGAAACTTCAAGTGCATCGCAGAGTTATCCACCTCATCTACTTCGATAGGTACGATTTTCTCCAGCTGACGCAGTCGCTGCTGCACCTGTACGGCTTTGGTGGGCTTATAGCGAAAACGCTCCACGAACTCCCTGATATCGGCAATCTCCTTCTGCTGATTCTCAAAGGCCCTGAGCTGCTGTTCGCGCCGTTCCTTACGCAGAATGACGTACTCATCATACTTCACTCGATAATCGATGATCTGTCCACAAGAGATTTCCAGTGTTCGGTTCGATACATTGTTGATAAACGCTCTATCGTGACTGACCAGCACCACTGCCCCACTCCATGCAGCCAACAGCTGTTCGAGCCATTGTATGGACTCAATGTCCAGGTGGTTGGTAGGCTCGTCGAGCAACAGCACGTCAGGGCGTCCCAACAGGATTTTTGCCAACTCGATACGCATGCGCCAACCACCGGAGAACTCGTTGGTGGGACGATCCAAATCTGAGCGCAGGAATCCCAATCCCATCAGCGTGCGCTCAATCTCGGCCTCATAGCCTTCAGCGCCCAGCATCAGATAGCGTTCGTGCTCAGAAGTGAAGCGCTCCACGAGTTCCATATAGTCAGTACTCTCATAGTCGGTTCGCTCGCCCAACAGCCTTTCCATCTTGTCTATACGGTCCTTCATCAACCTGATGTCGGCAAAGGCTTTCTGAGCCTCTTCACGCACCGTTGTGGTGTCTTGCAGAATCATTACTTGAGGCAGATAGCCGATAGTGACATCGGTAGCCACAGCGACATTGCCTGCAGTTGGTTTCTCCTTGCCACAGAGTATTTTCAGCAAGGTTGACTTGCCCGCACCGTTTTTGCCTACCAGTGCGATGCGGTCGTTAGCATTTATTACAAAGGTGGCGTCAGTAAAGAGTGGTTTGATACCGAACTCCACCTTCAGTCCTTCTACAGAAATCACAGTTTATCTATTTTTCTTATCTCACTTCTTCCCATCTCAGTACCGAGCCGTTCTTGCGGGCTGGGTCGGCACCAGTGTAATCCATCGAATAAGGACTTCCCGTGGTAGGGCTCTTGCCTATGTAGCGGTGGTTTCGCATCGACATCAGCATGAACTCGCCCCTCAGATAATCCTGCCACATGAACACCTCAGCCTTCGCGACATCGCTGGTGAGACGCACATCGCCAGGCAATCCCAAGCCCGACACCCACACATAGCGGCCGTCTTCACATTGCAGGATCACCTTACCCTGTCCCTTGTCAATCACGCGGAAGTGAGTTTGCTTCGAGTTGTTCCTGACGTCGGTATCATACATCAGTCCGTGGCCGAGCGCCACCATTGGGCGTCCTGTAGCCAGATTGATGATGCGGATGGTCTTGCCGCAGGGGATGTTCTGTGAGCGGTCGGCCTCCGGCTCAACAATGGTGAAATTGTCAAACTCGGCATAACCGCCGTTCTGTCCTTTCTTGTTGAAGGCGAACAGCGCATGACGCGAACCCTGGAAGGTGACAAGCTGATAACTCAGACGCATGGTACGTCCCATCGGATAGAACTTCTCGCCGTCAATGCTGTAGCTATACTCTGCCTGATCATCATCATACTCGCCACACATACGCAGCCATATCTTTTGCTGAGGCAGTTCAATGGGCTGATCGATAGTATCGTTCGAAGCCTGTTCAAACCAGCGAAGCGTCAGTTTGTTGTTTTCCTTGACGATACCTATCCACGAACAGGGGATATTGATATTGCCCAATCCACACACGTCACCGTCCTTTAAGCCCTTCGTATAGAGTTCAACCGTTGTTATAGACGACGGTCCTATCACGCGCTGAGTCAAAGAGTTACGAGCCCACATCAACTGGTCAGCAGGCATCGTTTGCAGACGCAGTCTACCTTTCTTCAGGCTCCACATCTTGTCGTTCGGATTGTGGTTCCACTGCCATACGCGTCCCAACTGTTTGCCATCGAAATTCTCTGAGCGGTTATAGGGTGCGTGGGGCTTCACGTCGGCAGCAGTACTGCCCACGTTCGGCTTCACCCAAGTACGCGGTGCGCGCCCTAAGTTACCAGGCAATCCGAGGAAGGGCCATCCGTCTTTCCAGGTGATGGGAGCCAGCGTAACCGTTCGTCCGATGCTGTGGAAGTCCTGCATCAGCAGCGCCCACCACTGTCCGCTCTGGTCTTCCACGATACCGCCCTGATGGATGTTAGAGCAAGCCGTTGCGTTGACGTCTGGCTGAGGGATGCCGAAGCGAGAGCCGTCAGGGAGAATGCGGCCACGGAACTGCGTCAGCGGTGCTGCATGGTATCCGTAGGTCTCATCGGCTGTGATCACACAAGTTTCGTAAGGGCCCCAGATGCTCTTCGAACGCGAACAGAGTGTGCGTCCGTTGGGCTTATAGTCGGTAGAGATCAGGTAGTACATACCGTTGATCTTATACATGTGATGTCCCTCGCCTACTGCCGAGCCTTGCGGAATGATGATGCGATCGGTCTCTTCTATAGGTCCGCTCATGTCGGGCTTCAATTCCGTGCAGTGCACCTCACCGTAGCCGTGAATGGCATATATCTTGCCGTCATCGTCGAACAACACGCCCAGGTCATAGATGCGTCCTTTCATATTATGGTGTATCCAGGGGCCGTGAATATCCTTGCTGGTATAGCATTGCAGGCCTTTTCCGTTCACGTTGGAAAACACGTAGAACTGTCCGTTGGCGTAGCGTATGCAGGGTGCCCAGATACCTTCGCCATAGACTTCACCACGATTCTTTCCCTGCGGGCCTAAGAGCGAGAAGGCAGGATCATCAAAGTCGAAACGGTCGAAACAGTAGCTGACGTTCTCCCAGTTCACCAAGTCGCGTGAATGCAGAATCACCAATCCGGGCACCGTATGCATCGTAGTGCCTGCCAGGTAGTAATCATCGCCCACACGGAGGATATCCGGGTCGGAGAACTCATCATACATCAGCGGGTTCGTATACGTTCCATTACCATTGTCAGCCGTCCACGAATTCACGTTCTGGGCAGCTGCCGACAAGCCCATTCCGCAGCAAAGCAGAGCCAGGCAAAAATGCTTAACTATCAGGTTGTAGGTTCTCATAAAAATTAATTATTTGCTTTCTCTTTCAAAGATTTTGCAAAATTACGAAAAAACGGAGGAAAAGCCAAATAAATTTTCATTGAACTTTGCAGTCATTACCAAAAAAATTAGTACTTTTGCAAGCCAAATCTAAAAAACAACGCTTTGATAGAGAAACATTTTGTATTAGAAGACATTGACCCGGTGGTGTTCTACGGTGTTGCCAACTGCCACCTGCAGATGATTCGTGCGCTGTATCCGAAACTACGTATTACGGCTCGCGACAATGTGATGCGAATCCTGGGCGACGAGGAACAGATGGCCGCTTTCGAGGAGAGTGCCGAGAAGATGCGCCAGCACGTGTTACGGTTCAACTCGCTGAAGGAAGAGGACATCCTGGACATTATAAAAGGTAAGCGCACGAAGGAAGAAGTGCCCGACGGTGTGGTGTGTTACACAATGTCAGGGCGCCCCATCAAGGCTCGTACCGAGAACCAGCAGCGCCTCATCGACGCCTATCAGGAAAACGATATGGTGTTTGCCGTAGGACCCGCAGGTACGGGTAAGACCTACCTGAGCATCGCACTGGCTGTCAAAGCGCTGAAAGACAAGACTGCGAAGAAGATTATCTTGTCGCGTCCGGCTGTTGAGGCAGGCGAGAAACTGGGTTTCCTGCCAGGCGACATGAAAGACAAGATTGACCCGTACCTGCAGCCGCTTTACGACGCGCTAGAGGATATGTTGCCGCAGGTAAAACTGCAGGATATGATGGAGAAACACGTCATCCAGATAGCTCCGCTTGCCTTCATGCGAGGACGTACGCTGAGCGATGCCGTCGTTATCCTGGATGAAGCACAGAACACTACTCCCGCTCAGATTCGCATGTTTCTGACGAGAATGGGCTGGAACACGAAGATGATTATTACGGGCGATACCTCGCAGATTGACTTGCCGAAGACACAGAAAAGCGGACTCATCGAGGCACTCCACATCCTCAGCGAGGTAGAGGGAATCGGTGTGGTTCGTCTCGACCGTACTGACATTGTGCGCCACAAACTGGTGACTCGCATCGTTAATGCCTACGAAGCGTTCGACAAAGAAAGCAATTCTAACGTATGAAAACTGATTGGCTCGGATACTAATCGGCCCGGATTCTGAACGAATTTATTACACCACAATCTTCTGTAGCACCGCTACTGCCTCCTCAACCGAAGGCACGTCGGCAACCACCATTGAACGTTTGCCCGACTGCTCGCGAAGGCTACAGCGGCGCACATTCATACCCACATAGTTCAGGATGCTGTCGAAGGCGGCGCTCTGATAGAAAGGACTGCGCACGTTGCTGACAAAGAACAGGAACATCCGACCCTGTTTCAAGAATATCTTCTCGCAACCTAACGACATAGCCAAGCGGCGCAAGCGAACGACCTGCAGCAACTCTTCGGCTACGTGGGGAATAGGTCCGAAACGATCTATCAGTCGGGTGCGATAGGCGTCCAGTTCCTGATCGTCGCGCACATGATCCAACTCGCGATATAGTAGCATTCGCTCGCTGTCGCTGGGAACATACTGGTCAGGGAAATACATCTCCAAATCAGATTCGAGCGTGCAGTCAGAGACAAACAAAACACCCACTAAGCAAGATTGACTAGAACTACTAGAATGACTAGAATTTCCAGATTGACTAGAACCTCCCGATTGATTAGAACTGCTTGATTGACTAGAACTGCTTGATTGACTAGAACTGCCAGCATCCTCCATCATCTCCGGTTCCTCATTCCTCAGCTCTGCCATTGCCTCGTTCAGAATCTTCTGGTAGGTCTCGTACCCCAAATCACTGATAAATCCGCTCTGTTCGGCTCCCAGCAGATTGCCAGCTCCACGGATATCAAGGTCTTGCATCGCAATATTGATGCCTGAACCCAATCCACTGAAGTTCTCAAGGGCTTCCAAACGGCGACGCGAATCCTGCGGCAGAGCCGACAAGGGTGGCGCCAACAGATAGCAGAAGGCCTTGCGATTGCCGCGCCCTACCCTGCCTCGCATCTGGTGCAGGTCGGAAAGGCCGAAGTTATGGGCACCATTGATGATGATGGTATTGGCATTGGGGATATCAATACCGTTCTCTACTATCGTCGTAGAGAGCAGCACATCATAATCGTAATTGGAGAATCCCAGCACAATCTCTTCCAATTCATCAGACTTCATCTGTCCGTGACCTATGGCAATGCGACAGTCAGGAATATACTTGTGAATCATCTCGGCCAGATGCACCAAGTCACTGATACGGTTGTTGACGAAATAGACCTGTCCGTTGCGCGACATCTCGAAATTGATGGCGTCAACAATGATTTCAGGCGAGAAAGTGTGTATCTCCGTCTGAATGGGATAACGGTTGGGCGGAGGCGTCTGGATGACGCTGAAGTCGCGCGCACCGAGCAGCGAGAACTGAAGCGTACGTGGGATTGGCGTTGCCGACATCGTCAGCGTGTCTACGTTGGTCTTCATCTGTCGAAGTTTCTCTTTTGCAGCCACTCCAAACTTCTGTTCCTCATCTATAATAAGAAGTCCTAAGTTCTTGAACTTCACATTCTTACCAATCAGTTTCTGTGTACCTATCAGAATATCTATCTTACCCTCTTCCAGATCTTTCAGCAGAGCTGTCGTCTGCTTGCCGGTACGGGCTCTCGTCAGGTAATCGACGCGTACAGGCATGTCCTTCAATCGACCGCTGAAGGTGCGGAAGTGCTGATAAGCAAGTACGGTGGTAGGTACCAGGACGGCAACTTGTTTCCCGTCGACAGAAGCCTTGAATGCAGCTCGCACCGCTACCTCAGTCTTTCCAAAGCCTACGTCGCCACAGACGAGACGGTCCATCGGACGCGCCATTTCCATATCTGCCTTTACCTCCTGAGTGGCTTTCAACTGATCGGGTGTATCCTCATAGAGGAACGAGGCCTCCAACTCGTGTTGCAAGTAGGTATCATGACTGAATGCGAAGCCGCGCTGGGAACGTCGCTTGGAATAGAGGCGAATCAAGTCGCGCGCAATACTCTTGATATGAGTCTTGGTGCGCTCCTTCAGTCGTTCCCATTGTCCGGTGCCGAGTGTCGACACACGCGGTGGCTGACCGTTATCCTGCGCCTTGTATTTCGATACCTTATAGAGCGAGTGGATGGATACATAGATACAGTCGCCGCGCTGGTACTGAATCTTGATCATTTCCTGGAAGCCGGTTTCGGCGGGGATTCCGGATTGTCCGGAGATTCCGGATATTCCGGATATTCCGGATTGTCCGGAGATTCCGGATATTCCGGATATTCCGGATTGTCCGGAATTTCCGGAATTTATCGGCATCCGCACCAATCCGCAGAACTTTCCGATTCCGTGATCCACATGAACAACATAGTCGCCAAGCTCGAACTGCTGAATCTCCTTCAGCGTGAGCGCCACCTTGCCACTACGAGCTTTGTCGCTCTTCAGGTTGTATTTATGGAAACGGTCAAAGATCTGATGATCGGTAAAGAAGCAAGCATGAAGATCATCATCGATGAATCCCTCATGCAGCGTGCGGTCAACGCCCTCGAAAATATCCTTCTCATCAATCATCTCAGCAAATATATCGCTTAGACGTTCTATCTGTTTATGGCTATCAGCAAGAATGAAGATGCGATAGCCCTTCAGCCGATAATCCTCGAAGGTCTTAGTCAGCAGTTCGAAATTCTTATGGAACAGCGGCTGGGCAGCAATATTGAAATGAATGACTGAGGAGGACGTCTGAGCCGTTCGTGAGAGTTCTATCCTTCGGAAGGGTTCGCTGTCGGTAAGGAAGCGGGAGGCAGTAATCAACTGACTGTCGCGGTTCAACTGCTGTTCTATCTCTTTCCGCTCCATCTCGCTGACCTCTTCCAACCGTTCGGTAATGGCTTGCTTTGAGAAACCTTCCTGGTAGATACGGCCTATCGTCTCCTGAACAAACTGGTAGCTGTGATAGACGGTGATAGCCGTTTCCGGCAGGAAGTGAAAGAGCGACTCCTTCTCTTCTACATCGTTCATCTCAGGCACAATCGTCACCTGCTGACAGCGTTCACGCGAGAGCTGATCTTCAATCTCGAACGAACGGATGCTGTCGATATCGTCGCCAAAGAAATCAATGCGGTAAGGATACTCATGACTATAGGAGAAGACATCGAGGATGCTGCCACGAAGGGCGAACTGTCCCGGTTCGTAGACATAGTCGACCTCATGGAAACCGAAGCTGCGCAGCGTGGAGCAAATATCCGATACACTGACCGTCTGGTTCTCAGAAAGTTGCAGTGTGCGGGCATCAAGACTTCTGCGCGATACCACCATTTCGGCAATCGCCTCCGGACAGGTCACGATATAAAGTGGTGAACCATTATCGGTAGCGGTAGACAGACGAGCCAGAGCTTCCGTACGCAGAATCTCGTTGGCTGCATCTTTCTGTGCATACTTGATGGAACGACGGTAAGATGAAGGGAAGAACAATACATCCGTCTCGCCCATCACCTGTGTGAGGTCGTGATAGAAATAGCCTGCCATCTCACTATCGTCGAGAACGAACAGCATGGTTCGGGGAGTCTTTTCTGCCAAAGCGCTGAACAGCAAGGGCGCACTCGAAGCCAGCAACCCGTCGAGATGAATCACCGAGTTGCCCTTCTTCTCAATAAGACGCTGAAGTGCGCCCACTTGTGGAATGCGGGCGTAGAGCTTTTGCAGTTGCTGAATGTCCATGAAGTGAGTCTTGGTCAGGATAATCGTTACGACAAGATATCCGTTCAGTTTGCCTACAACTGCTGCATGCGGGCAATATACTTACCGATGATGTCGAACTCAATATTTACAACGCTTCCCACATGAATATCACAGAAGTTTGTATGCTCAAACGTGTAGGGAATGATGGCCACCTGGAAGGTATCACGCGTGGGGCGGCAAACAGTCAGACTTACACCATTCACTGTTACCGAGCCCTTATCGACGGTGAAATATCCGTGACGAGCCATCTCTGCATCAAAGTCGTATTGGAATGTGAAGTAAGTAGAGCCATCGGCATCCTTTGTCTCAATGCAGGTAGCCGTCTGGTCAACGTGTCCCTGAACGATATGTCCGTCGAGGCGTCCGTTCATCAGCATAGAGCGCTCAATATTCACCTTGTCGCCCACCTTCAGCAGCCCCAGGTTCGAACGGTCGAGCGTCTCCTTCATAGCCGTCACCGTATACGTGGCAGAACAATCGCCAGCGGCAGGTGTGATGCTTACAACCGTCAAGCAGACGCCGTTATGGGCAACGCTCTGGTCGATGGTAAGCTCATTGACAAACGAGCAGGTAAGCGTGAAATCGATATTCTCTCTGTCTTTTCTGATGGCTACGACGGTAGCAAATTCTTCAATAATTCCAGAAAACATAATAGCTTAAGAAATAAGAAATGGGGACGCACAGGTGATGTGATGAAAACTCCTTTATCACAGGTTGTGGGTGCTCTCCGCCTTTGTAATCCATCGGCACGTAAATGCTTGGTTAATGGCCCGCCATTGGCAAAAGAAGACGACCCGGTTTTCACAAGTTAATTGATGAGTATCCCGATCGAACGTGCACGCCCCCAATGATTTTACTGCAAAGGTACGGATTTTAATCGAAGAAGAAGCACCGATGAGGCACAAAAGATGTTAATTGTCCGTCTTTTTGCCTATCTTCTTACAGAGGTCACGATACTTCGAAGGCATCATGTCGGTCTTCGACTTAAACTGTCGGTTGAAGGCGTTCGGGTCGGAATAGCCGCAACGATAAGCTATCTCGGCTATCGTTTCATCCGTATTCTCTAGCATCTCCATCGCTTTCTTGACACGATAATCCAATATGTACTCATTCGGATACATACCTGTATTCTTCAGTACCTTATGGGTGAACTTATCGTCGCTAAGGTCGGATGCCGTCACAATATCCTCAACGGTGAGCATCGGGTCAGAGAAATGGATATAGAGGTACTCGTTGAGGAAGAGAACGAAGTCTTCATCGACCACCTTGATAATCTGCTGACGGGGTCCTTCACGCAGGAATCGCATCTTCTCTCTCTTCGCAAGAACGCGCTGGCGCCAGAAGAGCAACCATATTCCCAGTGCCATACCGACTATCATATACACCCAGATGGCGGCTGGAGAAAGCAGGAAATACGGAGGAACGATGATATCAATCTGACACATATCGAACTTCTCAGGCGACTCCAGGAGGAAGGCTTTCACCTTGAAGCGATAGTGACCGGTAGCCAGATTACTATAGGTGGCCGTGCGTGTCCTGTCGGCATTCTGCCAAGTGTAGTCATAACCTTCAAGCATGTACTGATAATGTACGCGATGCTGCAGCTGGTAGTTCAGCGAAGCAAAGCGGAAGGTGAAGAGCGAGCCATGACCAGGCAGACGAAGTTCCTGGCTCTCAGGAATATACGTATCGAAAACGTCGGTCAGTCGAGGACTCTGCAATTCGTCATTCAACCAGAAATCAGTGATACGCAGTTTCAGGATATTACCTGCCGATGTCACCAGTTTGCTGCGATCTACAACATAATATCCGTTGACCGTTCCGAAGATGACGTTTCCGTTAGGCAGACAGACAGCTGCACCTTCCGAGCAAACGGTTTCATCAACACCGTCGAGATTAGAGAATGTGGTGAAGATTCCCTTGTTGGTATCGTATGAGCATAGCACGTGATCCGTTGAGAACCATGCATTGCCCCGATCATCGAATGTGATACTGCGAATCTCCTCACTGGGAAGACCGTCTTTCGAGCCGAAATTCTCAAAGAGCCAATGTCCTTCAGCATCCTTGCCGATGGTGTGTGCAAGACCGCCACCGTTCGTTCCTAACCACATATTGCCCTGACGGTCCTGTGCAATACATACTATATCGTTCGACATCAGCATGTGCTCCGGATCTGTCGTCGATGACTTCAGTTTCTCTATGCTGAGCGTCTTGCCTTTCAACGACATGATCAGTACTCCGTCGGTAGTACCCGCCCACACATCACCGGCACGGTCGATAGCCACACAGCGCACTTTCTTATGTGAGTTGAAGGGATACTTGTGCATCACGTTCTTGTTATGCATGAAGATGGGCTGTCCATGAACATTTGTCGTCAGCACATTGACGCCACCACCATAGGTAGCCACCCAGATATTGCCGCGGGCATCCTCCACACAGTTATAGGCGCGGTTATCGTTGATCGTCCATTCATTACCAGGACTATTGCGGTAATTCTTTATCTGGAAGCCGTTTCCCTGTGGAGTAACCATATAGAGGCCGTCATCCTTACAGCTCACCCAATAGTTGCCCTTGGAATCCATCGAGATGCCATAGACGCGTCCGAGCGGTTTGCCGTTGGCATCTTTCTCCAGTTTCTGTACCACCTCGCCGTTGCGAATGAAGAAGATGGTGCCTTTCTTGTTACCGATGAGCAACTGCTGGCGCTGGGTATCATAGTAGAGGGCGCGCACTTCATTGACGTTCGACGGTCCTTGTGAAGGATCAATCTGAATTCGGTCGATGGTTTTCTTCAGTATTTCAAGTTTCTCCAAGCCACGCCTGCTGGTTGACTCCCACACAACGCCCTCCGCCAGTTCCAGACGGGCATTGACAGTATTCGATAGGTTCCATGTGTTCGACGGGTCGTTGTGGAAATACTCCACTTCGTCGGCTTCACGGTTATAGTAGCCGTAACCGCCACGATTCATGCGTACCCAAACGATGCCGCCTACCTCGTTGAACTCAGCGCCTGCGCCATCATAATCGGGAACAGTGATGGTTTGGGAGAAATGCTTCTCGTCAGGACTGCCGGGATTGATACGAACCACGCCCTCGCGCTTGTCGGAGAACCAGACAATGCCGTAGCTGTCGACAAACAGACCTGTGATGGCCAATCCGCCTTGCCGCACGACCTTCGGTTCCTGACCGTAAGAGAAAGAGAAAATCTTTCCCGATTGGGTTCCCACATAGATATTGTATCCGTTCGAGTAGAGACTTGTGATATATTCGTCGAGGAACAATCCCTTGCGCTCGATGGTCAGGTTCGAGAGATCCATACGGTGAACGCCCTTGTCGGTGCCCAACCAGATATCATTCTGATAACCCTCAGCCATAGAGGTGACCTCAAGGCCATTGGTAGAAATGACTTCCGAGCGCACACCCTTCGTCTCCATGTGCAGCTTGTAGATGCCCTTGCCCTCAATATTGGCCAGCACATCGCCCGAACTGGTGACGGTCAGCGAATGACGGGTGAAATAATCCTCGCTGGGGTCAATCGTCTTGAAAGGTTCCTCCAGCCTGTCGACAGAGCGTCTCAACACAAAGATGCGCCCGTCATACATGCGGAGCCATACATTCTGCCGATTGTCAACGTCAATGTCTGAGATTCGGTTGTGCAGATCAGGAACACCGCTGACGGGGCCTGTACGATAGGTATAGAAATTGTAGCCGTCAAAGCGCGACATTCCGTTCCAGGTAGAGAGCCATATATAGCCATAGTCATCTTGAACGATATGGGAGATAGCATTAGAAATCAAGCCGTCATCGGTAGAATAGTGTGACAACGTGGCTTGCAAGTGCTGTGCCCACAAACTGATGGGGCAACAAGCGATGGCTAATGCTAATAGATTTCTTTTAAGGGCTAACAATTTCATTCAAAAGGTTTTTAGGTAAAGGATGGGCAGGTTGCCCAGGCTTTGAAGCCTAAGCAATCTGCTCAATGATTTTTCCGCCCTCTTCCAGGGCTTGCATGTTCAGGGGAATCATGCTATGATGGCGTTCGGGCAATGTCTTGTAGAGTGCTTTCTCAACACCTCCGAAGCCCACCACGGGAGCCACCTTCAGAAGTCCGCCGAGGATAATCATGTTGAACACTTTCGAGTTCTTCATCTCAGCAGCCTTGTCCATTGCGTTGATCTCGTAGATAGTGATATCCTTGCGCGTTGGCTTGTTGATGATACCGAAGCCGTCGTAGATGAGGATACCGCCGGGCTTGATCTTCGGCTCAAACTTCTCCAGCGAGGGCTGGTTGAGCACCACAGCAATGTCGTACTTTGAGAGGATGGGCGAAGAGATACGCTCATCACTGACAATCACGGTAACATTGGCCGTACCGCCACGCTGCTCAGGACCGTATGCAGGCATCCAGGTTACCTCTTTATCCTCCATCAATCCGCTATAAGCCAGGATCTTACCCATTGAGAGCACACCCTGACCTCCGAAACCTGAAATAATTATCTCTTTCTTCATCTTTTCTTAATTCTTAACTCTTAATTCTTAATTAAAGACTCGTAGTGTCTTTCAGGTCGCCCTTAGGATAGAAGGGGAACATATTCTCCTTCATCCATTCATTTGCCTTAGCAGGAGTGAGCTTCCAACCGCTGTTACAGGTTGAGACAAACTCCACGAGCGAACTACCCTTACCAGCCATTGAAGCCTCGAATGCCTTACGCAGCGCCTTCTTAGCCTTGAGGATAGAGCCTACCGACTCTACGCTCTGACGAGTCACGTAGCAGGTGCCCTCCAACTGAGCTGCAATATCAGCCATCTTCAGCGGATAGCCGTGCAACTGAGGATCGCGTCCATAAGGACAGGTAGAGGTCTTCTGTCCGATCAGTGTCGTAGGAGCCATCTGTCCGCCGGTCATGCCATAGATGGCATTATTGACGAAGATGATGACGATGTTCTCACCGCGGTTCAGGGCATGAATAGTCTCACAAGTACCGATACAAGCCAGGTCGCCGTCGCCCTGATAGGTGAACACGAGGCGGTCGGGCCAGGTGCGCTTGATGCCTGTGGCCAGTGCGGGAGCGCGTCCGTGGGCGGCCTCCTGCCAGTCTATATCTATATAGTTGTACGCGAAGACGGCGCAACCAACGGGCGATACGCCTACGGCCTTGTCTTCCATACCCATTTCCTCAATGACTTCGGCAATGAGCTTATGTACTACGCCGTGACTGCATCCCGGACAGTAGTGCATATTGTTGTCGTTCATCAGCGTCGGCTTCTTGCAGACGATGTTCTCTGGTTGAACTATTTGATTTCTATCCATAGCTTACATAACCTTTTTAAGTGCTTCTACGATTTCCTCTGGATCAGGAACGATGCCACCGAGACGGCCGAACTGCTCGACGGGAACAGCACCGTTCACAGCCAAGCGAACATCCTGTACCATCTGTCCGGCATTGATCTCAGCCACGAGGATTCCCTTTACCTTCTTCGCCAACTCAGCAATCTGCTTCTCAGGGAAGGGGAACAGCGTGATAGGACGGAACAAACCGACCTTGACGCCCTGCTCGCGGGCAATCTCAACGCTCTTCTCTGCAATACGGGCAGCACTGCCGAAAGCGATGATAGCATACTCGGCATCGTCCATCAGCTGCTGCTCGAAGCGCACCTCGTTCTCCTGAATCTTTGCATATTTCTCCTGGAGAGCAATGTTACGCTTCTCCATAGCCTCTGGCTTCAGTTCGAGTGATGTGATCACCACACGCTCTCTGTTTTTGGGCTTACCTGTAGAGGCCCAAGGGCATTCCTTGATGACCTCTTCATCCGTACGACGGGGCTTGAAAGGAGGCAGCACCACTTTCTCCATCATCTGACCGATCACACCGTCAGAGAGAATCATTGCGGGATTGCGATACTTGAAAGCCAACTCGAAGGCGAGGTCAACGAAATCGGCCATCTCCTGTACAGACGAGGGAGCCAGCACAATCACCTTGTAGTCGCCGTTACCACCGCCGCGGGTAGCCTGGAAATAGTCACCCTGCGAAGGCTGGATGGTTCCCAGACCGGGACCTCCACGCTGTACGTTGACAAACACGCCCGGAACCTCGGCACCAGCCATATAGGTGATACCCTCCTGCATCAGGGCGATACCAGGAGATGAACTTGAGGTCATCGCACGCTTACCGGCTCCGGCAGCGCCATAGACCATATAAATAGATGCCAGCTCACTCTCCGCCTGTACTACCTGCATACCGGTAGTTTCCCAGGGCTTCAGTTCAGCCAGCGTCTCAATCACTTCACTCTGCGGAGTAATAGGATAGCCAAAATAGCCGTCGCATCCGCAACGAATGGCAGCATGAGCTATCGCCTCGTTACCCTTCATCAATACAACTTCCTTTTCCATACTTACTCCTCCACTTTTTTACGATACACGGTGATACAGCCGTCGGGACACACGATGCCGCACGAAGCACAGCCAACACAGGCCTCTTCGTTGACAGCCTCCACATAGGGATAACCATGCAGATTCACTTTGTTGGCCAGCGCGATGACTTTCTGCGGACAAGCGATGATGCAGAGGCTGCATCCCTTGCACCGTTCAGTATCCACCACGATGGCACCCTTCATTTTAGCCATTTTTATTTAGTTTAATGCATTAAAATACATATTGCAACGTCACACCTTTCACCAGTGCGACAATTCAAGGTGCAAAGGTAGTAATTTATAGGGAAAAATCAAAAGAAAATTGATTTTTTTCAAAAAAATCGCATACGGCGCTTTCCGTATGCGACTTTGTTTTAGGGATTATACATATCTTTGCAGTAGAAGGCCATGATGTCATCCAGCATCCTCTTTGCCTCTACTGCAGGGCTGTCAGGGTCAAGTTCTATCGCCTGGATATAGCAGTTGATGGCTTCGTGCCATAAGCTCTGCTTGCGGTATTCGTTACCCTTCTGATACCACTCTTCAGCAGTCATATCACTTATAGTATTCTTTCTTACCTGCAGCGAGGGTATTCTTCATCAGCGAACAGATGGTCATGGGCCCTACTCCACCCGGTACGGGGGTGATGAACGAGCACTTCGGAGCCACCTCGTCGAACTTCACGTCGCCTGTGAGACGGAAGCCGCTCTTGCGCGAAGCGTCGGGAACACGGGTCGTACCTACGTCGATGACGACGGCACCCTCCTTGACCATATCGGCAGTCACGAACTCAGGACTGCCAATAGCGGCGATGATGATATCGGCAGCGCGGCACTCTTCCTTCAGGGTCTTCGAACGGGAGTGACAAACGGTGACGGTCGAGTCGCCATACTGCTTCTGCATCATGAGCTGTGCCATAGGCTTGCCCACGATGTTCGAGCGACCCAGGATGACACATTTCTTACCGCTCGTCTCGATGCCATAGCGCTTCAGCAGGGTCAGTATGCCCAATGGTGTGGCAGAGATGAAGCAAGGCAGTCCGATGGCCATGCGTCCCACGTTGATGGGATGGAATCCGTCTACGTCCTTGCGGTAGTCGATAGCCTCGATGATTTTCTGTTCATCGATATGCTTAGGCAGCGGCAGCTGAACGATGAAGCCGTCTACATCCTCGTCGCGATTCAACCGCGACACACAGGACAGGAGTTCTTCCTCGGTCACATCCTCCTCATAGCGGATGAGGGTCGACTTGAAGCCGCAAGCCTCGCACGCGAGTACCTTATTCTTAACGTAGGTCTCTGAGCCGCCATCGTGACCCACCAGCACAGCAGCCAGATGGGGCTGTTTGCCGCCACAAGCCATTATCTCCTTCACCTCTTCGGCAATCTCGGCCTTGATTTGTGCAGCGGTGGCCTTACCGTCAATTAAGCCCACCCCCTTCCCCTCCCCAAGGGAGGGGTGTTTGGTTACTTCTTCTCCTGGATTATTCATTATCTATTTCTTTGGAAATAACTGTTAATACATTATCTATATCACAGAGGACCTCTTCGTTCGTAAACCTTAGCACCTTATCAGATGATTTGCAAGACTTACAAAATCTGGAATATAGTCCAACGGAAGTAGAGGTCGGTATTTATGTCTCATTGGCTAGAACTATTCAAGTTCGCTTCCCTTCGGGAGGGGTTAGGGGTGGGCCTTTTTCATTGCTGCAGCCATCTGCATCATCTTCGAACGATCCATGCCCGTCACCATCTTCATCATCTTGCGCGTCTGGTCGAACTGCTTCATCAGTCGGTTGACATCCTCGATCTTCGTGCCTGAACCCTTGGCGATGCGCAGGCGGCGGCTCTGGTTGATGATGTCGGGATTCTGGCGCTCCTTCGGTGTCATCGACTGGATGATGGCCTCGATGCCCTTGAACGCATTGTCGTCGATGTCGATATCCTTGATTGCCTTGCCGACACCAGGAATCATGCCAGCCAGCTCCTTGATGTTACCCATCTTCTTGATCTGCTGAATCTGTCCCATGAAGTCGTCGAAGTCGAACTTGTTCTTGCGGATTTTCTTCTCTAAGCGCTTGGCCTCCTCCTCGTCGAACTGCTGCTGAGCGCGCTCCACGAGCGATACCACGTCGCCCATGCCCAGGATGCGGTCGGCCATACGTTCGGGGTGGAACACGTCGATGGCTTCCATCTTCTCGCCCGTACCTACAAACTTGATAGGCTTCGTCACCACCGTGCGGATAGAGAGAGCAGCACCGCCGCGGGTATCGCCGTCGAGCTTGGTCAGCACCACGCCGTCGAAATCCAGTCGGTCGTTGAACTCCTTCGCGGTGTTCACAGCATCCTGACCGGTCATCGAGTCAACGACAAACAGCGTCTCGTCGGGGTTCACGGCATCCTTCAGGTTCTTGATCTCCTGCATCATCTGCTCGTCGATAGCCAGACGACCGGCGGTATCGATGATGACCACCGTGTAGGACTCCTGCTTAGCCTTGCGGATAGCGTTCTGGGCAATCTCCACAACGTTCTTGTTGCCCTCCTCGGTATAGACATCCACGCCAACGGTCTGACCCACCACCTTCAACTGCTCGATAGCAGCAGGACGATACACGTCGCAAGCTACCAACAGCGGGTTCTTGTGCTGACGCTCCTTGAGCATCTTGGCCAGCTTACCTGTGAACGTGGTCTTACCTGAACCCTGCAAGCCCGACATCAGGATGATTGCGGGACGGCCTTCCAACTTCAGCTCCGTAGCCTTGCCACCCATGAGCTCGGTCAGCTCGTCGTGCACGATCTTCACCATCAACTGGCTCGGCTTGATGGCTGTGAGCACGTTCATGCCCATTGCCTTCTGCTTTACGCTATCGGTGAACTGCTTGGCTACCTTATAGTTTACGTCGGCGTCCAACAGTGCGCGACGCACATCCTTCAAAGTCTCAGCTACGTTGATCTCGGTGATTTTTCCTTCACCCTTCAGTATCTTGAACGAGCGTTCAAGTCTCTCAGATAAATTTTCGAACATATACCTTATTTTAAAATTGGGTGCAAAGATAATCATTTCTTTTGAATCCCCCAAGATATGACCGCGAAATTAGTCTGTCTCGGCAAAAAAAGAATGGATTCTTTTGTTTTGCGCTCGACTTTTCGTAATTTTGCAGTCATGAAAGAGAAAAAGATAGAAAACATATTTCGCAAAGTGCCGGCAAGTTGGCAGATTTGCTTTTTGGAAGATTGTCCTGTAAAGGAAAAATGTCTGCGATATATGCTGGCTGACCAGCAAACAAAGAAATGTGATTTTGGCCCCGCCATCTTCCCTACTATCAAGCGGAACGAGAAAGGATGTAAGATGTATGTTACCAGCGAACCTGTATTGATGGCATGGGGATTTGAAACACTGTTCAGCGAAGTGAAGAACCGCGATATAAAAGTATTACGCAAGTTCGTGAAGGATTGTGTTGGCGGTCACAGTAATTACTATCGCTACAACAACGGACAACGACTGTTGACACCTGAGCTTCAAACGCTGATTATCGGCAAGTTCAAGGAGTACGGCTATCAGGACAACCTGATCTTCGACCACTATGCCTACGTGTACGGCTTCGACCACTAAAACCTTGCATTTCCTACACCTGCACCTGATTATCAATAGGTTAGCATCAGAAAAGCTACACCAATACCTGCACCAGAACCTGCACCAGGGCTCCCATCCCCGTTTTAGGGAAAGAAATTGAAAGAAATTGACAGAAATTATTATAATTATTCTAATTTCTTTCTATGATAAATCAGTGGCGTAGCCTGTTTTCATTGTTATTTATTATTATTTAACAAAAATACCAAGTTTTATCCGAATTATTGGGATAAATTTTCCGCCATACGCGGACAACTTGTCCCTCATAGAGGGACTGTTTGTTGCAACAATAGGGACACTTGCTAAACAGCCTACTTACTGATTACCAACCAATTACTCTCTTGCAAAAGGCCTCGAAATTTTGTATCTTTGCAGTGGATTTTAAAAAACAGAAAAACTATGAAGATAACAAAAGTAACCATGAAAGACGGCGTGATGCAGCAGCCGGTGACAACCACCCTGCAAGCCGAGGCAGACAGAATGCATCGTGAGAACATGCTCAGCGGTAGAGAACTGCCCAAGTTGATTTTCAGCGCCACCTTCGGACGAGGCGGCTTTGAAGAGGTAAAACAACTGACCGGACTCTTAGTACTGACAGCCTTTAGTGATTCGGAACAGCAGATTGGCGAGTGGCAGCGACTGGCCATGCAGGTGCCCTATACGGTGCTCGCTTATCGCAGCCTCAACCGTCATAAGCTGCACATCGTAGTACGCGTAGGCTTTGCCGATGGTCATGAGGCCTCATCTACAGCGGAATATCTGCAGATGCTTCGTCAGGCACAACAGCAGACAGCCGTCATCTATCAGTCGTTGGCAGGTTGCGAATGGATGCCGGAGGAACTGCAAATGAACAGTTGCTATGCCATGAGCTACGACCCGTTGGCGCAAGCAAACGAGGAGGCGCAGTTCTTTCCTGTAGTTCTCAAAGACAATGACCTACTGAGTACCTGTCGTCAGCCTTATGTGGACGACAATGGTAACGTCGAGGACGGGCTTACCGACGAGGAACGCGAGCACATGAAAGAGGAATACTATACTTGTCTGAAGAAAGCACTCGAAGAACATCCTAACCAAAAGGATCAAGAACAGGCGCTCTGCACGTTGGCTGGCTATTGTCATCAGGCCCATCTGGAAGAGGAAGCTTCCGTGCGTCGCACCCTTTGGCAATGGCAGTTCCGCGAGCATGAAGACATTGTGCGCAAAATATTCCGTGCTGCCTATGCTCGCAACTATCAAGGAAAAGCCCTCTCACAGATGAACCAAAAGGAGCGTATCGCCCGTAGCATTCGCGATTTCTTTAACCGTCGCTATCAACTGCGCTACAACGAGGTGAAACAAATCGTGGAGTATCGTGCAAACGACCAGACCTTCTACCCTTGGAAGCCGTTGGACGACCGCGAACTGCGTCGCATAGCCTTCGAGGACATGTTGGAGGGAGGTCAGGCCTGGCTGGTAGATATCGAGATGTACGTGAGGTCATCGTTCGTCAAACGCTATAACCCCATCCTGGAATTCCTGGGCGGTGTGGGCACATGGGATCAGAAACACAACTATATAGAGGCATACGCGCGAAGACTCAAGACCGACTACGCACGCTGGCCACATTTCTTCCATCGCTGGCTCTTGGCTGTGGTTGCCCAGGCAATGGGCAAGAATCGCGACTACGGCAACTCGATGGTGCCTCTGCTCATCGGCACTCAGGCCATGAAGAAATCCACGTTCTGCAAGAACATCCTTCCCTACTCGCTTCGCGAATACTATATGGACGATATCAAGATGGATAACGCCGAACAGGTGGAGCGCGTTTTGGGGCGCATGTGGCTGGTGAACATCGACGAGTATAACGCTAAGACGGAACGCGAACAGGCCAAGATTAAGCGTCTGCTTACTGAGAAGGATGTTCAGATGCGTAAGATGCGCTCCGACCAGTATGTCATGACGCCCCGTCTCTGCTCGTTTATTGCCACCACCAACGATCTCCGTCCGCTCACCGATCCCAGTGGTTCGCGTCGCTACCTGTGTGTCGAGATGACCGGTCAGGCCGACATGTCAGGCGACATCAACTATCGCCAGATGTATGCCCAGGCCGTATGGGAAATCGAACATGGAGAACAATACTGGTTCGACAACGATGACGAACGCGAGATTATGGAGCATAACGCGAAGTACGAGCTATCCACCTCTCTTGATGAAACGCTCAACAACCTGTTCATCGCAGCCCCGCGCACTAAGGAGCATTTCATGACTGCTACCGATATTCAGCATCACCTAAGTAACGTGCTCATGAAAGGCGACATCCCCACCCTGAGCAAGCTTGGTCGTGTGCTCCATCGCCAGCACATCCCCGACGGTTCACAGAACGGCATCCGCGGCTACTACCTCAGTCTCCGCAAAAAGTAGCTTCTGGTGCATCTCCCAGTGTAACTTTTGTAAAAGTCTGGTGTAACTTTTAGTGTAAGAAAAGCCTGCATAACCTACTGATAATCAGTTATCAGTGTAGGTAATGCAGGCTTTTCATTCCTCCGCTGCCATAGGCATCTGCAAGTCCTCTTCCTCCAGTTCCGGATAATCCATCTTACCTCTTCCATCTAACATCTTACATCTTATTATAGTATGGAAAACACGAAAATGTTACATACCACCCTTGCTGCCTTTCTTCTTGGTTTTCTTCTCAATGAGTTTGATAGACTCTAGATAATCCTGTTCTACTGGCGACAATGTCTTCACTTGGAATTTCCTGTACTCAATTAAAGCCTTATTCATTGCTTCCTCATGAGATACAGAGCCTGCCCCTTCCAGCAGTTCATCGCCATTGGCAGACAAGATGTTGTCTAACTGACGAACATAGTCTTCCATATACATAGGTCGATGACGAAGGGCCTGAGTCTCTGCAAAGTCAAAATATCCAGAAACGATGTTATTCAATATCTTTAGTTCCTCAGCCGTGAGATAATTCTTTGCTATCTTAATATCGTTAATGCAAGGCAGTTCACCTTTGAACGATGTCAATCCCATAAAAGGTTTGTCAGCATCCGCACGATCATAAATCACCTCTGCAGCCGTATGTCCGTGAGCTGCATAGTGCAGTTTGTTCTGCACCATCTTAAAGAACAGTTTCGAAGCATCCGTGCGAGGGTCATAATCAACACTGGTAGCATAGAGGTCAAGCACCTGTCTGTACATCACCTTCTCAGATGAACGGATGTCACGGATACGATCCAACAACTCTTTCCAGTAGCCCCCACCACCAAGATTCTTCAGTCGCTCATCGTCCATCGTGAAGCCCTTGATGATGTATTCCGCCAGCCGCTCTGTAGCCCACTGACGGAAGCGAGTACCCACAATAGACTTTACGCGATAACCAACGGAAATGATGACATCGAGGTTATAGAGTGTCACTTCTTGACTCTGTGTCTTCCCTTCTACAGCACCATGTTGAGTGGTATGTCGGAATTTCCGACATACCTTCTCTCTTTCCAATTCTCCTTCCTTGAAGATGTTAGAGATGTGTTCTGTTATCGTTGATCTGCCCTTACCATACAGCTGAGCAATTTGTTCCTGTGTCAGCCATACGGTTTTCTCCTCCAACCTGACATCGAGCCTTATTTTCCCATCCTCTGATTGATAGATGATAATCTCTCCTTTATTATTTCCTATTTCTTCTGTCATATCTCGTCTTACTTTATTTCTATAACGTTTTTCTTTCGTCCTTATTTTGTGACTCCGTAGATCCGTGACTCCATCTCACCTCTTCCATCATCCATCTTACATCTTATATCGGTGCGAGACAAGTACCAGTCCCTGGGTGTCCTCCAATCTTATTTCTGTCAATTCTCGATTGATTACCAATCACTTAGGCCATATTCAAACTTGTCATACAATTTTTCAGTATTTTTCTTATTTGAATAAGCTTGTATACGCTTTAATGCTTCAGCTGCTTGAGTTTTACGCCTCTTAGTTTCAACAGCTTTTTCTTTTTTTCGGATAATATGAGAATTTAATGCTTCCTCGAAGGTTTTTAAATCTAGGTTTCTGACATTAAGATCACTAATACTTTTTATTGGAACCTTGTGACTTATTAATATTTGTACTAAGAGTGGATAAAGAGCATCTGTTAGCTCATTTTTTTTCACCTTGTCTTTCAATGACTTTATATCCTCTCTTTCAACTTTATACCAACCACAACTATTTGCAATATCTGAGTCACCGATAATTTTTACAAGCGCAAATAATGAACAATAGGTACAATCAGAAATCATTATTTCGAATGCGTCTTGTATGTCCAAATTTGCTTTGGAGAAGTAATCGTAATAATATTGCGGATCTGCATCATTAATAGGCTCATCAGGAACTAATCTAACCTTCAAAATTTTCGATTCGTTTGATTGGATTTCATTATTAGTAACCATGATAGGCTTCTCTCCTTCACTAGCATCCTGCGATTCTACTATAGTCTCTTTGGTGTCGAACCTTTTGCTATCTATAGATGCAGGCTCCACATGAGTCTGATAATTTTTCCCTGTTGTCTGAATGTCGACCGCATTTTCATCTATGCGAACTTCGTACAGACTTGATGGATTCGTATATACATTGGCGACCTGATGAGTAGTCACAAATGTATTAGACTCAATAAAGCCTTTATTGCCGAAGATGCTCTTTTCAATGATTTCCGCATTATATACACCAACAGAGGAACATTTACGATTAGCTATACCACAAAGCCTGTTTAGCTCAATAAGGTTGTCATAGCCGTAACTATCAGGATGTGGTAAAAGAACAAAGAGATAGTCGCGAGCACGGCTAATAGCCACATTGATTATTTTTTGATTATTCAGCATTATTCTATCAGCAGCGACTTTGATACCTGTAGGCGGATTAAAAACTGTTATGATAATATCACATTGGTCCCCTTGGAATCCATGAATGGTACCAACCAATACTTCCACATTTGATGGTATATCGGTTCTTTGCTCAATCATTTTGTTTATTAACTGAGCTTGCGGAGCATATGGACAGATAATACCAATTTTTACACTCTCGATAGTTTGAGATTTAGATAGATAGGCACAGGTTTCGACAGCAAAAATAGCAGAATAAACGTGTACGTTACTGCCTTGCAGTTTTTTTGCCCCATAAATACTATCAAACTTTTCAACCCTAAATGGGATAAAAGTGACTTGATCTGCTTTTATATTTCCTGTAGAGATGTTTCTTGCATCACTGTTTTTACGGTTGTGCTTTAACTTACCATCATAGCAATATTCACTATACAGGCTACCAATCGAAGGAAGTGAGCGGTATTGAGTGTCTAGTTTCTCAACATCAAATTGTATTGGCTTGGTGACAGGATTCTCAAAATTATCCAATTCAACCATAGTGTAAATATTCTCTCCAACCCATGCCTCTTCTCTAACTATTGGAGCAATTTGCAAGGGGTCACCAGCAATGATGAATTTGGTCCCAAGTTTAAAGATTGAATAGATGATCTGTACTAAAGGTATCATTGAAGCCTCGTCAATAATAACAAAGTCCCATTCTATATCTCTCAGTAATAAGTGCATAGGCGACTGAGTAAAGCCGTCATATGGAAGTCTGGCCATAGTAGAGACAATACAACATTTATTCTTTGTATACAATTCACTACTTCTGTCAATCAGTTTACCTTCGCTTTCAATCACTTCGTCACCAGTAGCAACAAAACGGCCAAGCCAAGAAGTGTCTTCAGCATTATCAATCAGGCTTCTTGTTAATACGTCACAGGCTTTGTTTGTCGGTGTTAAAACCAAAATCCTGCAGTTTGGCCTTTCCATTTTTTGCTTGATTATGTTGGTAAGACGTGTCGTCTTGCCTGTTCCTGGAGGACCAAAAACAAAACTAAGATTATTACTCAACCCCAATTTGAAGTTGTAATCATCGTCGTAAGGTAAATTTTCAAATTCATTCTTTAAGCGATGCATAATCTCCACAGGGCTGTTTACATCAATGACAGCTTTTGAGCATCTAGACCAGTCTATTTGGTCAATGAGATTAACATCACTAGCCTTAGCCTTGACTCGAAGCGTGAAGTCCTTCACATTAGCAACTTCAAAATCAAAAACAATATCATCTCTATTGAAGAAAGTAAATTTCACTGAGAAACCACCCAGGTCTTCAATCCAAATGGGGATGTTTCTAGAAGGATTGCTTAACTGGTAGATTCTCTCAGAGCCAGGTTCTTTTCTGAATTTTCCAAAAGAAATTTTTACGCCAGATCTGTTACCAGAAGGCTCTGAGGAACTACTATATTCAAGCTCCAATAAGGTTGTAAACCATATTTTGGAATACTTTTCCAAGTCTTCAACCTGAGCCCTTTTATTTTCTTCTTCTATTCTTTTATTTGCTTCATCTGCCAATTTCTGTGTGATTTCGTTCACACGCTCATCCGTGCTCTTCTCTACTTTAGGTGAACTTTTCTTAGGTGCTTCTGTTGAAGAAGACATCTCGTCTAAGTTAGTCTTGCGTTGAGAAGAAGTAGACGAATTGTCATTATTTTGATGTTCTTCTTCATCTTGAGTATAATCTGCATGATGGAGTTTAGATGATGACTCTCGTCTGTTTTTCTCTTCAAGAGCTTCTAATGCCAGTCTAAGTTTCTCTGGTGTGTCAAGGCCCAAACTTGCAGCAGCCTTACCTAGCTCATTCTGGTATATCTGAGATCGAGAAGCTCCTAAGTCCTTTAAAGATTTTGTCTTCTTTTCAATCCCCAAAAATTTGATTAGATTGTAGTCAATTTTATACTCTGCCTTTTCGAGATCTTCTAGACCAATTTCACTCGGATTATATGCTCGATCGTCATCAGATATAACAATCCATGCTTTATTCAATAACTGGTTGAATAAAGATGTAGCCATTTGACCAGAATAATATGAGTAATACTGATACTTTACAGTTGTTTGTTTATACTTCTCTAGGTTGTAATATTCTGAGAGCCAATTCCAAAAAGTTTTAGAATCTTGTATGTAATTAAATCTTTTATCCTCGAATCCGTCAATATGATAATCCTCAAAACTGCACCAAGTATATTTTTTTATACCCAAAGACTGCTGTTCCTTAGAACTTAAATAATATCTAGACTCTTTGATTATCTTGGGAAATGATGCCACACCCAATTCGGAAATAAATGAATGGAATTCTTGTACAGAGTATTTGTCAATAAATTTCTGGTACTTTTTTATGTTTACATATTTTTTTTGCTGACCTCGAAAGTAACTTAACAACGATTCTGTATTATCATATAAATCACGAGCAAGACTCTTACCCCCTAATGTGTTAATCAAAAGGAACTCTTCCGAGAGATCTTTAATTCTTTCCTTTCGATTCGTGGGATTGTCTATTTTGCTTATGTATTCATAGACAATTTCCAAATCGTTGTTTAATTCGTTGTCATTAAGATGATTGCCCTCAGCATGTTTTTTGAGAACAATACTATGTATGTAATCCCAAGCATCTGGCTTTTTCAAACCGAGGTCATCAAGGAACAAGCTTGTCTCTTTCTCCTTGAGATATTCATCTGCAACAAAATTATAATCGTCAACATCGTTGGCTAAAGGGAGATAAACATTTAATGCACCAGACTTCAGGTATGGTGGTTCCCATGTACCTTTGCTGGTAAGCAGAATTGGACTTAAACAGAACGGCGTCTCAGATAATTCCTTTTTACTATTAGAGACACGTTTCCATAAGTTTACCTGTTCGTTCCTAAGGTGAGTATATAATCTTTTGGCCCATTTATAGCCATACTCCTCCATAAATTCAGATGTAATACTGTTGGCTAGGTTTTTGCCATCGAACACCTGAACATCAAGTTCGTCCAGAATTTCTTCTACATAATTCTGACTATACATTCTTTGAGTATCTTCTCTAAGGAAGTTATATTCTACCTCTTCTTCGGCCTCATCATAATAGTCTTCATCTTCCTCGTCATACTCTTCATGAAGAAGTTCTCTAAGCTGCTTGTCGCTTATAATATGCATCATAGAAATTGGACGGCATATCATTGCACCTGCAGGGAATATGTATCTATTGCCTCGTCCCAATAGCAGTTCTTCATCCTGGATTATACTTATATAAGCATCTCTAAAAGTGTCGTCTGTATAAGGATAATGTGAATGATCCTTTGGGGGGATGAAATTGAATATATTTTCATTTATCAGCAACTCTCCGTGCTTTTTTCCATAATCACGCAGGTAGACCAAAGCCTTTGCAGCAAGGTTTGCCAGATTCTTCTTTAAAAATGTATTATGCTTATCATCTTTGAGTTGTTGGCGACTGTCAACCAGCAAGAATGGAGCATGAACAACACAATGCAATTTGAAACGCTCTGCAGTCGGGAAAAAACAAAACACTTTTCCTGTAATACCATCATCTAGTTCACCATTTTGTTTGAGGAAGTAACCGACCGATATAAATTGCTTGATACTTTTATTCTCTTCATTCGTCACTTCAATTTCTCTGGTAAACATATGAATCTTCTGTTTCTGTCCATTATTAAGGACAGATAAAAGCTCATGTTTTACTTTATCATATTGTAATTCGTCAAGAACTTTCTTCTCATACAATATGGTCTCTTCGCTAGGTATTTCAATGATGACTTTCTTTAAATGGCGAAGAAATAGAATAGGATTGTCCAAATGCTTTAGCCTTTCTGTTATTTCTTTATAAGCAGAGGCTGGTGAAACAAATGGAAATTCAAATACTGTTTCCCCTTTGTTACGTCCATGAAAATCATTTTCGAGTGCTGTTGGAACGATATAGTTTTCTATTTTGAACCAAAAAATGTCATCATAGATATGTGGCTCAGTAGTATATTGAAATACGGCCTTAAATCCAACACCGAATTTACCAATCGTATTACCGTCCTTTTCATTTTTAGTGGAATTACCTACTCCCGTAATAGCGTTAATATGTCCTTTTTTAGTAATATCATTTACTGGAGTAATCGTAAAATGGATTTTGCCATTGTGACGAAATACTACTTTATCCCTTTGAAGTTGGAAAATAGCTTCTGAAGCTTGTGCATCGTCAGCATTTTGAAGAAGTTCATATACAAAATGAGCCTTTTCCTTGTATTTATCTACAACTCCTGACCATATTCCTTTATAGTCCGGCTTGTTAAATGTCCTAGCATCTAATTCGCGCTCATTATGTAATGCTTCGAACAGCGCTATGTCAGTTTTAGATAAGTTTGAATTCATATTCCTATTGGTATATTTCTATAATATGAAAGCGAGAATAAATTTCTTAGATTATGAAAGTGGGTTATAATACCTTTTGTTAACTACTCTTTCTCTCATTACTTTGATATCTCTTTACAATTCAATTAGTATTTAAGTTGTCATAGAACATGATAATTCTTGGTCAATTCTTTTTAGTGCGATATTCACCAGACAAACGGCGTATTCTGTTTCAGAGTCCTGAGGTCTCCAAGCCAGAGTGTAACTAACCTTGGCACTTGTCACTTCATAGCCCTTATCAGTCCACGCTTTCAGTTTGTCTTTTCCCAATGCAGATAGTGCAATTATGTTGATTCCTTGGTTATTAAGCAAGTAACCATCTTGGTATTGTAGGCAATCCCCACTTCTAAGACGAAGCACTAATTCTTTGCGCCCCTTGAAGAAATTAAGAATAACGTCATGCATGTTTAGCGCAATGGATATTGACGAATACTCAACAGGAGGATTAGTAACGAGAAATAAATTTTGCTTTGCACGAGTTAGACCTACGTAATAGGCTCGCATGTCATTGACATCTCTCCCGTCTGGAATAGTCGACATGAGATATACAGTATCGAACTCACGTCCCTTTGCTTTATGTATAGTACTTACAAATACAGATTTGTCATCTGTTGCGATGAAATCTTCAATGTTCGACTCAAAGATGTATTCTCGTAAATCACTTTGATAATAAACTTGTCGTGTAGCTTCAAAATCCGCAAAGAAATGTTTCATGACATTCCGACAAGTACTTGATGCATATGTTTCAAGTGTGCGTTGTTTCGCTTCCTGCCACCTTTCTTTTGATATTGATATTTCGTTCCTACCAAGTTGCTTGAGGAAATAACGGACTTCTGCAAGGTTCCCAAAGCGGAATCCTCCCATAGATTGAGCAATAGTAGCATGCAAGCCTCTTTGTTCCAGTTCATATGCTACTTGCATGGTCTCTTCATTGGTGCGAGTTAGAATAGCTGTTTTTCCATTAACCTTTATTTCTGCATCAAGAAGTGATTTTAACGTCATCACCTTACCATTTTCTCCTGTAACAGATTGAATGGGATTGTGTTTCATGCGACCTGGTATGCGCTGCACAAAGCGATTAGCACAGTCAACCACAGATTTAGAAGAACGATAGTTGTCTGTCATCTCATACAACTTGGCCCCCTCTTCACTAACAATCGATTGCATATATTTGGAATCGGAGCCACGGAAAGCATAGATGTTTTGGTCATCATCGCCAACAGCAATGACTCGCATCTCTTCATTTTGATGCATTAGAGCCTGAACCAGGCGGAAGTCGTCAGCACCCATATCCTGTGCCTCATCAATAACTAGTACGCTTTTAGCTATCTTCGACTGTTCTACCTCACCATTTTCAATCATCTCTGCGGCTCGACTTACCACATCTTTCGCCTCATCCAAGTTGCCCTGTTTGCCTATCAGGTCAAAACTGTAGGAATGGAAGGTTTTGATTTCCACATAGTGTGCAGCATTGCCAACCAAATCAATGAGTCGCTTCTTGAATTCTGTAGCAGCTGCCCTTGAAAAAGTAAGCATCAGCAACTGTTCATGCTTCACGTCTTCTAACAGCAATAGGGAGGCGAGCTTGTGGACCAATACTCGTGTCTTACCGCTGCCAGGCCCTGCTGCCACCACGATATATTTCGACTCTTTATCGTCAATAATCTCACATTGACGATTAGATAGTTCACCAAAGAGTTTGTTGTATTTGGCTGGTGTGATGTTTTGGTCAATCTGCGCACGTCGTTCTTCCTTGAAATACTGATTGATGAACTTACGGAAGTCGAGTGTGAAGTAGTCGTTCACAAAACGAAGTGCAGCATCATAGTCGCGAACCATCAGGTTGGCATATTCGCCTACAATATGAATTTGGCGTATGCGTTGCTTGTAGAATTCATCCAACAGACGATACTGTTCCTTGCCATATCTTGTACGACGGTCAGCTATACGACCTATCTGCATGGTGTTATAGATGACGATGAACCCGCCTTCAATCTTCATCAGTTCTGTCTTAGTGAGATAAAGCAGCGCTTCCTCAATGTCAGCAATTGTAGGCTTTTCCTGATTGGCAAACATTGTCTCCTGCTGACTGGCAATGAACTGTTGGAGTATTTCGACAATTGAAAAGTTCACAAGCGTCATGTCTTTACTTGGATCTCGACTGATATTGAGCGTATCCACAATAAAACGGCAAATATCCACACGTCGTTCAAATCGAGCCTTTGTAACTTCATGAGAAGCTTGCAGTCGAACACTCACACTCTCGCTGAAACTATGTTCCTGTTTGTGAATATAGCCTTTCAACGAAAGGAAATGAAGTAACGTTCTTAGACGCTTGATGTTTGAGTATGAAAGACCTGCTTTTTGAGCCTCCTCGTTCAGTTCTTTATAGTTGATTCTTTGTGACTCCTCGCCCAACCTCTGCAAAAGGAAATGTTCTAACTTTAAGATGACATCAAGATTGCGTTGAGATGTGCTCTTGGATATCCAGGCTTGCATATCTCGACTATCTGCCAACAAACCATCTTGTCTCATCAGGTTAATGTTCCTGATAACAGTTGCCTTGTTCATTCCAAGGATGTCTGCTAGATAATCAACACGGCTCTCAGCCTCAGCCCCTCGACCTTCTGCTGTAGCTCGTGCACTAATGAGTGACTTGATGATACGAGCTGCTTCCTCGCGAGATTGTTCATCAAAGAGTGGTGATGCTGTCAGTTTCCGACGAGCCTCATCCATGTTCTTCACGGCAATGCCAGTAGCAAAAACATGGGGAGAGTTGCTGCCTCGTTGTATGAATCCTGCATCTTCCAATGCGGCAATGGCGGCCTTTACACGAGTTTCTATATCTTCTACATCTTCACCCCATCCTGCCTGACGCGCAATGTCCAATGGCGAACAACTCACTTTCTCTCGTTTTGCCGTTAGGTCCTTGATAGCTTTCCAGACTTGCTGAATCTCGCTAATACTAAGCTTCGTTTGATTTAGGAGTATGAAATGCTTATCGAGGTCACTATCGGCATACAACACATAACATTCTGCCTGCATCTCTGGGTCACGTCCAGCACGACCAGCTTCCTGTACATAGTTCTCCAATGAGTCGCTGATGTTATAGTGTACGACAAGCCCTACGTCTTTCTTGTCAACTCCCATGCCAAACGCGGAAGTCGCCACAATCACCTGTGCCTCGCCACTCATAAATGCATTTTGGTTCTTCACCTTCTCGGCTGCCTCCATCTTACCATTAAACGGCAAGGCTCGTATGCCATCGCTAACCAAATGCTGTGCTAACTCACGTGTACGTCGAGTGCGTGAAACATAGACAATTGAAGGACAGTTATGTCCAAGTATCAGCGAACGCAGCAGGTTGTATTTCTCATCAGGAGTATCTGCATGGAGAACAGAATAACGTAGATTCTTTCTTTCAGCATTGGCAGCAAAAACCTTTAATTCTAAACCAAGCTTCGCCCTGAAGTAGTCACAGATATCGCTGATAACCTTTTGCTTGGCTGTTGCTGTAAAACACGATACAGCAATGGGCTTCTCCAGATGCTTTTTTTCTTGTAACTCACGAATGAAGTCTCCAATATATAGATAATCCACACGGAAATCGTGTCCCCAAGCGGAGAAGCAATGTGCCTCGTCAATCACAAAACGCACCACATGTCTGCCTAGCAACAGTCGCTCAATAGTCTTACTCCGCAACATCTCTGGTGCAATGTAAAGTATATTTGCCGTACCCTCTGCTACCTGTTGGATGGCCGTAGAGCGTTCGATGGGATCAAGCAGACCATTGATGGTTACTGCTTCACTGATACCTCGTGCTGCTAAGTTGTCTACTTGGTCTTTCATGAGCGACTGCAAAGGCGAAATAACCACTGTCAAACCATGAGTATTCCGTCCCGCCATTAATGCCGGCAGTTGAAAGGTGAGGCTCTTACCGCCACCTGTTGGGAATATGGTCAGCAAGGATTCACCACGTATAGCAGATTCCACTGCCTGTTGCTGCATAGGAACACCATCAAAGGTACGGAACTCATCATAACCGAAGAATTCCTTCAGGCCACTATGTGCATCTAATCGACTATGACAATAATCACAATCGCCGCATGAAGTGTTACACAGCAGGTTCATCACATTGACTACCTGAGGATAGTTTCGTATTACCCAAGCTGGTGTGATTGAGAAAATATCGTCAGCCCCAATCACAGCCAAGCAATATGCCAACTCTATTGGGTATTGTCTGACCAATGTGTCGAAGTCCGAATGGCAGCATACTTTTCCTTCAAACTCCTTTAGAATCAATTGTGTCCAATTGGGTTGAGTTCCTAAAAGTCTGCCCAATATAGACTGTTGAAAAGTTGAGGAACACCCAACATATCTAAAAAATCCTTTGAATTGGTCTGTTTCATGCAATAGCTGATAGTAGATTTCCTGTCTGTCATTAGACAATTGATTCCAAGCTGCAATCTCGTCATTTAGCAAGTCACGTGCCTTCATGGAGTCATTCACAGGATTATTCAGTTCATCCACCTGCAACTTATCATCCTTTACCAAATGGTGGTAAGGTCGTTTGGGAAATAATAACGGCGAAAGGAGCAACGTGTCAATAATCGTATAATTACCTCTCAAAGCTGTATATTTCAGGTCGTGATTGATGATATTATGACCACAAACCGTATCGCATTTTGACACAAAGGCATCAAAGTCGGCTTTAGAATGAGAGTGCAAAACTGCACCATCTTCCCTGACCGCTCCATAATCCGCCACCTTCTTCGTTTGCGGATTTACCTCCGTATCAATAAATGCTATCATGACTTTATTTCTTTATTGTTCTACATTCCTCTAAACACCTTTTTTCTATGATACACCAGGAAAACGCGATTAGGCAGGTGTTCGATGGGTTAAGTTAGCTTCTTACTTCTTTATAGTTCTTATGTTATTATACGCTCCCTTCTTCTACCTTTGCGCTCAGTTCGTCGCTTGGACTGTCCTTGGACCGAGGGTATAAGCTTGCCTATATTCATCTTATGCCTATCTGCGTAATATGCCACAAAATTAAAAAATCTTTTCCAAACTAAAACACTTTTGCGCAAATATCTTTCATTTTTCAATAAAAGTAGATTATAGATGGAGCAAATAACGCAAAAACCAGCACCCCGAAACAGGGCACTGGTTTATATTATTTTGGTGAATCTTCCGTTATGCAAACGGCTAGCCAAATGACATGTCAGGAGACTAAAAATGGGATAGTCAAATGCCCTCTAACGCGTCCTTTGACTGTGGGATGACCATTGGCTATTAATAATGCTGATACCGCATAGTATGCAGCATAATAAACTCTGTTAGCAATTACCTCCCATGTCTGTAAAGGCAAATTTACTTTTGCCTGCATGAGTGCTCTATCGGCTTTTTCAAGACGATAGGTTACAACTGCGGTTCTTTCTTCTTGACTCAAACTCATAATGCGATGGCTTCTGCTTCTACATTTTTATAAAAAGGAGTAAAGGAATTCTTTTTCCAATCATCGACAGTATAGAGTACGGTGTTGATGTCTTCACCAAGTTCCCAACCTAATTCACGAAGTGGGTAAGAAACATTGTCAATATCTTCCAACCTTATTCTATCCTTGTCTAACAATACCAAGACATCCCAATCGGAATCTTCCCTTGCATCACCACGGGCCCGAGATCCGAAAAGAAGAATACGACTTAGCGTAGGAGCGACACTTCTTGCCGTCCTTGCAATCTCATCCATAACTCGTTTCTTTCTTGCTGCTGTCATAATATTGGTATTCAGACGCTGCAAATGTAGGCAATAATCTGGATATAAACAAGAAATCGGGCGAGAATTTACTGGAAATCCTCGCCTGATGTTTTTTTTATAATTTCACTTCGCTCTTTCTGGTGCTCCGAAAGTGGAGGCCTCGGCATCCTTGTCGTTCAGCTTGAACACCATGAACTTGGGATTCTTCTCACTACATGGCTTCCATGCCCCACCCTTCGGACCGTTAGGGTCGCTATACTTGGCGAAGTTGGTCCATGCGGTGAGCATCTTCTCGGAGAGGTCCCAGTCGCCTTTCGTCCAAGGACGCCAGCAGTGCTTCAGTGACTTGAAGACGAACCAGAGGTCGCTGGAATGGAAAGCGCCTTTCAGACGTTGGGTGACCTCAGGATGGCTGCCATCATCAGGCAACGGACGGGCAAACTCGTAAGCCCATGCCTTGCCGCCCTTCTCGGCGCGAACCTTACAGAACTCCACGATATTGGGAGCCATATTGCCCATGTCGTTGAGCGTGAAGCCAATCATATAGGGAACATCGGCCAGCGTGCCTTGACGAGTGGCATCGTCGAAGCTCTTCTCGCTGACATAGCCATCGACCATCGGCATGAAGGGTACACCACGGAACATTGCAGCCATCGGACTGGCTGGCTGTTTGCCTCCGTCCTTGATCTGCCAATAGAGGTGGTTGAGAGCGAAGACGGTCTCGGTCGAAGCGGCTCGCATCTTCTGCAGATCGGTGAGACCTGCCCAGTCGAACATCTCCTTAGCCTTGGCACCTGCTTCCTCGACGGTACCACCGCTATAGCGACCGCCCACCATATTGCCATTGGCATCGGGGATGCTCAGACCTTGGGCGCTCATGATGATGGCCTTATGGAACAGTCCGCGAGCCAAGGGCGACTCACAGAGCGTGCGCACACTACCGCCACCGGCACTCTGTCCGAAGATGGTCACATTGTCGGGGTCGCCACCAAACTGGGCGATATTCTTCTTAATCCATTTTAGGGCTTCTATCTGGTCAAGGATACCGTAGTTGCCTGAAACATGATGGGGGTTCTCCTCGGCCAACAGCGGATGGGTGAGGAATCCGAACACACCAAGACGATAGTTGATGGTCACGAGCACCACGTCCTTGGCGCCCCACTCCTGTCCGTCGAACTCAGGTTCGGAACCGAAGCCTTCGCGATAGCCGCCACCATGAATCCACAAGGCAACGGGCAGGTTCTTATCGGCCTTGCCTGGAGCCTTCGTCCACACATTCAGATACAGACAGTCCTCACTGAAAGCGGCCTCCTTGCCATAGCCCCACTCGGTGTAGTAGCCACCAGTGTACTGGATGGCCTGATAACTGGGACGACCGAAGGTGTCGCAAATCTTCACGCCCTTCCAAGGCTGAACGGGCTGCGGAGCCTTCCAACGGTTCTCGCGGATAGGAGGTGCTGCGTAAGGGATTCCGCGATAGACGAACACCTCGGGATGGTCGTCGGCCAAGACGCCTTGCACGCGACCACCTTCGATGGTCAACACGGGATTCTCTGCTGCATGTGCTGACAGGGCGGCAAACAGCAGAAGCGGCAAAATGAGTTTTTTCATAAGCATTGTTAAAGTGTAATTGTTGATTAGGTAATAATATTAGGTTTATTGTTTTGTTCAGATAAAGGGCATGTTCTCTACATCACCTCGTCCATGCAGACATCATGATCCTCCACCGGCACTTCGGCTACGCGCTGGAAGGGAAAGCATACGCCTATCTTACGAAGATGAGGACAGGCCGCAAGCAGGCGGTCGTAATAGCCTTTACCGCGCCCTAAGCGATGACCGGCAGCATCGAAGGCCATACCGGGGATGAGGGCGAGACTGATCTGGTCGTGGTCGGTGAAAGGTTCGCCAACGGGTTCCATGATATGGAAAGCTCCTTCCTGAAGGTCGGCAGGCGAGGTGTAGCGACGCAGTTCCATCCGCTCATCATCAACGACCTTCGGCAGAAGAATGGTGTTGCCCGCTTGCAGAAGATGGTCGAGAAGCGGTCGGATATCGACCTCGTCGGACAAGGGATAATAAGCAAGGATGACAGCAGGCTCTCCCACTAAAGGAAGGGATGCTTTCAGGCGTTCTACGATATCGGCTGACATCTTCGCCAGTTGTGCCTGATGCTGTCGTTTCGCTTCGCGCATCTGGGCTCTGAGCAGGGGTTTCGTGTTCGCTCCATTGCGGGCTGAAAACTCGCAGCCGCAGTATTGCTGGTTGTAGAAGTTATATTCCTTCAGCAGTTGGTTGCGTCGTTCCTGCAGACCGCCCTTGCGCCAGTTCTGAGCCCAGAACTCGACAGGCGATGATGAGCTATTCTGTTGGCTATTGGCAATCTCTTGAGCCTTGCGACCGGCACGTTCTATCTGCTCCAAGCTCTTCCAACGGCTGGAGGCCAGTGTAGTAGCAAAATAGCGGAAGCCCAGTTCGCGGGCTTTGCGGGCAGTGGCGGTCAGTCGGAGCGTAAAACATTGTTCGCAGCGACAGCCTCGTTCGGGCTCGCCCTCAAGTCCTTTCACGCCTTGACACCACGATCCGTGGTCGTAGTCGCCGTCAATCCACTGTATGCCCAAGCTCTCAGCATGCCGTTTGCTCTCGTTCTTGCGAATCTCGTATTCCTCGCGAGGCCATATATTCGGATTGAAATAGAAGATGGTAGGCCGCACACCGTTGGCCATCAGCCACTCGACAATGGCGGATGAACAGGGAGCGCAACAAGCGTGAAGCAACACCTCATTGCATCCCTCAGGAACAGTTATAGCAGGCTGTTTCATTCTTCACTCACGATTCCTTACTCTTCACTTCCTACAGGCCTCGTGCCTTCCAGATACGTTCCTTAGCAGCATTGATTTCCTGGAATTTCTTCTCGGCAGCACGGCGCACGTCATCGCCAAGGGCTGCCACACGGTCGGGATGATGCTCCAGCGCCAGTCGGCGATAGGCACGGCGAAGTTCATCGTCGGTAGCCTCCGGTGTAACGCCCAGCACCTTATAGGCTGACTCCAGATCGTCTTTCTGCAAGTTCAGCATCGAGTCGATCTCGCTCTCAGGCATCTGCATCCACGCAGCAATCTCCTTCAACGCATTCACCTCGGTGGCGTCGAGCAACCCATCGGCTTGGGCAATCATCACCAGGAAACTGAGCAGTTGCAGACGCTCGCTATACTCCATGTTCATCGACATCTGCAGACAGGCGTCCTGGATATTCTTGCGATACAGATGCTCACCCTGCTGCTTCGAGGCTTCAAAGAGACGGCGCAGAATCTGGTCGCCCTGCTGAGCTGCCACCTCACCGAAGTTCTGACGCAGCCACTGGCGGACGAGTTCCATCTCGGAATGCATGATGCGCCCGTCGGCCTTGATGATATAGGAAGCCAACAGCAGCATCGACATCAGGAAACTGTTTCGATTGCCTTCGGCCGTATGTCCGCTGTCACTTGAAAACAGGCGGCTGCTACTGCCCTCACCATCATCAGAGCCCAATTGGGAGCCAACAACAGCACCAATGATACCACCTATGGGACCCAGGATAATCCATCCGAGGAATCCGCCTATCCATGTAGAAGTCTTCATAATAATTCAGTTCAAAAAATGGGTTCAGCATGCAAAGATAAGCTATTTTCCTGAAACCAACAAGAAATTTACTTATTTTCGGTCGGCCAGATACATGCCGCCAACAATCAGTAGCGCACCCAGGAGGAAATAGACGGTGATCTGCTCGTTGAGCACAAGGCTGGCAACAACAATCGTACTGAGCGGATTCACGTAGACATAGTTGGTGGCAATCATTGCACCGAGCTTGTCCATCACCCACGTCCATACCAGGAAGCAGATACACGAGGCCACCACGCCCAGAAAGAGCAGATGGGTCAAGACCTGGGGATCCAAGAGGATGGCGAGGTCGAGCGTACCGCCCAACTGGACAGGCAGTTCGGCAGGCACTAATATATAGTAAGGTATCATGGTGAGCAATCCGTAGAGAAACACCTTGCGGGTGATAAACAGAGCACCGTAGTGCTTGTTGGCAGGAATCATCAGCAACGAGTAGATTGCCCAGCAGAGATTGGCACCGAGGGCGAGCGCATCGCCCACAGGCGACAAATGGAGCACAAAATGGCCGTTGAGCACCACTGCCGACACGCCCAGCACTGCCATCAGCGTGCCTACTATCTGAACGGGGCGGAGGCGTTCGGATTTATAGAACAAGCCTATCAGCACAGCCGCCACCAACGGACACGAACAGACAATGAGTGACACGTTGGTGGTGGTGGTATAGTTCAGCGCCTCGTTCTCAGTGAGGAAATAGACAGAGCCGCCCGTCACACCGAGCGACAGCATCAGCAGCTCACGCTTCAGCAGCGACTTCCACGAGCCGCCCGAACGCTGACGACTGAGCACCAGCGAACGGCGCTCGTCTCCTTTCAGTAGCGAAAACGCCAACAGCAATACGTAGGCTATCAAGAAACGAAGGGTGAATATCTGAGCAGGCGACAACCCATTGAGCAACAGCAGTTTGGTAAACACAAACGTACTGCCCCAGATGGCTACGGTCACGAATGCCACGAGGTGATACCCTACCCTTGCATTCATCGTTTGATTTCAATATCACGGCGCACGTTGTCGCGAATCTTCTTCAAGTATCCTATCATGCCCTCAGCATTCTTGTGGTCGATAATCTCAAGAAGCTCTTTCAGCTCAGTACGTATCTGACTGACCTGATCATGGGTATAGGGGTTGAAGAGAATTTCCTGCAACAAATAGTCGTCCTCGTTCAGCACGCCTTTGGCAATATTCATGTGGCGCTTGAAGGTGGTACCTGGTGCATCCTGATGCTTCATCACGGCAGCGAAAACGAAGGTGGAGACGAAAGGAATACTGAGCGAATAAGCTACTGTCTTATCGTGCTCCTCGAACGTGTACTCGTAGATATTAAGTCCCAACCGCTGATAGAGGTCCTTGAAGAAGATGCGACCCATATAGTCGCCCTCGCTAATGATGATGGCGTTCTCCTCAGAGAGTTGGTTCAGGTTGGCAAACGTAGGACCGAACATCGGGTGAGTGCTGACATAGCGCATACCCGTTTGTTCGTAGAACTCCTTCATACCAGTCTTCACAGAGGCAATATCGCTGATGATGCACTCCTTCGGAAGGAAGGGTATCACCTCCTGGAACACAGGAATGGTATATTTGAGCGTCACCGCATTGATGACCAGTTCGGGCTTGAAGAGCACAATCTCCTCGTGTGTGGTGAAGCGCTGGCAGTTATAGGTGAAGCGCATGCGTTTAGGGTCGCGCTCAAAGACAGCCACCTCATGGTCGAAACTCAGCAGGTCGATGAAGAACGAGCCCATCTTTCCCGCGCCTAAGACTAATATTTTCATAATTTACTTACTTAAGTTTGCTTTCGCTCAACTTCTTCAACTTGCAGAAGTTGAGTTACTTATTGATAATCTCTATCTGCTGACGTACTGACTCCTCGTGAATACTCTCGAACACCTGAGCCACGAATTCTGCTCCCAAGCCACAGAGCGAACCCTGCACACCGCGCTTGGCCAGAATCTCATTGTAGCGGTTGGCCTGTAGCACCGTCATGTTGTGCGCCTTTTTGTATTCACCAATCTCGCGACAAATGCGCATACGCTTGGCCAACACATCCATAATCTGATTGTCAAGCTCGTCAATCTGCTTACGCAACTGCTGGATATCCTCAGTAGAGGTGTGCTCATCACGGATAATCAGCAGTGAGATGATATAGTCGAGGACATCAGGAGTAACCTGCTGGGAAGCATCGCTCCACGCCTTCTCAGGATCGCAATGGCTCTCAACGATAAGTCCGTCGAAGCCAAGGTCCATTGCCTGCTGACAAAGTGGTGCAACCAGTTCACGTCGGCCACCGATATGGCTGGGATCACAGATGATGGGCAATTCGGGTATGCGACGATGCAACTCGATGGGAATCTGCCACATAGGCATGTTGCGGTAGATCTTCTTCTCGTAGGAAGAGAAACCGCGATGAATAGCTCCAAGACGCTTGATGCCTGCCTGGTTGATACGCTCCAATGCTCCTATCCACAGTTCCAGGTCGGGGTTCACGGGGTTCTTCACCAAGACGGGAACGTCGACACCCTTCAATGAATCGGCCAGTGCCTGCATCGCAAAGGGATTGGCAGTGGTACGTGCACCCACCCACAGGATATCAACACCGTATTTCAGTGCCAGCTCCACATGTTCGGGCGTTGCTACCTCGGTAGCCAACTGCATACCCGTCTCCTTCTTCGCCTCAGCCAGCCAAACAAGAGCCGGCTCACCGTGACCCTCAAAACCGCCTGGCTTCGTGCGGGGCTTCCACACACCGGCACGGAAGTTATGACAGCCCTTCATAGCCAACTGGCGGGCAGTAGTCATCACCTGTTCTTCGCTCTCAGCAGAACAGGGGCCTGCGATTACGATAGGACGTTCGTTGTCACTCAGTAAATTCAATGGTGATAATTCTAATTCCATAATTATATAGTCTTTTTAATTCTTTCTAATGCTTCTTTGATTTTCTCCTCCTTCGCACACAGCGAGATGCGAATATACCTTTCGCCATTGCTTCCAAAGATGAAGCCTGGGGTGATGAAGACGCGGGCCTCATGGAGCACACGCTCCGTAAGGTCTTCTACGTTCTGTATATCGGCAGGAATCTTTCCCCACAGGAACATGCCCACCTGATTCTTGTCGTAAGTGCATCCCAGCACGTCCATAATCTTCTCTGCCCACTCGCGGCGACGGGCATAGGTCGCAATATTGAACTCCCGATGCCAAGCCTCATCATTCTTGAACGCTTCGGCAGCAGCAAGCTGGATACCGCGGAACGTACCGCTCTCAATATTCGACTGCACCTTCAGAATCCACTGAATGAACTGGGTGTTTGAAGCACAAAGGCCTACACGCCAACCGGGCATATTGTGACTCTTCGACATCGAGTTGAACTCAATGCAGCAGCCTTTAGCGCCAGGTACTTGAAGAATGGAAAGATGCTCCTCACTCAGGATAAAGCTGTAGGGATTGTCGTTGACAACCACGATATTGTGCTTCTGGGCAAACTGCACCAGACGTTCGTAGGTCTCGCGCCGAGCACGGCCTCCAGTAGGCATATTGGGATAGTTCGTCCACATCAGCTTCACACGACTCAGATCCATCTGCTCCAGTTCGTCGAAGTCGGGTTGCCAACCGTTGTCCTCACGCAGGTTGTAATTCACGATCTTCGCACCAAGGATCTTGCTCAACGATGTGTAGGTGGGATAGCCGGGATTGGGCACCAACACTTCATCGCCGGGATTGACAAAGGCAAGCGTCACATGAAGGATGCCCTCCTTCGAACCTATCAACGGCAACAGCTCACTCTTAGCATCGAGGTCAACATCAAACCAGCGCTTATAGAATGCGGCCATCGCCTCGCGCAGCTCAGGTGTACCCTGAGTGGGTTGATAACCGTGAGCATTCGGCTGGTGAGCCACCTCGCAAAGCTTCTCAATCGTCTGCTCAGATGGTGGCATATCAGGACTTCCGATAGCAAGGCTGATGATATCCTTACCCTCGGCATTGAGTTGAGCAACTTCCTTCAACTTGCGGCTGAAGTAGTATTCTTGTACCAAACTTAATCTGTCTGCAGGTTGTATCATAATTATCTGTTATTTTATCTAAAGTCTCTCCGCTCGGCGCCTGAGACGCTTCGCTCGCAAAGACTCTCAACACTCCTTGTATTCTCCCAGAATCTTCAAATCACGTGTCAGCGGAATGATGGCATCCACCGCCTGACGATAGCGCGTAAAGTCAGTAAAGGTCACATCGACATAGAACAGATATTCCCATTCGCGCCCAATGATAGGTAGCGACTGAATCTTCGTCAGGCTTATCTTATAGAACGACAGAATGGCGAGTACGGCTGAGAGCGAACCTTCCTCGTGAGGGAGCGAGAAGACGATGCTCGACTTGTTCGACTCCAACAGCGGACGCAGCATATCGGCTTTCTGAGGCGAAGAGCAAACAAGGAAACGGGTGAAGTTGTGCTTGTTGTCCTCAATGCCGTCTTCCAGCACCTTTAACCCATAGAGGCGTGCTGCCTCAGCATGACAGATGGCCGCCCATCCCTTATGCTGTCCCTCAGCAATCATCTTGGCAGAGCCGGCTGTATCATCACCTTCAACGATGCGCAGGTTGGGATGCTGCTCCAGATAATGGCGCGTCTGCATGAAAGCCACCGGGTGAGAGTGAACCTCGGTAATCGTATCCCAGTTATCTTCGGGCAAGCAACATATACAATGGGTGATATGCAGTTTGTGCTCACCCACCACCATAGTACCGCTATCGCGCAACAGTTCGTAGTTATGAAGCAGCGAACCCGCAATGGTGTTTTCAATAGCGGCCATTCCGATAACGGTAGGATCTTTGCTGATACTGTTATAAACCTGTTCAAAGGTCTGACAGCATATCAGTTGCAACTGCTCCCCACGGAAGAACTGGTGGGCAGCAATATCGTGAAAGGAGCCTATCTGACCTTGTATCGCTATTCTTTTCATCGGCTTTAAAGTCTGCTTTTATAAGACAAACTCCGCTTACACGTGGTCGATGAAGCGGAGTTGTATGATTATCTTATTTGTCATTGTCTTATTGATTTTGATGCAAAAGTAGCATTTTTCTGAGAACTAAACAAATAAATTGACAGTTTTTTCAGTGATTTACTTTCATTTTTCTTTTTCTCTGATCTCATCTCGTAACTCGTACCTCATACATTTTTGAGATAGGAGCGCTTGGGGCGATGTTCAATACCCTCTGCCTGATAATCGCCGCTCATCTTCAAAATCTGCTGCGGGTTCAGTTCGAGCGCCTTCCGCAGGTTTTCCTCTGCCTGTCGGCTATAGCCTTTCTGGTAAAAAATCTTGCCGCGCTCCTGATAAGCTGCCACTTCCTGCGGATTAAGCGCTATCACCTTATTATAATAGTCAAGGGCTTCATCGGTTTTTCCCTTCGCACTGGCCAGACGAGCTGCGAAAAGCAGCAGCTCTGCACACGGCTCAACATGCTCAAGCAGCCACTGACAGTCGTCGGCAGCACCTTTCGTATCACCCATTTCCAACAAAAGTCGCCCACGCTCTAATCGCTGATCGGTCAACGATTCATCGGCAGCAATAAGAGCAGTCAACTGAGCGATTGTCTTTACCATTTCAATGCCTATCATTGTCATTCAAGTTTTGCGTTTGTTCGACTCCCCATCTTGAGGAAGTAGAGTCACTCATTTTTTCGAGCGCAAAGATAAGGAAAATAATTGACAATAACGAGAAATCTCAAAAAAAGATAAAAATAACGTTAATGCGAGAGTGTTTGCCAAGCAATCATTTCGAAAGTTGAAAGATTTAGGTTAAATTTGCAAGTTCAATGCTCAACTTTATAAGTTGAGGACTTAAAGGAGTTAAAGAAATATGATGACCATCCAACATCGTTTTACATCATTTTGCCGTCGACTCACAGCGGTAGGAGCATTCGTACTCTTACCCGCAGCGATGATGGCACAAACAATGAACCCACAGGCTTATTATGACGAAAAGGGCACACAGACGGAGACACGAACTATCTCAGACGCTCAGGCGCCACTGACGGTTGAATTCAGGTCAAATCCCATCGGCATAGACGGTTATACCGCCAGTTACGAATGGCACTTCCGCCATAAGCCAGCAGGAGGTACCCAGAGGGAGATCTTCGTTCGCTACGAAGAGAACACCTCCTATACGTTCATGGAGTCAGGTTCCTACACGATTGTTCAGAAATACAAGCTGGTGAAGCCTGACGATGAGATTGCCGACTCAGCCGAGATAACCGTTGAAATCTGCGAGAGCAAGCTGGAGTTTCCCAACGCTTTCTCGCCCAATGACGACGGCATCAATGACATCTACAGAGCCAAGCGCGACTACAAGAGCATTGTCTCATTCCGCGCCATCATCCTGAACCGATGGGGACAGAAGCTCTACGAGTGGAACAATCCTGAAGACGGATGGAACGGCAAGTATCATGGAAACGATGTAAAGGAGGGCGTCTACTATGTATTGATAGAAGCAAAGGGAGCCGATGGAAAGGAGTATAAAATCAAGAAGGACATCAACCTGCTGCGCGGCCACACGGAGAAGAGCGGCACTACGACGCCTTAAGGAACACAAGAGCAAGCATTCTTATGGATTCAGATAACAAGATAGAAGTCTTTGGCGCGCGCGTACATAATTTAAAAAATATAGATGTCACCATCCCACGCGGTTCGCTGACCGTCATCACAGGATTGAGCGGCAGCGGTAAGTCATCACTGGCTTTCGACACCATCTATGCCGAAGGACAGCGCCGGTATATTGAGACCTTCTCGGCATACGCCCGAAATTTCCTCGGTGGGTTGGAACGACCGGACGTGGATAAGATTACAGGCCTTTCGCCCGTCATCAGTATTGAGCAGAAGACAACGAACCGAAATCCTCGTTCTACCGTAGGCACTACAACAGAAATCTATGACTATCTGCGACTGCTCTTTGCCCGTGCAGGAAAGGCTTACAGCTACATGACGGGCGAACCGATGGTAAAGTATACTGAGGAGAAGGTCATCGAGATGATCTCGCAGTCGTATGCGGGTCATAAGATTTACATCCTGGCTCCGCTGGTTCGTTCACGCAAAGGTCATTATCGCGAGTTGTTCGAGGCGATGCGCCGCAAGGGTTATCTGACGATGCGTGTTGATGGCGAACTGATGGAGATTACCCGCGGCATGAAAGTTGACCGCTACAAGAACCACGATATAGAGGTGGTTATCGACAAACTGGTGCCCAGCAAAGATGGTGATCAGGAACGACTGAAGCGTTCCGTACAGACGGCGATGAAACAGGGAGAAGGACTGATCATGATTATGGACGTCACTACCCTGCCCTCGCAAGCTGACGATCAAAGCAACGTGAAGTTCTTCTCCAAACGACTGATGTGTCCCACAACGGGCATCAGCTACAGCGATCCGGCACCGAACAATTTCTCATTTAATTCGCCGCAAGGTGCCTGTCAGCGTTGTAAAGGCTTAGGACGCGTGCTCGAAATAGACCTCGACAAAGTGATACCTAACCGAAAACTGAGCATTCACGAAGGTGCCATCGTTCCGTTGGGGAAATACAAGAATGTATTGATATTCTGGCAGTTGGATGCTATTCTGAAGAAGTACGAGTGTACGCTGAAGTCGCCCGTAGAGGATATTCCCGACGATGCAATGACAGAGATTCTTTACGGTTCGCTGCAGGACTTGCGTATCGACAAGGAGGTTGTTCACACCTCAAGCGACTACTTCGTGGCTTTCGACGGATTGGTAAAATACCTGCGTGACCTGATGGATAGTGACGATAATGCTGCCTCGCAGAAGCTAAGCGAGCAGTTCATGGCTGAATGTGAGTGTCCTGAATGTCACGGACAGCGACTGAACAAAGAAGCGCTCTCCTATAAGGTGTGGGACAAGAATATCAGTGAACTGGCATCAATGGACATCGCAGAACTGCGCCAATGGATTACTGAGGCTGAACCCCATCTGGACAACCAGCAACGGCAGATAGCCGAAGAGATTTTGAAGGAGATACGCACCCGTCTGGATTTCCTCTTGGATGTGGGGCTCGACTATCTGTCACTCAACCGTCAGTCGGCTTCGCTATCGGGCGGTGAGAGTCAGCGCATCCGTCTCGCCACACAGATAGGCTCTCAACTGGTCAACGTGCTGTATATCCTGGACGAACCCAGTATAGGTCTCCATCAGCGCGATAACGAACGACTCATCAAATCACTCAAGGAACTGAGAGATCTGGGCAATACAGTCATCGTCGTGGAGCACGACAAAGATATGATGCTGGCTGCCGACTATATCGTCGACATAGGTCCAAAAGCTGGTCGCAAGGGAGGCGAAGTGGTCTTCCAGGGAACACCCCAGGAGATGATGAAAGCCAACACCATCACCGCCCGCTATCTGAGTGGTGAACTGAAGGTTGAAAGTGGCGAGATGATTCGTCGACCGGGTAATGGCAAAGAGATCGTTATCCACGGTGCAGCAGGTAATAATCTGAAACATATCGACGCTACATTTCCTCTCGGCAAACTGATTGTGGTGACAGGTGTCAGCGGATCAGGCAAGTCAACGCTCATCAACGAGACGCTGCAACCCATCCTATCGCAACATTTCTACCGCTCACTCAAACACCCGATGGCTTATGACTCCATTGAAGGGTTGGAGCATATCGACAAAGTGGTCAACGTTGATCAGTCACCCTTGGGACGCACGCCGCGTTCTAATCCTGCCACCTATACGGGCGTCTTCTCCGATATCCGTTCGTTGTTCGTCAACTTGCCTGAAGCAAAGATTCGCGGCTATAAGCCCGGTCGATTCTCGTTCAACGTGAAAGGCGGACGCTGTGAGGCGTGTGGCGGAAATGGCTACAAGACTATCGAGATGAACTTCCTGCCCGACATCCAGGTGCCTTGCGAGGAATGTCACGGCAAGCGATACAACCGCGAAACGCTTGAGGTAAGGTACAAAGGAAAGTCGATTGCCGACGTGCTCGATATGACCATCAACCAAGCCGTTGAGTTCTTCGAGAATGTGCCCGACATACTCCGAAAGATCAAGACCATTCAGGATGTCGGCTTGGGATACATCAAGTTGGGACAGTCATCGACAACACTTTCCGGCGGTGAGAGTCAACGTGTGAAACTGGCCAGCGAACTGTCGAAGCGTGATACGGGCAGCACCCTCTATATCCTGGACGAACCAACTACCGGACTTCACTTTGAGGATATCAAGATACTCATGCAGGTATTGCATCGACTCGTTGACCGAGGCAATACCGTCATCGTCATTGAGCATAACCTGGACGTTATCAAACAAGCCGACCACATCATCGATATGGGACCTGAAGGGGGACGCAACGGAGGAACCATCCTTTCTGAGGGAACACCCGAAGAGGTAGCCAAGAGCAAACAGGGCTTTACCCCTCGATTCTTGAAGACGGAGCTATCGTTACAGGAGTAAAGGAGTATAGGCACTAATTTCGGGGGAATGCCTTTCCTTCATTGAACACTTTCAATGTCTCGCTAATCGTCGGATCAGATGAATTCAGATACTGTATCCATGACTGTTCATCCTGGATATTGTAGATGATGCGACTGATGAGGAAACGTTCCAACAACGCAAACGACTTTTGAATCATAAGGTTGCGTCGCTTCAATCCCTGCTTGTCGGCATAGGTAGCGAAACGATCCACGATATTCTGCTTCTTCAGGTATTTCTCCATCGCATTGATAGATTCGTTGGCAGAGAGCTTATCGCGGTTCTCATCAGTATAGTCATAGCAGAACTGAAGGATTATTCCCGTCATCAAGGCTTCTTTATAATAAGATGTATAAGCCAACGTATCTTCTCCTACGAAGATGTCGGGAGTGATACCGCCTCCACCATAAACCACACGACCGTTGCTGGTGGTATATTCAGGTCCTGTATGCTTGATGCTGTCCTGCGAGAAGAACTCACCGTGCTGGTAACGTGTCAGCATGTCCTCCTCATAATCCTTATCCTGTCCGCTGGTGTAAGGCTTCTGGATACAGCGTCCTGACGGCGTATAGTATCGGGCAATAGTCAGTCGCATCATGGAACCGTCATTGAACTCAATAGGCTGCTGAACAAGGCCTTTTCCGAATGAGCGGCGACCCACAATAGTTCCGCGATCGTTATCCTGAATGGCACCTGCCAGGATCTCGCTCGCCGAAGCAGAGCCTTCGTCGATGAGGACAACGAGAGGCATATCCTGATAGCTACCGCGCCCATCGGCACGATACTCCTGACGAGGTGAACGGCGACCTTCAGTATAGACAATGAGCGAACCCTTCGACAGGAACTCTTTCGCAATCTGAACGGCGGAGCCCAAGTATCCGCCTGTATTTCCTCGAAGGTCTATGACCAGGTTCTCGAAATTCTCCTGCGACAGCTTTGCCAACGCAATGAGCATTTCCGGATAGGTGTTCTCGCCAAAATTCTTAATACGAATATAACCGGTCTTATCATCAAGCATATAGACGGCATTGACACTCTTCATCGGTATCTCGCCGCGAGTGACAGTGATATGACGCAATTCGGCTTCACCACGACGCTTGATGCCCAACTTCACTTTCGTATCCTTCGGACCCTTTAACCGATGCATGGCCGCCTCGCTGGTGATAAGGGAACCCACAAAGGCAGAATCATCTATCTCAACAATCTTATCGCCTGCCAGCACACCAGCACGCTCAGAAGGTCCGTTCTTGATAACATTCTGTACGCGAAGGGTATCTTTCCGAATGACAAACTCGATACCTACACCTGAAAACGAACCGCGCAGGTCGTCTTCAGCCATCTGCTTGTCTTTGGCAGAGATATAGACAGAGTGTGGATCGAGTTCGGAAAGCAACTGCGGCATAGCTTTCTCTACCAGGTCAGACACGTTGACGGTATCGACATACTGATCATCAACGATATGAAGCAGATTGTTCAGTTTGTTGGTGCCTGAGTTGATAATACTCAGACGGTTGCCACCGAAATGGTTGGCGTAGAAGGTTCCAATAAAGATACCGAAAACAGCACTCAAGGCGAGCCAAAGAGGTGAGAACCGATTATACTTGCTCATTGTGTAAAAGCTTAATTATTTAGACGAAACAATCTCATTTTTCCACTTCCATAAAAATCACTTCGATACCTGCGCGTTCCAACAGCTTGATACCATCGTCGAGACGGTATTTCTCGCCGTATACCACACGCTTGATACCCGACTGGATGATTAGCTTGGCACACTCGATACAGGGTGAGGCCGTGATGTAGATAGTAGCCCCGTCGCTGTTGTTGTTAGAGCGTGCCAGCTTCGTGATGGCATTCGCCTCAGCATGAAGGACATAGGGCTTAGACACGTTATTCTCGTCTTCACACACATTCTCAAAACCTGTAGGAGTTCCGTTATAGCCGTCACTGATAATCATCTTGTCTTTCACAACAAGAGCGCCTACCTGCCTGCGCTGGCAATAGCTGTTTTCTGCCCAGATACGTGCCATTCGCAAATATCGGCAATCCAGTTTGTATTGTTTCTCTTCTTTCGGTGTCATACCTTCTAGTTCAGATTTTGCGTGCAAAGTTACAAAATAATCCAAACAAATAATCTCCTCAGCACAATTTATTTAATGTTTCGCAGTGGATTGCTTCTTGATACCGTTCCGTTTCAACAGGGCATCAATGGTAGGTTCGCCTCCACGGAAGCGCTTATAAAGCGTCATCGGATGCTCGGTACCGCCCTTTGAAAGAATGTTCTGACGGAAACTGTCGGCAACCTGCTGGTTAAAAATGCCTTTCTTCTTGAACACTGAGAAAGCGTCAGCATCGAGCACCTCAGCCCATTTGTAACTATAGTAGCCGGCAGCATAACCACCCGCCATAATGTGAGAGAACTGAACAGTCATACACGTATCGGGCAGTTGTTTGCCGAGGATGGCCTTCTTCCAAGCCTGTTTCTCGTATTGACGTATATCTGATTCGAATGGCTGCTTCTGAGTATAGTAAGCCATATCGAGAAGTCCAAGGCTAACCTGACGCATACAGCCAGTAGCCACCATAAAGTTTCGGCTCTTCACAATGCGGTTGATGAGTTCGTCGGGCAAGGGCTCACCTGTCTGGTAATGGAAGGCGAAGGTGCGCAAGAACTCTTTCTCAACGGAATAGTTCTCCATGAACTGTGAAGGCAGCTCAACAAAGTCCCACCACACATTGGTGCCACTCAGACTTTCGAAACGAGTGTTGGCAAACATGCCGTGAAGCGAGTGACCGAACTCATGCAGGAAAGTTTCTACTTCGCCCAGGGTGAGCAGCGCCGGCTTCTCCTCGGTAGGCTTGGTGAGATTCATTACCACTGAGACGTGCGGACGGATATTCTCCTCTGATCTCTCACCACTTATCTCTGATTTCTCACCTCTTTTAATATATTGTCCCTGGTATTGCGTCATCCACGCCCCACCCTGTTTGCCTTTACGGGGATGGAAGTCGGCATAGAAGACGGCCAGATAAGAGCCGTCGCGATCGAACACCTCATAAGCCTTCACATCAGGATGATAGACAGGTATCTGCTTGTTCTCGCGGAAGGTGATGCCGTAGAGTCGGTTGGCAAGTCCGAACACACCGTCGATCACCTTTGACAGTTCGAAATAAGGTCGCAGCATCTCTGCATCGATATTATATTTCTTCAGTTGCAGTTTATGCGAATAGAACGGAATGTCCCAGGGCTTCATCACGAAATCCTTGCCTTCCATCTTTGCTGCCATTTTCTTCAGTTCCTCACGCTCCTTCACTGCTGTGGGCTTATAGGCATCAATCAGGTCGTTTAGCAATCGATAGACACCACGTGTATTCGAAGCCATTCGGCGCACCAGCACATAGTCAGCATAAGTTTTATATCCCAACAGTTGCGCAATCTCTCGGCGTAAATTGACGAGTCGCTTGCAGATGTCCAGGTTATTCTCATTGTTCTCATGCGTACACATCGTATTTCGTGCCATAAACAGTTCCTTACGCAATTCACGCTGAGTGCTATAGGTCATAAAGGGAGAGTACGACGGATAGTCGAGGGTGAACGTCCAACCGTTACCGCCAGCTTCTTCAGCAGCAGCATCGATGGCCGACTGTGGAAGTCCGTCAAGTTGCTTCTCATCGGTGATATGCAATGTGAAGGCCTTCGTCTCCTTCAACAGGTTCTGTGAGAACTGAAGCGAGAGCATCGATGCCTCTTCCGTCAGTTGACGAAGCTTCTCCTTGCCCTGCTCATCAAGCAAAGCACCGCTACGCACGAAGCCCTGGTAGGTATTCTCCAACAGCATTTTCTCCTCAGGTGTCAGCTTTCGGTGATGACGATGCACGTACTTGATGCGCTCAAAGAGGCGTTTGTTCAGACGGACATCATTGGCGTGCTGCGTCAAGATGGGTTGAATCTTCTGAGCCAAGGCATCCATCTCATCATTGGTCTCAGCCGACAGCAGGTTGAAAAAAGCAGTCGACACGCGATCCAACAGGTCATAATAGTTCTCCTTGTCCTCATCCTTATCGATAATCGTATTGTCGAAAGTAGGCTTCTCAGGGTTATTGATAGTTTTCTCTATCTGCTCATTATCGCGACGAATGCCCTCCATGAAAGCTTCCTCATAATCTTCCAGCCTGATGCGGTCGAAAGGAATTGTATGATGGGGGGTATCGTAAGTGACAAAAAATGGGTTCGTTCTGTTTTCGCTCATACCTATTTTATATTAAAATTGGGTGCAAAAGTACAAAAAAAGCATGAGAACTCGTAAACCATTACGTAAAAAAAGATAAAACTATAGCTAATATATTTGTACGTTTCAGGAAAAAACACTATCTTTGCAAGAAATTGTAAAAGAACAAGTCTAAAACAAACAAAATCATGTTGAAACCATTAAACAAACACTTTGCGCCTAAGAGCGTAATGCCTGAGAAAGTAATTCAGTTCGGTGAAGGTAACTTCCTTCGCGCTTTTGTTGATTGGATTATCTGGAATATGGACCAGAAGACCAACTTCAACGGTTCAGTAGTTGTCGTTCAGCCCCTTGCACAGGGTATGATTGAATGGCTCAACGGTCAGGATTGCCTTTACCACGTGAACCTGCAGGGCCGTGAGAACGGAAAGCCCGTCAACTCGCTGGAGCGTATCGACGTGATTAGCCGCTGTCTGAATCCCTACTCTCAGAACGATGCTTTCATGGCATTGGCCGATCAGCCTGAGATTCGCTTCGTTATCTCAAACACTACTGAGGCTGGTATCGCATTCGATCCCGCTTGCAAATTGGAGGACAAGCCTGCTTCAAGCTATCCCGGCAAACTGGTTCAGCTGCTCTATCGTCGCTGGCAGACCTTCAATGGTGATCCTACCAAAGGCCTGATTATCTTCCCCTGTGAGCTCATCTTCCTGAACGGTCACGTGCTGAAGGATTGCATCAACAAGTATATTGAACTTTGGCAGTTGCCCGCTGATTTCAAGAAGTGGTTTGATGAGAGCTGTGGCGTATATGCTACCCTCGTTGACCGTATCGTACCCGGCTTCCCCCGCAAGGAAATTGCACAGATTCAGGAGAAGGTGGGCTATCGCGACAACCTCGTTGTACAGGCCGAGAACTTCCACCTCTGGGTAATCGAGGCTCCGAAGGAAGTAGCTCAGGAATTCCCTGCTGACAAGGCTGGTTTGCATGTACTGTTCGTTCCCTCAGAGGAGCCTTACCACAAGCGTAAGGTAACCCTGTTGAACGGTCCTCACACGGTGCTCTCACCAGTAGCTTACCTGAGCGGTGTAAATATTGTACGCGACGCCTGCAACCATGAGGTTATCAGCAAGTATATCCATAAGGTACAATTCGAGGAGTTGATGCAAACACTCGACCTGCCTATCGAGGAACTGGAGAAGTTTGCCAGCGACGTGCTGGAGCGCTTCGACAATCCGTTCGTCGACCATCAGGTTACCTCAATTATGCTGAACTCATTCCCCAAGTTCCAAGCTCGCGACCTGCCCGGCGTGAAGACCTATCTGGAGCGCAAGGGCGAGCTGCCTAAGGGTCTCGTATTCGGCCTTGCAGCCATCATCACTTACTATAAGGGTGGTGTTCGTGAGGACGGTGCAGAGATTACACCTAACGACGATCAGAAGATTATGGATCTGCTGAAAGAGTTGTGGGCAACAGGCGACACTCAGAAGGTTACCGACGGTGTACTTGCTGCCGAATTCATCTGGCAGGAAGACCTCAACAAGGTGGAAGGACTGAACGCAATGGTGAAGATGTTCCTTGACATAATTCAGCAAAAGGGTATGTTGGAGGCTGTAAAGACTATCCTCTAATCAGAAATCCTATACAAAAAGAACGCCCGAACTCCTCACAGAGTTCGGGTATTTTCATACATACACATAGTGAAAGCCAAGAACGCTCATAGTGAAAGCCAAGAACGCACATAGTGAAAGCCAAGAACGCTCATAGCGAAAGCCAAGAACGCACATAGCGAAAGCCAAGAACGCTAAGAGTCCTTACTAAGCACGTCGAGCATCAGCATGATATCAGTATCGCTGATATTCTGATCAGCAAGAATCCTCCTATCCGTATTCAAGAAGAGTTCCTCAAGGACATTGACATCATTCGCATGAAGAAGCAAGAACTGACTAAACAGGCTAACCGCACCCTGAATATCGTTTTGAAACCATAGGCAATAGCCATAGTTCAGTACATCCTCATCATGTCGATGTTCCAAAGAGAGAAGCTGACCATAGAGTTTCATGGCCTGAGGGTATTTATGTGTCAGCGTCAATGCCCACGCCAACACCCTGGTGATACTCGTCTGGTCGGGATAGTTGTAGTTGAGGCGGAAGAGAATCTTCAGGGCATCATCATAATTTTTCAGCTTCACCATACATACAGCCACATTGAGCTCGACATTCATATTCTCAGGCAAGAGAGCAAGCAGACGATTATAGACATCCAATGCCTCCTGATATTCCTTTTCTATGAAGAGAAAACGAGCATGTTCCTGCAATGCTTTGGTATTGTCAGGATCAATGTTAAGGGCCTGCTGAAAATAGTAGTCAGCAGAGTTTGTCACGTACTTGGCTACCACAGAGGGATAACGGCTGACCAAATGACCTGACATAAGATAATAACTGAGTTGCTGATGCGAAAGACCGATATTTTGAAGCACTTGATAGGCTTCAAGTATTTTTTTCCGTTTAATGAGGAACGAAGCAATTTCAATAAAATGAGCCTCGAAATCAGAGCCCCGGAACATTGGACATGCTGAAAACAACACTTTAGGCAACTGAGTTTCATCAGCGGCAAAGGGATTACAGAACTCACCGCGATAAGGGAACAGGCGGAAAAAGCGATACAGATTTTGGAGATACTGACGACGGATAAAAGCCGGCTGATTCTGTTCTTCAAGGGGAACCTCGCCACCAATAGCCGTAGGATAGGCCTCACCCTTATTAATCAAATCGACCATTTCAGCAGGCAACTGTCTATAAACCTGCTCGAAAGCCAACACAAACGAATACTTGTCGCTGTCACAGAAGGCACCCAAACGAGTGATATCCTGCAGGAATCGCTTTCCTTTTGACTGTTGCCATATGGCGCTGACAGAAGGATGCTGCGGATAGAAAGGAAGGAACCAGTTGACTACCTGACTGAAGAAGGGGAAACGCTTCATCTGAGAGAATCCGGCGAAATAGATATCGGAGCCACTCTTTTGCATATCGGCCATCTTCTTCATCGAAGCTTCCATACGTTCCATATTACGCTCAGCGGTTTCCGGATGAAGAATATTCTCCAACTGGTCATCTTCAGCCTCAATGATTCCCTGACGGGTTATTCTCATCTGCTGGCCCTCCATGATATCGGGAATGATTTCCTCCTTAATCTTGCGCGAATCTTCATCGGCGAGCATACAATAGATAATCTGAATCTGAAGTTCAGTCAGTTGCTGCCGACAGGATTCCTGCTGACACAAAGCTGTAACAATGGGCTGCTGTTCATGAAAAATATCAGCACTATCCGCATCGACACAAAGCGCCCATCCTACCAAAGCTCGCTGACGAACTGACTCATCAAGAGACTCTTGAAACACTTCAGTCAATAAGCGAAACTTATTGATACAGAATGAGTTCATACAAGAAAGCGTCACCGCACTAACCATCAGTTGCTGATCAACAGGATCGATAGTAGGCGACAGAATCATCTCCTTATAATTTTGTGCTCGGTTCTCCTTCCATGAAGTAGAAAGCCAAAGATAGTTGAACAGCTTTTCACGAAATTGCTGATGAGCCAGATAGAGGGCATCCTGCTGTTGCTGACGCGTATGAGGAGGTTCCAATTCTAACATCGCTATATTGGAAACAAAACTCTCAAGCGTCATCCTGACTTGCGATGATGACCAATCGAACACATGCTGTCGAACCAGACTGTCAGCAGAAGAATGGCAGACAGAGTTGGCAATACGATTCTGCCACTTAAAATCCTCAATGAACGTATACATGCGCCTAATCAACTGCTGATAGAGTGCATCGCGTTGAGGGTCATAGGCGCCATTACGCCAGTAGGTCTTCAGCAGGTCATAGTCATCTCTCAGCAATTGAAACGCGCCCGTCTCATACTGATTTGGGTGTGAGAAGAAATAATTCTCCATCATGGAGATGGCCTTACCCAACCTCTGAGCTTTCAAATGGCTTTGAGCATCGTTACAATCCCTGTTCGTCCACATCTTTCTTTCCTTTTTGTAGTTTCAGCCATGCAGCCGCACGCTCAATATCAACCTTTCTGGGTTCCTGAGAATGATTGAACTGGATATCTGGCAATGAATCAACCGTTGCCCTGTCGACGCCACAACGCTTGATAATCAGGTTGGAATAGTATTTCACTCCCTGGTCATTGATAGAGTCGCATGCCAGGTCGTATGATTTCTTAAAAGCACTAAGCTGTCGTTCAGTGGCTGCCCGTCGACTGAAAGCAACAACACCCAAGCGATAATCAATCTGTCGAGTATCCATCAATACAAGTGCTTTCTCATTACGTGCAGCGGTGGCCTGTGGCTCAGGCAGCAGCAAGGCATCCATGATACCTGTCTGCAACATGCCCAGACGAACGCCGACATCATTGACCTGAATACGGAACACGCGCGCTGTCTTCAAGTGTGCCGAATCGACCGCCTTGTCACTCAGGTAATGGGTGGCAGAAAAACGGGTCATAGCCAGCATCTTATCATCCAACTGCTTCAGTTGTTTGATACGTGAAGTATAATTCGTCAGCAGCTGCCACGAGGCGTCAGTAGCTGTTACATATCGCAGGTCAAGACCTTTGTCCTTCATCATCTCGGTACGAACCAGGTCGGAAACAACAGCATTAGCCCTTCCACGCTCAAAAGCAGTATCACAATCCATCTGAGCAGTATAAGGCAACAAACTGACATCTAAACCGTTTTCCTCAAAGATACCACATGCGTCAGCAACGTATAGCGGCAGACAGTCGAGCGTAGGCATCACCGCTATTCTCAATTGCGCCGAATCATCCGGCTGAACATCATCTGAGAACTGACGCTCAGCATTCCCTCCACAGGAAACAAGGAGTGAAAAGACAGAGAAAAATATAATAAACTGTTTCATCAAGGTGCAAAAGTAACAAAAAGTTTTGTAACCAAGAAAATTATTTGTAATTTTGTGGCTTGTTAGCAATTAATTGAAAAAGACAACAGAAATATCAATGGCTAAGGACAAAACAGCATACGTATGTTCCAACTGCGGACAGGAATCGCCAAAATGGATAGGCAAATGCCCAGCATGTGGACGGTGGAACACCTTCAAGGAGATCAAGATTGCCGCTGAAACACCCCGGCAAACAGCTACTGCTGCAGCAGCACAGGCAGGTCACGCTCTGCGAACAGCTCGGACACTACAACTCTCAGAGATTCCTAACCATGATGATCCCCGCATCAGCATGAATGACGATGAGTTGAATCGTGTACTGGGTGGAGGTCTGGTACCCGGAAGTATCGTACTATTGGGCGGTGAACCTGGTATCGGAAAATCGACATTATCCTTACAAACCATGCTGAGATTGACCGGGAAGCGCATACTCTACGTAAGTGGTGAGGAGAGTGCCCACCAGTTGAAAATGCGTGCAGAACGTATCGCCCATCAGGATTCACCCAACTTCATGGTGCTCTGCGAGAACTCGTTAGAAAACATCTTCGATCATATCAAGGAAGAGAAACCAGACATCGTGGTGATAGACTCCATACAGACGATTGCAACTGAAGATGTGGAATCATCGGCAGGCTCGGTGGCACAGGTTCGCGAGTGTGCCTCCGCCCTACTCCGCTTCGCCAAGACCAGTGGCATACCCGTTATCCTAATAGGCCACATCACCAAAGAAGGAACTATTGCCGGTCCGAAAATATTAGAACACATCGTCGATACGGTTATCATATTCGAGGGCGACCAGCATTATAACTACCGTCTGCTTCGCAGCACAAAGAACCGTTTCGGCAGTACATCAGAACTCGGCATCTACGAGATGCAGCAGAACGGTCTCCGCCAAGTATCGAATCCATCTGAGCTATTACTGACCGAGCGCGACGAAGCCCTATCAGGAATAGCCATATCAAGTGCCATAGAGGGTGTCAGACCATTCCTCGTAGAGACGCAGGCACTCGTTTCGACAGCAGCCTATGGTACTCCACAGCGCATTGCAACCGGCTTTGACCAGCGCCGACTGAACATGTTGTTGGCTGTACTGGAAAAACGTGTAGGATTCAAACTGATGCAGAAAGATGTATTCCTCAATATCGCTGGAGGACTGCGGGTAACAGATTTGGCTATGGACCTTTCCGTCATAGCAGCCGTACTGTCAAGTAATGTAGACACACCAATAGAGACAGGATGGTGTATGGCTGGTGAAGTAGGACTGAGCGGTGAGGTAAGATCAGTCAACAGAATAGAGCAACGAATTGCTGAAGCGCAGAAACTGGGTTTCAAACATATCATCCTGCCAAGATTCAACCTACAAGGCGGACAACGGGATAAGTACTCTATAGAGCTGCATCCTGTCAGGAAAGTAGAAGAGGCTTTGCGCCTGCTTTTCGGCTAATTATTGCATTTTTAATTTTGTAGTAATAATAAATCTGGCAAATTAGCGTTTATTGAAGTAATGAGACGCACTTCAATAACCCTGCTGATGGTGCTCACCATGCTAATGGCGAGCACAATATTGTATGCACAGACGTTTACACTCAAGGGCAAGGTAAACGACCAAGACGGCAACGCATTGGAACTTGCCTCAGTGAGTTGTCTGTCGCAAGGCAAGGTGACAATGACTAACCTCAAGGGCGAATTTTCCATGAAACTGCACTCAGCCGACTCGGTAGTAATACGTTTCTCGATGGTTGGATACAAGCCCCGCACACGTGTACTTCGGAAACCACGTTCTACACAGACAGTAATGATCAGCCTACAGCCTATCGATGACCTCAGCGAGGTGGTAGTGACGGAAAAGCGCCGACAAACGTCACAGATGGAGGAACTAGACATAAAAGATGCTAAATCATCACCATCAGCCAGTGGAAACGCCGTAGAGGAAATGATACAGCAACAAGCAGGAGTATCGACCCATAATGAGCTGTCAAGTCAATACAATGTACGCGGCGGATCATTTGATGAGAACTCGGTATATATTAATAATGTGGAAGTCTTCCGACCGCTACTCATTCGTAGTGGACAGCAGGAGGGACTGTCGGTCATCAATCCTGATATGGTAGAACGCGTTGCTTTCTCCAGCGGTGGTTTCCCCGCCAAATATGGCGATAAAATGTCGTCAACTCTTGATATCACCTACAAACGTCCCAAGAAGTTCGAAGCAAGTGCGATGGCCTCTCTGTTAGGAGCCAGCGCTTATTTAGGAATGAGTACAAAGAAATTCTCCATGACTCACGGCATCCGATACAAGACCAACCGCTACCTGCTGGGCTCTCTTGATGAGAAAGGCGAATACCGCCCGAACTTCCTTGATTATCAGGCCAACATCATCTATCAGCCCAACAGCCAATGGACTTTTAACTTCCTGGGCAATATCTCGGAGAATCATTATAACTTCAAGCCAGAAGACAGAAGTACCTCATTCGGCACAATGAGTGACGTAAAGTCGTTCAAGGTATATTTCGACGGACAGGAGAAAGACGTCTTCCGTACTCTCTTTGGAACAGCAAGTATCACTCGACATTTTGGTGATTCTACACAAGTAAAGCTGCTGTGGTCGGCATTCCAAACAAAGGAGCAGGAGTATTTCGACATCCAGGGACAATACTGGCTCGACGAGTCACAATCGTCAGACAACCTGGGCGTCGGAACATATATGGAGCATGCCCGGAATGATCTGAAAGCAAATGTGCAAAGTCTGAAACTGATATTCAACAAAAGATTGAAGCAACACGACATAGAAGGTGGCTTCACCGTTAAGTGGGAGAACATCAAAGAGCGAAGCAAGGAATGGGAAATGAGAGACTCCAGTGGCTATTCAGTTCCTCATAGCGAAAACAGGCTGGATCTTATTTACTCGCATGCCTCAAAGAAAGACCTCTCGTCAAGACGTTATGAGGGCTACCTGCAAGATGTGTTCAAATGGTCAACGGGCAAGGAAGATAGCGACCAACAGACCTTCTATACGCTCACCTATGGCGTGCGCTTCTCACATTGGTCATTCAATGGTGAGACAACCGTTTCGCCACGTGCATCGCTTGCCATCGTTCCTTCATGGAACCAGAACTTCACCTTCCGTTTTGCTACAGGACTCTATTACCAGGCCCCATTCTACAAGGAGATGCGTGACACCACAAAGCAGGCAAACAACGTTACTGTAGCAACGCTGAATTCGAAGATCAAAAGTCCTCGTTCCCTGCAGTTCATAGTTGGATCCGACTATCGCTTCCGCATGATGGGACGTCCGTTCAAGTTTACAGTTGAAGCCTACTATAAAGCATTAGCTAACCTCATTCCGTATAACGTACAGAATATGAAAGTGACCTACTACGGAGAGAACCTTACAAAGGGCTACGCCTTAGGACTGGACATGAAACTCTTTGGTGAATTCGTACCGGGTACTGACTCGTGGCTAACCTTCTCGCTGATGCGTACACAACAGCAATACGAAGGGCAATGGGTCCCCTTACCTACTGACCAACGCTATGCACTCAATCTACATTTTACCGACTACTTCCCAGGTACCACACGCTGGAAGATGACACTTAAACTGGCTTATGCTGACGGACTCCCCTTCGGTGCACCGCATCGCGGCATAGAGAACCAGAATTTCCGAGCGCCAGCCTATAAGCGCGCAGATATCGGTATGAGCTTTCTTGCCTACAAGAACCAGTCACCATCAACCTATGAACTGAAGAATGTATGGGTAGGACTGGATTGCCTGAACCTCTTCGACTTCTCAAATGTCAATTCATATTATTGGGTCACAGATGTCACCAACCGCCAATGGGCAGTCCCAAATTATCTGACTGGACGACAGATAAACGGCAAGGTGATTGTGGAATTTTAGCTTTGTTTCACAAAGTTAATCAAGAAACATTTGGCAGGCACAGAAATAATTCGTAACTTTGCGCCCGTTCGACCAAATGTCGATTATTTATTAGGAAAATTTTGAATTCAAAACTTTAAGACATTATGAAGATTTCACACATTGAGCATCTGGGCATTGCCGTCCAGAGCATTGAGGAAAGCCTGCCGTTCTTTACAGATGTGCTCGGCTTGGAGTGTTATGCTACTGAAGTTGTTGAAGACCAAAAGGTTAAGACTGCTTTCTTGAAGTGCGGAGAGGTGAAACTTGAACTCCTTGAGCCCACATCTCCTGAGAGCACCATCCAGAAATGGCTTGACAAAGGCAACAAGGGTGTGCACCATGTAGCATTCTGCATTGAAGACGGTGTTGCCAATGCCTTGGCAGAAGTAAGCGAAAAGGGCGTACGCCTCATTGACCAGGCTCCACGTAAGGGTGCTGAGGGCCTTAATATTGCATTCCTTCATCCAAAAAGTACAGCAGGCGTACTCACAGAACTTTGCGAACATTAAAAAAAACAATCATATAAAAATGAGCAAGCAATTAGAAAAGATTAAACAACTCATCGAGAAGCGTGAACAAGCTCGTCTCGGTGGTGGTGAAAAAGCTATTCAAAAACAACACGAGCGTGGGAAGTATACTGCTCGCGAACGTATTGACATGCTCCTCGACGAAGGTTCGTTTGAGGAATACGACATGTTTAAAGAGCACCGTTGTCATAACTTCGGCATGGAGAAGAAGCAGTTCCCTGGCGATGGCGTAGTGGCAGGTAGCGGTACAATCGACGGCCGCCTGGTATTTGTCTTCGCACAAGACTTTACTGTTCATGCCGGTTCTCTTTCTGAGACCATGAGCCAGAAGATCTGTAAGGTGATGGACATGGCCATGAAGATGGGTGCTCCCGTTATCGGCATCAACGACTCGGGTGGCGCACGTATTCAGGAAGGTATCAACGCATTGGCAGGCTACGCAGAGATTTTCGAGCGTAACATCCTTGCTTCTGGCGTTATTCCTCAGATTTCAGGAATCTTCGGTCCTTGCGCAGGTGGTGCCGTATACTCTCCTGCCCTCACCGACTTCACGCTGATGATGGAGAACACCTCTTACATGTTCCTTACAGGACCAAAGGTGGTGAAGACTGTTACTGGCGAGGATATCGACCAAGAGCATCTGGGTGGTGCTAGCGTTCATGCCACAAAGTCGGGTGTGACTCATTTCACGGCTAAGACTGAAGAGGAAGGCATTCACATGCTGAAGACCCTGCTCTCATATATTCCTTCGAACAACATGGAGGTGGCTCCCCGCAAGAAGTGCGAAGATCCCATCAATCGCATGGAGGACATGCTGAACGAGATTATCCCCGAAAATCCCAACGAGGCTTATGATATGTATAAAGTCATCGGTGCCGTCGTTGATAACGGAGAATTCTTCGAGGTACAGCCAAAGTTCGCCAAGAACATTATCGTAGGCTTCGCCCGCTTCAATGGCCAGAGCGTAGGTATCGTTGCCAACCAGCCCAGCTGCTATGCAGGTGTGCTCGACGTAAACGCCAGCCGTAAGGGTGCCCGTTTCGTACGTTTCTGCGATGCCTTCAATATTCCTATCGTATCATTCGTTGACGTTCCCGGCTTCCTGCCTGGCACAGGTCAGGAGTATAACGCAGTTATTCTGCACGGTGCTCAGCTGTTGTATGCTTACGGTGAGGCTACTGTTCCTAAGATTACCGTCACACTACGTAAGTCATACGGAGGCTCTCACATCGTGATGGGCTCTAAGCAGCTGCATACCGACCTGAACTATGCTTGGCCTTCTGCTGAGATTGCCGTTATGGGTGCTTCAGGTGCTGCTGCCGTGCTCTATGCAAAGGAAGCAAAGGCAAAGAAAGAAGCTGGTGAAGATGTCAAGGCCTTTATTGCTGAGAAGGAGGATGAGTACAACGAGCTCTTCGCTAATCCTTATCAGGCAGCAAAGTATGGCTACATCGATGATGTTATTGAGCCACGCAACACTCGTTTCCGCGTATGTCGCGCTCTGGCACAACTCGCTACCAAGCGTGATGCTCTGCCTGCCAAGAAGCATGGTAACATACCTATGTAATTGACAATTGACAATTGAAAATTAATTTTAAGTATGAACAAAGAAGTATATGCTGCCATTGCTTTAGCACTCCACGAGCACTTCGGCAATAATGTCCACGACGTAGAGCCGGGCATTATCACCATTGCCGAACATCCTACTCAGTGGAACGGCTATGCTCAAACTATGACAGCTCATCCCTAATCAAACGAACTATGAAAGAATACAAATACACTATCAACGGCAATAAATACGAAGTGGCCGTTGGCGACATTGAGGACAACAAGGTAATTGTAACCGTCAATGGCGAAGAGTATAAGGTGGAAATGGAGAAAGAGGCTGAACCTGAGAAGAAGAAGCCTGTACTTGGAAAGCCTGCTGCTGCAGCCTCTTCTGATAGTGATGCTCCTGCTGCCGACAAGGGTGCGATCAACAAGAACAATGCCATTAAGGCTCCGCTGCCTGGTGTTATTACAGACATCAAGGTTAACGTGGGTGATGAGGTTCAAGTTGGTGACACTGTTGTTGTTCTTGAAGCTATGAAGATGGCCAATAACCTTCAGGCTGAGAAAGCCGGTAAGGTTACAGCCGTTTGTGTGAAGATTGGCGAGAGCGTTATGGAAGATGATGCTCTTGTTGTAATCGAGTAAATTAATAGCCCAAAAGAAATAATTAGCGAGAGGATGTGTCAGCGCATCCTCTTTTTTGTTATATGACGAGACGTACGGCAATCATTGGCGGTGGAGCTGCAGGATTCTTTGCTGCCATCAATCTGAAGGAGATGAACCCGGAGATGGAAGTAACCATCTTTGAGCAGAGTAATCGTGTGCTTCAGAAAGTAGAGATATCAGGAGGCGGCAGATGTAACTGTACTAACACATTTGCCGAGGTCAGCGATTTGTCGCAGGTCTATCCACGAGGACACAGGCTCTTAAAAAGACTGTTCAAGACCTTCGACCAGCAGTCGGCCTACGAATGGTTCGAGCGCCATGGGGTGATGCTTGTCGTTCAGGATGACCAATGCGTGTTTCCGCTGTCACAAGATTCGCACACCATCATTAATATGTTTCTTTCTGAAGCCAAGCACCATCATATTGAGATCTGTACAGGGAGAAAAATTTTAAGTCTCGATGAACTCAGCGATTATGATTTTATCGTTGTAACAACTGGAGGTTCTCCTAGAACAGAAAGACTCCAATGGCTTGAACATGAGACTATTAAATGCGTACCGTCTTTGTTTTCCTTTAACGTCAAAGACGAACAGTTACGCCAATTAATGGGCACGGTTGTCGACGATGCTTCCGTCTATATTCCCGGCACCAAGATACGCGCGACAGGCCCTCTGCTCATTACCCATTGGGGGATGAGCGGGCCTGCCGTCCTCCGTCTCTCCAGTTATGCAGCCCGTATTCTGTCAGAGCAGAACTACAAGTCGCCACTGAATATCAATTGGACAGGAAGGAACGAGGGCGAAGTGATGGACGAACTGAACGAAGTTGCCATTCTTAATCCCCATAAACAGATTAAGAGTATAAGGCCTTTTACCTTGTCCTCACGTTTATGGACCTATTTAACAGAGAAATGTCTTGGGGAAAGAGCAGCCTATAAATGGAAGGATTTGAATCGCAAAGAGCTGAACAGGCTGACCAATCAACTCGTCAACGACTCGTATGAGATTGACGGACGTTCTGCTTATAAAGATGAGTTCGTCACTTGTGGGGGCATCTCTCTTTCAGCAATCCATTCCAACACCCTTGAAAGCAAGATACGTCCTCATCTGTTTTTTGCTGGCGAAGTGCTCGATATTGACGGTGTAACAGGAGGTTTTAACTTTCAAGCAGCCTGGACTACAGCCTATACCGTTGCTTCAGCCATTGCAAATTATTAAAAAAAATAAAAGTTTTGACTAAATAACGTGTACTTAAGGCATTTTTTTGTTATCTTTGCGCAAGTTTAAGCCTAAACAACAAATATTATAAAATACATTTTTAGCTTATGTCAGAAATTAAAGGACGCATCAGTCAGATTATCGGTCCTGTCATTGACGTATATTTTGATACGAAAGGACTGGATGCAGAAAAGGTGCTACCGAAAATTCACGAGGCATTGCGCATAGAGCGCGGTCAAGGCAAGGAACTCATTGTTGAAGTCCAGCAGCACATCGGTGAAGACACCGTTCGTTGTGTCGCTATGGACAACACTGACGGTTTGCAGCGTGGATTGGAAGCTATTCCCATGGGTTCGCCTATCGTAATGCCTGCAGGCGATCAGATCAAGGGTCGTATGCTGAACGTTATCGGCCAGCCTATAGATGGTATGAAACCGCTTAATATGACGGGAGCCTATCCTATCCATCGTGAAGCGCCTGTTTTTGAGGAACTCTCCACAAAGAAAGAGATCCTGTCAACGGGTATCAAAGTGATTGATTTGCTGGAGCCTTACATGAAAGGCGGTAAGATTGGACTCTTTGGCGGTGCCGGCGTAGGAAAGACGGTGCTGATCATGGAGCTGATCAACAACATTGCCAAGGGTCACAACGGCTTCTCTGTATTTGCCGGTGTTGGTGAGCGCACGCGTGAAGGTAACGACCTGATTCGCGAGATGATTGAGTCTGGCGTTATCCGTTACGGTGAGAAATTCCGCAAGGCTATGGACGAAGGCAAGTGGGACCTCTCACTTGTTGATCCTGAAGAGCTGAAGAAGAGTCAGGCCACACTGGTCTATGGACAGATGAACGAGCCGCCCGGAGCACGTGCTTCCGTAGCCCTTTCAGGACTGACCGTTGCTGAAGGATTCCGTGATGGCGGTGGCAAGGACGGCGCAGCAGCCGATATTCTGTTCTTCATTGACAACATCTTCCGTTTCACACAGGCCGGCTCAGAGGTATCAGCCCTGTTGGGACGTATGCCTTCAGCCGTAGGTTATCAGCCTACACTGGCTTCTGAGATGGGTGCTATGCAAGAGCGAATCACCTCTACCAAGAAGGGATCTATCACCTCAGTACAAGCAGTTTATGTACCTGCCGATGACTTGACCGACCCAGCTCCTGCAACAACCTTCACCCACTTGGATGCTACTACAGTGCTTGACCGTAAGATTGCCGAGTTGGGTATCTATCCCGCTGTTGATCCGCTTGGTTCAACCTCACGTATCCTTGACCCCCTGATTGTCGGTAAAGACCACTATGAGTGTGCACAGCGTGTGAAGGAGATTCTGCAGCGTTACAAGGAATTGCAAGACATCATCGCTATTCTGGGTATGGACGAGCTCTCTGATGAGGACAAGCTGACTGTAAACCGTGCTCGTCGCGTACAGCGCTTCCTGTCACAGCCATTCTCCGTGGCCGAGCAGTTTACGGGTCTGCCAGGCGTCATGGTACCCATCGAAGACACCATCAAGGGCTTCAATGCCATCCTAGATGGTGAAGTCGATGACCTTCCAGAGCAAGCATTCCTCAACGTGGGAACTATTGATGATGCGAAGACCAAGGCTAAGAAGCTCTTGGAAGCTGCTAAGGGATAATCGTCATTGCAATAATCACGTCATAACGAAAAGTAATCCCTAAGATGTTGAAACTGAAGATTGTTTCTCCTGAACGAGTGGAGTTTACAGGTGAGGTAGAGAGCGTGAAAGTACCTGGTACAATGGGTAATTTCGAGATTCTGCAGAACCACGCGCCCATTATCTCTACGCTGCAGAAAGGCATCGTAGAGTATGACGGGCAGCAACTGGCCATCCTCGGCGGGTTTGTTGAGGTTCAGAAGAACGAAGTATCGCTCTGTGTTGAGATCAGCGAATGACACTCTGGATAATTGTAGCCATCGTCTATTACACCCTATTTATCTATAGTTGGGTAAAAGGACTTGGCACAGTCAAAGAGTATCAGCCTGAAGGAGTGGTGAAGTTTTACTTCGTAATGGCCTCCATACGCTTCATCATGGCGCTGACGATAGTAGCGCTCTTCATGATTTTCGGCCACCACACCCACCAGGAAGCAGTAGTATTCTGCACCACGTTCTCGCTGATGTATGTACTGGCGATCATCGTGTCTGTAGTACTGAAGCACTGATACGCTTAATAATGAAAAAATGATTCATTTGTTATGAATAAGTTTAAACACATATTATGTCTGGCCCTGATGCTATTCTGCTTCATGCCGCTGATGGCTTCTGAGGAGGAGAATGGCAAGGTAGACGTCAACGGTACTGTGCTGGGACATATCAAGGACTCCTACGAATGGCACGTTTACGGCAGCCACGAGAATGCAGTAGTCTTTCATCTGCCCGTCATCGTGTACAGTTCGACGGGTTGGCATCTGTTCCTGAGCGACAAGATTCTTGAAGGCAAGGTCTACGAAGGACTGACCATTGCCGAAGAGGGCCCCAATGCCGGCAAGATTGTCGAGTTGGCCGATGGCGAGGAGAAGAGTGTGTTCGATATCAGCATCACCAAGACGGTGTGTGTGCTCTTCATTGACTCCCTGATTCTGCTGCTCATCATCCTGCTGCCTGCCCGTTGGTACAGGAAGCATAAGCCAAGTGACGAGGCGCCGAAGGGCTTTACCGGCTTTATTGAGATGCTGGTCATGTATGTCATGGAGAACATGATAGAGCCCAGTATTGGCAAGGGATACGAGAAGTATGCGCCCTACCTGCTGACATGCTTCTTCTTTATCTTCACCTGCAATGTGCTGGGTATCATTCCGTTCCCGCCATTCGGTGGAAATCTTACCGGCAACATTGCCTGCACGTTCTTCTTGGCACTCTGCACCTTTGTAGTGACACAGTTCTCAGGCACGAAGCACTACTGGAAAGACATCTTCTGGCCCGAGGTGCCCCTGGCACTGAAAGCCATTCCGCTGATGCCGTTGATAGAGTTCGTGGGTATCTTCACCAAGCCCTTTGCATTGATGATCCGTCTTTTTGCCAACATGATGGCTGGTCATGCTATTGCATTGTCTATCACCTGTGTCATCTTTGTCGCAGCCACGATGGGCTATGCCATGCTGGCAGGATTGGGATTCGTTAGTGTGCTAATGAGTATCTTCATGCTCACGCTGGAGTGTCTGGTATGTTTCATCCAGGCAATGGTGTTCACCCAGCTTTCGGCTACCTTCATCGGCCTGGCAAGGATTCATCCAGAAGGAGAAGTTCATGAATAAAACAAAAACAATAATTATAATTAATATCTAAAACTTTTAAAGACTATGATTTCAATGATTTTAGCAGCTGAAGCAGCTGCAGGTATTGCAAAGTTAGGCGCTGGTCTCGGCGCAGGTCTCGCAGCTATTGGTGCCGGTATCGGTATCGGACGCATTGGTGGCAGTGCTATGGACGCCATGGCACGTCAACCTGAAGTAATGAATAAACTGTTTACGAACATGATTGTAGCAGCCGCTCTTATTGAGGGTGTAGCTCTGTTCGGTGCCGTGATTGCTCTGCTCTGCTCTTTCTAAGAGTATCGTGAGCAAACGTGATTACACATTTGTAATAATAATCTTTTCAGCATTATGGATTTATTGATTCCTAGTACTGGCCTACTGTTCTGGATGTCGCTGACATTCTTCGTAGTGCTGTTCATACTGTGGAAGTTCGGATTCCCTGTCATCACCAACATGGTGGCAGAGCGAAAGGCTTTCATCGATGACTCGCTACGTAAGGCTCATGAGGCAAACGAGCGACTGGCCAATATACAGAAAGAAGGTGAATCCATCTTACAGCAAGCACGCGAGAAACAGGCTCAGATACTGAAAGAGGCTGCCGACACCCGCGATGCTATTGTAGAGAAAGCCCAGGAAAAGGCCCGTATGGAAGGCGCTCGCCTACTTGATGATGCCAAGGCAGAGATTGAGCAGGAGAAGAAGGCCGCCATTGCCGACATCCGCAAGCAAGTAGCTATGCTGAGCGTTGAGATAGCTGAGAAGGTTCTCAAGCAGAACCTGCAGGGCGACAAGGCGCAGATGGATCTCATCGACCGTATGCTGGATGATGCTTCTCTTAACAAATAATAAGGTACGCGTATGGATATAGGAGTCATTTCGGTTCGATATGCACGAGCATTGCTGAAGAGCGCTTCCGAAGCCGGTCAGGAGGATAAAGTCTATGAACAGATGAAACTCTTGGCAAACAGCTTCATAGAGGTGCCGCAGCTTAGACAGACGATTGACAATCCGATGCTCGCCAAGGAGAAGAAGGAGATGCTGCTCAACACTGCCGTTGACAACAAGGACACTTCTCCCATCACTAAAGCCTTCATTGCCCTGGTGCTGAAGGAAGACCGTGAGAACTTGATCCAGTTCATGGCCAATTCGTACGTCACTCTTTATCGTAAGCAAAAGAACGTCATTCGTGGAAAGCTCACCACCGCTGTTGCTGTTGCTCCTGACACGGAGCAGCGCATGCGCCAGCTGGTGAATGGGCGTACTCAGGGAAAAGTGGAGTTTGAGACAGAGGTGAACCCCGACATCATCGGCGGCTTCATCCTGGAATACGACACGTATCGCATGGATGCGAGTGTCAAGAGCAAACTCAACACTATTCTAAACACTTTGAAGAAATAGACGCTATAACGTCAGAACGTGATAACGTAAAGCGAAATAACGTCATAACGAAAAAAAAGAAAACAAATGTCAGATAAAATCAAACCAAGCGAAGTCAGTCAAGTTCTTATCGACCAGCTGAAAGGCATCTCCAACAATGCCCAATTCGATGAAATAGGCACTGTGCTTCAGGTCTCTGACGGCGTAGCCCGTATCTATGGCTTGCGCAATGCTGAGGCCAACGAGTTGCTGGAGTTCGAGAACGGTACGATGGCTATCGTGATGAACTTAGAGGAAGACAATGTAGGCTGCGTGCTGTTGGGTCAGACATCGGGTATCAAGGAAGGAATGGTCGTGAAACGTACACGTCGCATCGCTTCTATCCGCGTCAACGACAATATGCTGGGCCGCGTTATCAATCCCCTCGGACAGGCTATTGACGGCAAGGGTGACATCAACCTCATCGGTGCTTTCGAAATGCCGCTCGACCGCAAGGCTCCAGGCGTTATCTATCGTCAGCCGGTAAAGGAACCGCTGCAGACAGGTCTGAAGGCAGTCGACTCGATGATTCCCATCGGCCGTGGTCAGCGTGAGTTGATTATTGGCGACCGCCAGACAGGTAAGACCGCCATTGCCGTCGATACCATTATTAACCAGAAGAGTTTCTATGAGGCTGGCAAGCCCGTCTACTGTATCTATGTGGCTATCGGCCAGAAAGCATCTACCGTAGCAGCCTTGGTACAGACACTGAAAGAACGCGGCGCCCTGCCCTACACCATCATCGTCGCCGCCACGGCTGCCGATCCTGCCGCCATGCAGTATTATGCTCCGTTTGCCGGTGCTGCTATCGGTGAGTATTTCCGCGATCGCGGCTATCCTGCACTGGTTGTCTACGACGACCTTTCAAAGCAGGCCGTTGCCTATCGTGAGGTATCGCTGATTCTGCGTCGTCCTTCTGGACGTGAGGCATATCCTGGTGACGTATTCTATCTGCACTCCCGTCTGTTGGAGCGTGCAGCAAAGATCAACGAACAGCAGGAGGTTGCAGAGCAGATGAACGACCTTCCCGAATGTATGAAAGGACATGTACGTGGAGGCGGCTCACTCACAGCACTGCCTATCATTGAGACTCAGGCAGGCGACGTATCAGCCTATATCCCCACCAATGTAATCTCCATCACCGAGGGTCAGATTTTCCTGGAAAGTGACCTCTTCAATCAGGGTTTCCGTCCCGCCATCAACGTGGGTATCTCTGTTAGCCGTGTAGGTGGCTCTGCACAGATTAAGTCAATGAAGAAAGTGGCAGGCACATTGAAGATTGACCAAGCACAGTATCGCGAATTGGAAGCCTTCTCAAAGTTCTCCAGTGATATGGATGCTGTGACAGCGATGACACTTGACCGCGGACGTAAGAATAACCAGCTGCTTATTCAGCCACAGTATAGTCCTATGCCCGTTGGCGAACAGATTGCCATCCTTTATTGCGGTGTACATGGTCTGATGCGAGAGGTTCCCATTGACAAGGTCCGTCAGTGTCAGGATCAGTTCCTCGACAAACTTCGCACCCAGGCACCTGAAGTAATTGAGACCCTAACAAGCGGTAAAATTGATGATGAAACAACCCAGAAGATTGAGGCTGTGATGGCCGACATCGCTGGAACGTATAAGTAATCCTACCTCCCATGCCAAGTCTAAAAGAAATTAAAGGCCGTATTGCTTCTGTCAACTCGACACGCAAGATCACAAGTGCCATGAAGATGGTGGCCAGTTCAAAGTTGCATCATGCACAAGTGGCCATTCAGAACATGCTACCTTATGAGACGATGCTGGAACATATTCTCAAATCGTTCTTGGCAGCCGAGGCTCAAGCACAGACCATCTATGACCAGCCACGTCCCGTAAAGCGTGTCGCATTAGTCATTTTCTCTTCCAATTCTTCACTCTGCGGTGGCTTCAATTCCAATGTCATCAAGATGATGCAGCAGAAAGTAAATACTTGGTCTGAGAAGATTGGCATCCAGAATATTGACATCTACCCTATCGGGCGCAAAGTGGGCGAGAAGGCACAGAAGCTGGGTTATCATGTGATGGGCGACTGGAGCGCTACTGTCGACAAGCCCAATGTCAGCGACTGCATACAATTGGCAATGCAGCTTGGCAAGAAGTTCGCCGATGGTGAAGTAGACAGAGTGGAACTCATCTATCATCACTTCAAGAGTGCAGGTTCGCAGGTACTGACCAACACCACCTTCCTTCCCATTGACATAGAAAGTGAGTTGGAGCGTGATCATGAGCGTGACCTTACCTCAAACGTAGCCACTCAGAAGGCAGTAGACTATCTAAAGCAGAAAGGTCAACAGCGCAAGTCTGAAGCAGAAGAGGTAAAGCCTTTAAACGACAACTTCATTGTAGAACCCGACATGAATACGGTACTCTCACAACTGTTGCCAAAGATGGCCCACCTGATGCTTTACACTGCCCTACTCGACTCCGTTGCTTCTGAACATGCTGCCAGGATGGTAGCCATGCAGACAGCTACTGACAATGCCGATGAGTTGCTCCGCCAGCTAAACTTGCAGTACAACAAGAGCCGACAGCAAGCTATTACCAGTGAGCTGCTTGATATTGTGGGAGGTTCAGTGAACAACTAGTCATACCATTGACTATCTGTTGAAATCCAATCCGAGAGACTTCACATCAGCGAAGTCCCTCGGTTTTTTTCATCACTACTGGCAGTGTTTAAGATTACTATGGGCAAAGCCTAAATGTACTTTCATCAATCCAAGTCAATGCCCAATCCCACCATCATATTTAACCCGTCAGTAGTGGGAGCATTGAAGTAATAATAGTCAGGTTTATAATTGAAAAGATTGTCAATGGTCAGTGATAGCTTGGCCTTGTTCCATAACCGTTGTACAGCCATCAGTTTCCAAAGGCTATAAGCTGGATAATGTATCGATACAGTACCCAGGCTCACGTCATAATAATCACGATATTCCTTATTCTCGACAGCCGAAAGCATTCTTCCGCTTAGGGTTACACTCAGCGAGTAATCATTCGAGAATGATTTATCAAGCCCCACTTCCCAGTTCAAGGAGTGTGGACGTGCTGGAATATATTGGTTATTGACCGAACTGACATCACCACTTTTCGGCAGCTGTTCCTTTACATAAGCATAGCCCAACTTGGCAGTAATGATATCCCAACGTCCACAAACCGAAACATCTACACCATAGACAGCGTAAGAATCCATATTTCCGTATGGCAGATAGAGCTGTTTGTTCTCTTTGCTACGGTAATATGGGATGCCGGTAGATATCTTATCCTTCACACTATTATAATAACCCATTACCATCAGGTTGTAACGCCCTTTGGTATACTCTACTGACGCATTGAAATTATGGCTCAATTCCGGTTTCAACTGTTCATTGCCTTCCACTATCCAAATACCAGCCATATCAAATTCGTAGTATTTCTCTTTCAACGTAGGAGCACGGAAACCCATGCCGTAACCCAGACGGACACTCAGATTACATTTTGGCTGATAGCGCAAGGAGAGTTTAGGTATGATCCTTGATAGATGACCGTCAGAAAAATAGTCATAACGCAGAGCCGTCACCATCTCCCATTTCGAATTGATGTTCCAATCAAACTGTGTAAAGACATCAACCGACTGTTGTGTCCTTTCAGTTCCCATAAGCTTCGTATTCAAAAGATAGTCTCGCATCACGTCACCCCCCAATGTGAGGATGTCTCCATTGCTGAAAGAATGGTTGTAAAGTGCTCTTACACTGTTCTGTACATTACTATACGATCGGATATCAAGTGACTGCGCTTTTAAGAACGTTGATTTGTCATATTGGTCGAAAGCATACGAAAGCTCCACATGATCGTTTCGAGACATTTCCCATTCTGCCTTCAATCCTGCCGAAAAGTCACGGTAGCGCTCAGGTTCAGATGGGACACGGGGCACCTGTCGGAAGTAATAGCCAAGTTTTCCTTTGAGTTTCAACTGCTCAGTAGGTCTCACCACAAACTGGTCTTTCACACTAATCACTTTATTACCAAAGACCTCATGATAGACCCTGGTAATGGGATTGTCAGCATTACTCACATGATAATTATCTATCTGGCTATAGGTTGCTGTCAGGCTGTTTGACCAATGTTTCTTGTTTACACTGAACACGCCGTTATATCGATGACTATGATGACTACCCCAACGCGAATCAACATGCAGACTCCATGGTTTGCTGCTTTCGTGGGTAATAATATTAATGACACCTCCACCAGCATTGCTGCCATACAAAGCCGATGCTGCGCCTTTTACTATTTCAATACGCTCTACACCCGCCATGGTCAGACGGTTGAAGTCTACATCATCCATCGTCTCACCTGCCAACCTTTCGCCATCAACCAGAAATAGAATACTTTGCCCGCCAAAGCCTGAGATATTCAAGTGCGTCTGCTGATTCATAGCATAGGAGAACTCAGCACCAGGCAATTCCTGTTGCAGCAAGTCCTGAATATTGGTGGCATCAATGCGCTGTATGTCCTTGCTCGTGATGATGCGCGTGGGCACTGGTGTTGCTGCAAGTGCCTTGGGCGTGCGTGTTCCTGTCACCACGACGGGGCCAAGTTCGACGGTATCTTTCTCCATATCGTGAACCTTGTCGGGCCGTGCCAACAGCGTGACACTACTGAAAAGGACTGTCAGTATAAGGATGTATCTTCTCACGGGCTTCTACAGGGGATATTTATACTCTATGGTCAGATGACACTTCACATTCGACGGACTGATGTAGTTCTTCAGTCGAAGTGCAGCGTAGGTACCATCGCTAAAACGAACGATGAACACATTGCCGTTATGCGTAAAAGCTGGCGGCATAGGAGGTATATCAAGACGGAGCCACTTACCCAGTTCGCTGTTGATCTTGATTTTCTGATTGCCTACCAATCCCTGTAGCATCCGGTCTTGAACGGTCCATACATCGAGATTATTCCACGTATCGCCAACAAAGGGTTGGGTAATGAAAAGGCTATGGTCACTTACCTGACTGATATCCTCGAATGATGTCTGCCACACGGCTGCATTATTGGTTCTGACATTGTTGCGATGGAAGGCAAGATCCCATTGCGAGGGTTCGGGCTGACGAACGGTAGGATAGCTGTTGCGAAGTTCGTGCTTCGAGATTCCTTCGCCAAAAACGTCGTACCAGTAAGTATAGATGCCCGTGCTGTCGGCATCGAAGGCGTCGGACTTCTCTATCGGAATATCAAACGTCTGAATCACTACTTCAGCTTTCTGACCATCGGTTGCTGACTGCTGAATAGCGTGTAGGTCAATATAATGCCACTGAGTCCAGCTACTGGCATCAATATAGAGATCGCCCTCAGCAGGTGTAGGCAGTTCGTCGTAGACACTATCAAAAACACCATTGCAGGAAGCAAGTGCCATGAGCAACCCGCTTCCTACAATGACTGTTCTTATATAAAAGCTACGAAACACTTATCTAATATACTTCTTACCACCTATGATAACGATGCCTTTGGCCTGAGGCGAAACACGCTGACCAGACAAGTTATAGACAGGCTGATTGCCTTCATTGCCTACAGTCTTGATACTTTCTACGCCAGCTCCATCAGTTTCTCCAGGGAAAGTGGTCGTAATCAGGAAAGGCATAGCGCCTGGCTTGAAGTTGTTGACAATCTTGATTTTCTTGCCGTCGAAGGTCACCAGTATATTATTGGCACCGGTATTTGACAACGGATAGTCGCCATCTATGCTTGCTGTATGGAAGTGGAGCTTCAGACCATCAGCAGAATAGTCGCGATAATAGCCGCCCTTGTTCTGGTCGAAAGCCAAGCCCTTCACCGTATAGCCACCCGAGGTGAGTGCTCCGATAGTGGCATCGGGAAGGTCGAAGGTAGGCACCTCGACATCCAGTTTTGTATCATTGCCGTCAGGATAGGTACGCACGTTGTAAGCAACACTCTCAACAGTGTATTTCTTGTCAATCATCACGTCGAGCTTATCGGTATAAGTCTTGATATAGTAAGCCTCGATGGTATAAGTAATAGGCATAGGCATACGTCCATAAGTGAAAGTGATGGTTAGTGTGAAGGTGTTGAAGGCATCATGCTTGTAGGCACCTACGAGCGAAGATCCCGTAATCTGCTTCTCCTCGCTATTCACCGTGATGGTCTCACTGAAGGTCTGCTCAGTAAAGTTGGCAGTCATTGTAGTCATATCCATAGCATAGGATACTCCGTGGATGACAAATGACGGAATCGTCTCGGAATTCTGCCCCATCTGATAAGTCATAGACGGTATGGTAATATCAGCAGCATTCTGTCCTGCAGCCTGATATAAAACGGTATCGCTCTCAACAGGTACAGTAACCGATGCTACTGAAAACGATGCTTTTCCTGAAAACTTCATGGCTCCGTGCTGTCCTTGAGCCATTGATGTTGAAACTGCTGCCAAGAAGGCAACCAAAAGAGTAAAAATCTTCTTCATTCGTTCTGTTTAATTTAATTAGTGTGTATATCTTTATTTTCGATGTGCAAAGGTACAGCTATTTCTTCAGCTTCGCAATCCTCATTTATAGGGATTTTAAACGAAAAAGCAGATATTCTTTATAAAGGTAATAAAAAAAGCAGACGTACCTTATAAAAATTAGGTACGCCTGCGTAAAAATTACCCTTCAAACAAATCTTTAAATACTAACTTATTCTTTTGGTTCGAGCTTAATCACCATGACCAAGCCCTCAGCACTACCCTTGGTAAGCACATATTCGGTATTTGCCGTGATAGCAATGGGAGCCAGTTCGTAATAATTGCCTTCGGCATTCTCAGTACCGCTGACAGTAGTGAGTTCTCCATTGATCTTCACATCTCGACCAGACTTGGCAGTAGCCAACACAATGGTCATCTCATAGTCCTTTGCAGGAGTGAAGGTGATAGAACCCTTGGAATCAAACTTCACGCCTTTCTTCAAATAAGTTCCATTGTAGGTAATCTTACCGTCACCGTATGATGAATTGGCGCCTACGGTAAACATATTGTGAGAGGGAGAACTATCGAAGGTGCACATAATGATGCCTTCAGGAACAGGAGTCTCTCCTCCACCCTGCTCTTCACCGCCTTCGCCACCTTCACTGCCCTGCTCACCACTTTCGGCGTTCTCATCTCCAAAGATGCCCTTGAGCTGCGACTTGTAGTTGTCGAGCAAGCCGCCCAGAACTGAATCGTATGCTGAATCGGTATTATCAGAACCCACATTGTCAGAGAAGGTATAAGTAAAGTCACCTTTGTTCAGACGACCTGCGCCGAAATAGCCCTTCACAATAGCGGGTACGTCTTCAGCTGCATCGGGAGCATATGAGTACATCAGCGAAGCATTGGTGTCAAAGTTGTTATATGTTGTACCGCCTACAAGTGTCTTTTCCGTCTCAGGCACCTGCTCATCACGAGTAGCCGTTTCGTACGCATCATATCCCTTTGCAGAAGGATTCTTCTGCGTATAGTAGCTGAAGTGAGGCGCCGTACGGTCGAAATAGTTGCCGTAGGCCTTAATCATACCGCCATTCTCACCTGAGAACGTTCCGTCACCCAGTCCGTCAGTACCCTGAAGAGAAGCCAGTATAGGTTTCTTGGTCTTAAGGAAATAGTTGTTTTCAACAAATACGCTAGAACCTGTCGTTGCTCCCACTCCGTACTTTGCCACATTGTCATAGAAGTTGTTCCATACATGAACAGTCATTGTTCGAATACGTGGATGACGCGAATCACTATGGTCAAACCAGTTATGATGATAGCTGATATAGTTCGGACCGCTCTCACTCTTCATACCGAACATATTAGTCTTGCCGGTATCCCAATAGTGACAGTAACTTACTGTGACATACTTTGAATCAGACTTCACGTCGATAGAGCCATCACCCTTTGCGTGATCACCACCTCCGTTAGGACCATAGAATACGTCCATGTGATGAATCCAGATATTGGAGTTGTCGGTATCGAGTGATAGTCCGTCATCCAGACAGCGCATAATACCGAAATTGCGGAACTCCACGCTCTTTGAGTTGCGGATCAGGAAGCCAAAGCCCTTGATAGTTGCATCGTCACCAATACCCTCAAAGGTCATATTGAGTTCCGAGTCGGCTTTTTTACCTTTCACCTGAATACCTTCTTCCTTGCTGCCCACGGCATCAAGATCATCTTTCGTTACCAGTCCGATGAAGCGGAACACGATAGGCGTGGTGTCTGTCCCCTTCTCATAGCCGGCAATGATTGCCTGCAAGCCAACACATTCTGTAGTTCCGCCCTTTGTATCCGTAACAACATTGGTCTTGATGGTCTTGGCTGTCTTAGCTGTTACATAGAAGACCTTTGCTCCTTGCTTAAGCGTACCGTCGTTATTATAGGCACCCACACCACTATTGTAGTTGAAGTGAGCATAGCCTGAACGGTCGTATGCCTTGACACTGATATTCTGGGCAATGCTGGCTTTCTCTGCAGCCTCCTGATTATCTACCATTGGAACAACTTTCACGGCATAGTCAGCAGCAGGCAACAGACCTACTACGTCAGCACGTCCATAAGTACCATAGTTACGAACCAGTTGCTGGTCAATCTTGGTGTAGTCGGCATACTTGCCACCTTTCACATAAACGGCATAGTTATCAGCACCCTCCAGTAGGTCCCATTTCACGTAGAGTGACTCCAGCCAACCGTTAGCCTCAGTCAACTTCAAGTCACCATTGATAATCTCACCGGGGTTAGCATCTTCCTGTTTCTTGGCAAAAGCAATATTGCTCACGCTGAAGACATCCTGCTGCTGAGCCTGCGTATTGACGGTTGCCGTATTTCCATCCAATATGATACTGGCTACGTCTGAAGCATTGTAATACTTTACAGCACCCGTAGCAAGTGTGAGCATAGCCTGGTTCACCTTGCTATTCTTGCTGACAGAGTGATCACTTTCACTGGGTTGCGGCTCCTCACCACCACCTTCGCCTTCCACGCTGACGGAGAACACATTGACAGAGCCAACTGTACTCATGAACGTAACAGCACCATCAGCCAAGACAGTACCTACACCCGTCTGGGTAGTATTCTTATCTGCTGCTTCAAAGCCCGAAGCATCGGTAAGGTTGGTACGAGAGTCAAGAGTAACCTCGGTATTGCCTGTAGAAGCAAATGTAATTGTCACCTTCTGTCCTTTCTTGAGGGCTGGGATTGTCAGAGCCACTTTCTTTCCAGCCAACTGAATACGCTTATTCACATCGATGCGAATCTTTTTCTCAGGCGCCTCGAAAGTGAGTCCCTTGCTGATTGCCAGTTCAGCACCGTTGGCTGTCAGCGCTCCGCTGATTGCATTTACATTCTCAAAACGATTGCTCGACTCAGTATAGGTCCATTCTGCAGCTGCAGCGCGAAGGGCTGTTGAGTCTGCGTCAGACATTTGTGTAAAATCCCAAGTCTTCTGGGCATTGGTCATGATGCTGAGCATCAGTGCGACCATCGTCAACATAATCTTTTTCATCTTGTCTTAACGCTTTACGAATTTCACAATCTGTTTGCCAGCCTTCATCACATAGATGCCGGGGCGAAGCTGAGCCACATTAACATTGTGCTGACGGGTACGAATCAGCTGCTTGCCGGCAGCATCCAGAATCTGTACTTCGGTGCCTGGAGCAAGTCCTTCAAGAGTCAGCATTCCGTCAACGATACTACGCATCTGGTAAGTTGAAAGCGAACGGATGTCGGCAGCACCGATGAAGCTCAAAGTGACTGTCGACATATCGGCAGTCTGTGTTGTCTGGTCACTGAAGTGCAACACTACGTTGTCGCCCTCGAACGTAATCTTGGCTACGACCTTATCAACGGTCTCGCCATTGATGATTAACTGCTGCTTCGGCTGTGCCTGCATGGGCATCAACACAAACGTCAGCATCATCATAAGTAAATAAAAAGAATTCTTCATATAATAGTTTTAGTTTGTTTTGTGCAAAAGTAATACTTTTCCCGTGAATGAGATACAGTTTCATTCACGAAAAGCACGTAAACGTTTTCAATTCAGGAGGAATCCTTCTGGTCTTTGCTACCGACTTAAAAGGAAGATAACAGCTTGATAATCAGAAAGCATTACCTGATTGCTGTCAGCGTGAAGAATGGAAGCCTTCCAGGTTCTCATACTTGCGCTTCATCATCAACTGATAGAACAGCTTTAGCCATAAAGAATGGGTGACGGTAAAGAGAAGTCCTATCAAAGCGAGGATGACGTAAGCTTGTGTCTCATCGGTAATCAGCAGTAATACTGACACCAATACGATGGGCAGAAACATGGCTACCATTTCCAGAAGCAGTTGCAGTCCGTTTTCCATATTTCCCTTACCCGTAATCTTCTGATTCAGGGGGAGTGTCTGCTTATTGAAGATGGCGAGCATGAAGAGCAGGAAATAGAGAAGTCCACTGGACAAAAGGGCGTAGGCCAGCATCATCATCCAGGAGAACTTACCACTGATGGTGGCAGGCAACATAATGAGGAAAGGCACCAACAGAATGGCACAATGGAAATAATACTTTGCTTTCAGCAGTTGAAGAGTATTCTCGCGATGCACCATCAACAGGTCGATATAGTTGCCTTCAGGCCCCATGACCTTTACCAGTGCCGTCATTCCGTAGATGGAATAACAGTAATAACACCAGAAGTTCAGCATCAGCACACCGTCGTACATATCTGTAAATGTGATGAGCAGTGATAATACCACAACCAATACGAGACTCATCAGCACGCGTGAACGTACTGCTGTGTTACGGAAGATGCTCTTCATTTCGAGTTTCAGATACTCGCCCGTCAGTCCGAAACGGTTTAGGTAGCTGAAGTTCGACACGTGCTTCATCGCTTTCGGAGTCTTCTCTTCCTTGGAAAGTTCTTCGTAGACGAAAGCATATTGCATCCGACGATTCACCTGGTAGAGCACTGCCAGCACAACCATTGACAGCAGCAGCATCCACCACGAGCCGCCTTCGTCAGCTATATAGTCTGTAACATTTTCCAACGGTTTCCAGTATTCACTGAAGAGCAGTGGTGAGAGTGTCAGCGGATAGACCACAGCTGGCAACAGCCACCAAAGCAGCGAACGGGATATGAGTGTGCGAACCATCAGATACCACTGGCTCTGTATCATGATGAGTATCATGCTGATAGCCAACACGCAGAATGCAGTCAGGAACCCTGCGCCACCAGCCAGTGTAATGATGAAGTAAGGCACCATGAGTCCCAGCCACAACCAGTTCCATCCACTGAAGATGGAAGTGATGAGGAAGGTGTCAATCACCGCCCGACGCGGTATCGGGAGAAGCATGTACGGCTTCATCAGCATCAGCGGCGTCTGCTGTATCATGAAACGTAATCCGAAATCAATAAGCAGCAGTAGCGGCAGGATAACCAGCAGCAGACTGAACGAGCCCGACTCGTTGGCGATAACTGAAAACATGATGCCAAAGACTATCAGGTATATCAGCATGAATAATCCGCCAATGAACATCATCACCTTCGCCACCATACTCTGTTCAAAGGCTGGTGAACGGTAGAATGACAGGCGGTCGTTACGCTTGAGTAGTCTGAAGATCCCGAAACTGTTCATGGAGATTAAGATAGTTTGCTAATGTAACCGTAACAATCCTGATCATCTCAGGTCGATGACCTCAGCCTTGGGGAAATCCTTCGAGTTGAATCGGAACTCGCTGTCGCTGAGTTTTGCCTGCTTCAGGTTGCTGATGGTGAAAGTAGTCCAACGCTGCTTCTGAAGCAGTTTTACTACGCTGGGTGTATAGTCTTTCTTATCAATGGTGATAAACATCTCCTGTATCTTGAGACCTGCATCCTTTGCTGTCAGATGAACCTGATATGCATGATTATCTGAGGTCATAGTCCAATTATATCCCTTCTTATACATATTAATAAAGGTATAGGGATTCAGTGCCTGTTGTTGTGCCTCTGTAGGTGTGGTCACACTAACCTCTTCATTGTTGGTCAGGTAGGTCCACTGTGTTGTACCGTCGAACCACATCGTAGCCATTGCTGTCGAGGCATGAAACATCTTTCCCTTCACGGCAATAGTGCCACTGGCATTGCCATACTGTGCACTCTCCATCGAGAACGAGGCTGTGATACCGTCTTTGGCGCTGACAGCCGCAGCACATTTGTCAAGTACCGTCTTTGCGTCTTGTGCAAATACAGAAAGTGTGCATCCTGCTATGAAAGCAAGGGTTATCATCATCTTTTTCATCATCTTCAGTCGTTTATCTGTTTACGTTTGACATTTACCCAACCAGGAGCCGGGTTTCCTATTTGATGAATAATCTTATCAATGGTTTATTCAGGCGGTGAATTATCTGCGCAACGTACTGAGCAACTGCTCCAGACTCATCTCGTCCTGGATGAGCACTTCACGCGGCTTTGAACCATGTGCAGCACCCACTACGCCAGCCTTCTCCATGAGGTCCATCAGTCGACCGGCTCGGTTGTAGCCGATAGAGAACTTGCGCTGTATCAAGCTGGTAGAACCGCTTCCGCTCTGTACGATGAGTCGGGCTGCATCTTCAAACATCGGATCCAGATGGGTCAGGTCTACATCTGATGCGCCTCCGCCCAGGTCAGCGTCGCCCTCCATCACGGGCTCAGGCAACTCGAAGGGCGTCAGATAACCCTGCTGTGAAGCGATGAAGTTGTTGATGTCGACCACCTCTGGCGTGTCCACGAAAGCACACTGCACACGGATGGGGTCGTTGCCCTGCAGATAGAGCATATCACCGCGACCAATGAGCTGTTGTGCTCCCATGCGGTCGAGAATGGTCTTCGAGTCGATACCCTGCGACACCTTGAAGGCGATACGTGCAGGGAAGTTGGCCTTGATCGTACCTGTGATAATGTTCGTCGTAGGACGCTGTGTAGCAATGATCATGTGGATACCTACGGCACGAGCTTTCTGGGCAATACGTGCAATAGGCAACTCTATCTCCTTGCCTGCCGTCATAATCAGGTCACCATACTCATCGATGACAACCACTATGTACGGCATATACTTATGTCCCTTCTCCGGATTCAGCTTGCGGGCAATAAACTGTCGGTTATAGTCCTTGATATTTCGCTCTCCGGCAGCCATCAGCAGTTCGTAGCGGGCATCCATCTCAACACAGAGGCTCTGCAGGGTGCGCACCACCTTCGACGTATCGGTGATGATAGGCGTTTCCATCTCGTCGGGCAGCGAAGCCAGGAAGTGTTTATCAATATTCTTATAGACGCTGAACTCAACCATCTTCGGGTCTACGAGCACAATCTTCATTTCAGCGGGATGCTTCTTATATAATAAAGAGGTGAGAATGGCGTTCAGACCTACTGACTTACCCTGACCGGTAGCACCGGCTACGAGCAAGTGAGGTGCCTTGGCAAGGTCGAACATAAACACTTCGTTGGTGATGGTCTTACCCATTGCGCAGGGCAGTTCCATCGTGGTCTCCTGGAATTTCTTCGAGTTCAGCACCGATTCCATCGACACCACATTGGCCTTTGCATTCGGAACCTCAATACCGATGGTTCCCTTGCCGGGGATAGGGGCGATAATACGGATGCCGAGTGCTTTCAGCGAGAGTGCAATATCGTCTTCCAGGTTACGGATCTTCGAGATACGAACACCCTGGGCGGGAGTAATCTCGTAAAGTGTGATGGTAGGACCTACGGTAGCCTTAATGCTGCTAATCTCGATGCCGAAGTTGCGGAGCACCTCAACAATGCGGTTCTTATTGGCAGTCTGCTCTTCCATATCGATATAGGGCTTGCCGTCACTTTCGTAAGTCTTCAGCAGGTCGAGCGTAGGATAATGATAGTTCTCCAGTTCACGCTTCGGGTCGTAGGGTTCCATATCGCCCAACTGCTCAGCCACAACAGGCTTTGTCTGGTCGGCAGAAGCATCGCCCTCGGCTACCTCTACTTCCATCTCTACCTCGTCGCTGTCCTTTTTGGGCTTCTTCTCAGGAATTTCATCGGCAACATCCTCATCTTCCTGTTCAGTCAACGGAGAGATGATCGGTTCTGCAGGCTCATGGTCAAACTCCACCGTCTCAGTCACTGGATCGTCAAAAGTATCTGGGTCTTCCTGAATCTGGTTCACATAACTGTCTGCAGGCTCGATGGTCTCAGTAGAAGTATCTACAACCTTGAACTTAATCTTATTGAGGAAGCCCATGGGGTTGATGATTCTGCGGATAAAGTAGACGGTCTCCGTGCTGATATAGATAAGGAAGGCCAGTGCCACCAGCAGCAGGATTGCCACCAGACCTGGCGAGCCAATATAGCCCTCAACGCTCTGACAGATGGCGAGTCCGTGATCTCCACCCGGACAGAAATGGCTGTCGCCAAAGAATGGGAACAGGAACTTTGCCATCATCACCGACAACCAAATCATGAGCAGGGCCATACTGAAGAACCACTTCCACAAGTTGACACGATAGGCTCGCATCAGGTAAAGTGAGACAATGAAGATAAAGCCCGGTATCATGAACGAAGCCAGTCCGAAACAGCGCTTCACGAAGAAATAGGCAGTATAGGCACCCAGCGAACCACAGTAGTTGCTGAACTGACGGTTCTCATTGCTCAACTCACCTTCACGGATATTCTCAATCATACTCTGGTCTGCCTGTCCTGTAGTAAAGAACGAGATAAACGAGAGCACAAAATAGAAGGCCAGTGCAAAGAGCATCAGGCCGAGGAAAAAATTCAGTTTTTCGTTGTGGAATATATTGACGAGACCTATTGATTCGGCGAACGACGGACCCTTATCCAAGGCCTTAAGTTTCTTTTTTGCCATGACGGAATACCTATTTAGAAGTGGTTTTGTTATCGTTGTTTTTATAATTCAGTTGCAAAAGTAACAAATATTTTTCATAATGCCTTCGTTTTTCGGATTTTTTAGGTAATTTTGCAGTCGAAAAGCCAAAAAGGATTCTTTTCACCGAAAGAAAACGTATTCAAAAGCCGATAATGACCAAAACGCTATATAACAAAATTGACAAAAAAATCATTGCCAACCTTCCCGTAGCGGCCTTTGAAGGGCGCATCGTGGTAGTCCTCTCGAATGCCGAAGCTGAACGGGCCGTCGACTACCTGTTGTCACAGCCACTGCTGGGCGTAGATACCGAGACGCGTCCCTCCTTCCGGCGCGGATGGCAATATACGGTATCCCTGCTGCAAGTATCGGCCGAGGATATCTGCTTCCTATTCCGACTGAACCATACAGGACTCTCGTCTGCCATCAAACGACTGCTGGAGGATCAGACAACACCGAAGATCGGACTGTCGTGGCATGATGACCTGAATGGGCTGCGAAAGCTGGGAGGCTTTAAAACGGGTAATTTCATCGACCTCCAGAACTGCGTCAAGGAGATTGGCATCGAGGACATGAGCCTACAGAAGCTCTACGCCAACATGTTCGGCCAGAAAATCAGCAAGCGGCAGCAGTTGAGCAACTGGGAGCGCGACATCCTCGACGAAAAACAGAAGCTCTATGCCGCTACCGATGCCTGGGCATGTCTGCAACTATATAAAGAGTTGAAGCGACTGGAGGCGACGAAAGACTATGAGTTGATTATTCAAGAAGAACCAACAATAGAAGAATGAAACAGATATACTTAAAGCGCGGCAAGGAAGACAGTATGCTGCGCTTCCATCCCTGGATATTCTCAGGCGCCATCCATCATGCCGACGAAGGTATTGGTGACGGCGATACAGTACGTGTGGTCAGTGCCGAGGGGAAGTTCTTGGCTGTAGGTCATTTCCAACTGGGCTCTATCGCCGTTCGTGTACTGACGTTCAAGGATGTGTCCATCGACGAGGCCTTCTGGTTCTCGCGCCTTGCCTCTGCCTACCAGCTGCGACAGGCACTGGGGCTCCATCGGCCACCTGAAAACGATACTTTCCGACTGGTTCACGGCGAGGGCGATATGCTGCCAGGGCTTATCATCGATGTCTACGGAAAGACGGCGGTGATGCAAGCCCACAGCGTTGGCATGCATCTGGCCCGCAAGGTGATTGCCGAACAACTGAAAGCGGTGATGCAAGAACAGCTGGAGAGCGTCTACTACAAGAGTGAGACCACCCTACCCTTCATGGAACCTGAAAACGGATTCCTGCTGGGCGGCAGCAAGGACAATATCGGTATTGAGAACGGATTGAAGTTCCGCGTCGACTGGCTCCGCGGACAGAAGACAGGATTCTTTGTCGACCAGCGCGAGAACCGTTCACTGCTGGAGCAGTTCGCACATGGTCGCAACGTGCTCAACATGTTCTGCTATACCGGTGGATTCTCGGTTTACGCTATGCGCGGCGGTGCCAAACTGGTACATTCCGTCGACAGCTCTGCCAAAGCCATCGAACTGACACGCGACAATGTGGCACTCAACTTCCCCGACGACAAACGACATGAGGCATTCTGCGAAGATGCATTCAAATACCTGGAGAGAGACGGCGAGAGCTACGACCTCATCATCCTTGACCCGCCCGCCTTTGCCAAGCATCGCGGAGCACTGCATAATGCGCTGAAAGGCTATACCCGACTGAACCAGAAGGCTTTCGAGCGCATTCCCGCAGGCGGTATCCTCTTTACTTTCTCCTGTTCTCAGGTGGTCACGAAGGACAACTTCCGCAACGCAGTGTTCACTGCCGCTGCCCTTGCCAAGCGAAAGGTGCGCATCCTCCACCAGCTGCACCAGCCTGCCGACCACCCCATCAACATCTACCACCCCGAAGGCGAGTACCTGAAAGGATTGGTGCTCTACGTGGAATGATGCTTCAAAAAATCCAGAGTTATATTGACCAAAACCAGCTGTTGAACAAGAACGAGCTGGTGCTGGTGGCTGTCAGCGGTGGTGCCGACAGCGTGGCGCTGCTGTTGATGCTTCAGCAGTTGGGCTATCGCATCGAGGCTGCCCACTGCAACTTCAACCTGCGGGGCGAAGAGAGTCAGCGCGACGAACAATTCGTCGTTGACCTCTGCGAGAGAAAGGGCATCCCCCTTCATCGTGCCCACTTCGACACCCGAACCTTTGCCGAGCTCCACAAGATGAGTATTGAGATGGCTGCACGAACGTTGCGCTACCACTACTTCGACCAACTGGCTGCCGACCTCCAGGCTACTACCATCTGCGTGGCCCATCACCGCGATGACAATGTAGAAACACTACTGCTGAACCTACTGCGCGGAACAGGCATCCACGGACTCACCGGCATGAAGCCCCTCCGATGGTCAGAACAAGGCTGCTGCAACCATGAACATCCGTCAGAACAAGGCTGCCGCATTGTTCGTCCATTGCTCTGCGTGTCACGCAGAGACATCGAACAATGGCTGCAGCAACAACAGCAGTCCTACGTTACCGACAGCACAAACCTAGAAACCGACGCTATCCGTAATAAACTAAGACTCAGCGTTATACCTCTTCTCCAATCAATCAACCCTTCAGTAGTCCAAAACCTACAATCCACCATTGACTTAATGGTTGAAGCAGAGAAGGTCTATGATGCTTATGCACAACAGACACTCAACAGCCTGACAAACGCAACGGCACCTTCAGAGCCCCGCTCGGGCATTACAGAAAAGCCCGAATCAATCGTTATCAGCGCCCTGAAGACGACACCCTCGCCACTGGTAATTCTTTACGAATGGTTAAGAAAATATGATTTCACCGCTACCGTTGTCCGCGACATCTGCAACCATCTGGATGCCCCAACAGGCCGCCTTTGGCAGTCGCCTACTCATGAGCTCTGCATAGACCGCAACCAACTACTCGTCTACCCTCTTGAGGAGCCGTTCGAACCGATGAAAATACCCGAAACAGGCGTTTACACCAGCCGTCAACTGAGGGTCAGCGCCTCAGTGAGCAACGAGGTTATGATTAGTCGGGAGCCTTTCATGGTTACCCTCGATGCTGAAAAAGTGCCGTTCCCCCTTACGGTGCGCCGCATTGCTGAAGGCGACCGCTTCACGCCCTACGGCATGAAGGGCAGCCGTCTTGTCAGCGATTTCCTCACCGACAAGAAAGTTCCGCTCATTGAAAAAAGAAGACAACTGGTAGTCACCGATGGAACGGGAAAAATCATTTGGCTCGTAGGTCATCGCACCACCCAACCCGTCAGCATCACCACCGAAACGAAAAAAACACTCAGAATCACAATGGACACTTATCCATCCACTCCTTGAGTGCTGCACGGGGGATGCCGCGTCGGAAGGCTCGTTTCATCTCGTCGCGGGCCTCATCGTACCGCTTCTGGCTGATGAGCACCTCTAACTTCGACGCAACGAAATCGGCATTACGAGGTTCCCGACGGATAGCCTCATCCCAGTCGAAGAGTGCGGGTTCCACCTGACCAATCTCTGCCTCAAAGCCTGCACGGAGCACATAGGCCAACGTTGAATCAGGAAAGAGTTGCACAATATGATTCATTTCATCGAGTGCTTCCGCCTTCCGTCCCATCCGCTTTTTCACCATTGCCAGTCCTACCGATGCCTCAAAATGCTTGGGCATCACCGAGAGGAACTGCTCATAGTCATACTTCGCCAAGTCATAATGGCGCAGGTGGTTATTCACGTAAGCCCTGTAATAGAGCGCAGCCAGGTTCTTCGCATCCTTCTCCAGCACCCTACTGTACTCCTCGGCAGCATACTCCCACTGCCCCAGCTCGATATTGACAGCCGCCTTACGCAAGCGGAGGTCCGACGACGACGGGTACTGCTTGATAAGCTCGTTCAGCGTGCGCAGCGAGTCGCGCCACTCCTGCGGCGTCTGTGCGGTAGCACCAACCGTCATCAACAGGGCGACGAAAGCAGCCGTATAACGTTTCAAAATCATAAGCGTCAACAATAAAACGCTGCAAAATTACGCCTTTCAAGTCAACAAAAAGAATCCACGAGAGAGAAAAATCGTTAAATCAAGTTAAACATTTGATAATATTAGAAAAGAACACCCGCGAGATTGCAGGAAAATGAGTACCTTTGCACCCCGAAATGAGTCCGCAGAGGCAGGGTGAAGTGTGTACGAACGTGCACCGCCTCACGGAAAAACCCCTAAAATACAAACAAAACAAACAATGTACGCAATTGTAGAAATTCAGGGTCAGCAGTTCAAGGCTGAGGAGGGCAAGAAGCTCTTCGTGCACCACATCAAGGACGTGGAGGCAGGCAAGACTGTTGAATTTGACAAAGTGCTGCTCGTAGATGCCGACGGCGCTGTCAAGGTTGGCGCACCCACCGTAGCTGGTGCAAAAGTAGTAGTAGAAGTAGTGAACCCGCTGGTGAAGGGTGAGAAGGTCATCGTCTTCAAGATGAAGCGCCGCAAGGACTCTCGTAAGCGCAACGGTCATCGTGAGCAGTTCACTCAGGTAGAAGTTAAACAGGTAATCGCTTAATCGTAGGAGGAACAAGAAATGGCACATAAAAAAGGTGTAGGTAGTTCTAAGAACGGCCGCGAGAGTGCAGCACAGCGACTCGGCGTGAAAATCTGGGGTGGACAGAAGGTACAGGCAGGCAACATCATCGTTCGTCAGCGTGGTACTCATCACAATCCCGGCAACGGTGTTGGTATTGGTAAAGACGATACGCTCTATGCCCTCATTGATGGCACAGTCAACTTCCACAAAGGAAAGCGTGACAAGAGCGTCGTTTCAGTAATACCTGAAGCCGAAGCTTAAAACTTACAAACAAACACTTATTCCAAACAAACAACAGAACCCTGGCTTCCTTTCGGAACGCCAGGGTTTCTGCTTTTTTAAATAGAAGGTTACATGTGATTCTTGCTACTTTGTTTGGAAGTTCGGGCAATTATTATTACCTTTGTCTTCGGAATGAAAGAAATAGAGATTATTGTACGCGATGTGCCAATGAGTTGGCAGATATGCTTCTTGACGGAATGTCCTGTCAAGGACCGCTGTCTGCGCCAATTGATTGCCAGCCAATTGTCGGAGAAGCGCGATTTTGGTCCTGCCGTCTACCCCACCATGAAGCGCGGTGAAAACGGCTGCCGACTATTTGTAGCCAACGAGCCTCAACTTATGGCATGGGGATTTGAGAAAATGTTCAGCGAGGTGAAGCATCGCGATGTCGTGTCCCTGCGCAAAGAGGTTACCAATGAACTTCGCGGCCACAGTAATTACTACCGCTACAATAATGGCGAACGATTGCTGTCGCCCGAGCAGCAGGAAGCTATCATCAAGCTGTTCCAGAAGTATGGTTATCAGAACCAACTGGAATTCGATCACTATACCTATGTATATGACTTCGATAGCTAATTTCCCGCATTTCCTACACTAACCGCTCATTATCAACTGTTTAGCACCGATTTTCCTGCACCATTTCCAGCACCTAAAACAAGTAGAAGTTGCACCATTCCTATCTTTTATAATCATTTAACAAAAATCCCAAAAATAATCCGTCATATTGGGACACGATGTCCGCCATACTCGGACATTTTGTCCTAATCCGAGGTACACTTCGTTTCTATTACAGAGACGGTTTACAAACACTATCTCACTGATTTACAATACATTTCACCTCTTGCAAACATCATCGTTTTTCTGTATCTTTGCAGTATAATTTAAACAATGAAATACCACTTCTGCCCCATTTTGGTGCAACTTCTGGTGCAAGAAAAACCTGCATATCCTGCTGATAATCAGGCATCGGTGCAGGATATGCAGGTTTTTTCTTACTTTATGAAGTTTCGAAAATAAATGCAAGTTATTTTAGTTTTATTTGATTGTTTCGTGATTTTATCGTCCCTACTGGAACCTAATAGTATTCTTCTACACCAGATTATTGATGGCATCCAGCATTTCGTTGTAGCCGCTTACTTCATGATATCTTACTTTGCTCGTTGAAACACTATTGAAGAGTTTTTTGGCACAATCAATCTTTGCTCGCTCGATGCCTTTCAGTTGCATGGAATCCATACTGCCCTTGGTCTCTGCAATAAAGAAGATGTGCTTCACGCCTGCATGGTCATTGAAAGCGATAGCCCAGTCGGGCGCATAGTTGCCTATAGGTGTAGGAATCTGGAAGGTGCGAGGCAATTTTGCATAAACACAAACTTCCTCTGCTTTATCCATATCCTCTGCGAACTGGCGTTCACCCTTACTTTCTGTAAACACATAATCCAAGATGTGCTTCTTTGCAGGATAGGCTTTATCAATCGTCTGACGACTCTTCTCCTGAGTGAAGATATCTGTATCGTAGGTTTGCTCTGTCTGATTATAACTGATATGCTCTACTATCATCGTAGCTTTCTGTTCCTTAATCAACTTAACCACATTGCGAATAAATTCCTCCGGATTGTTCTTAAACAGCAACAAACGCGCTGGAAGGATGCCTTTTAATATGCGAACCACCGTCTTTCGTGTTAATGTTGTCCCACGAGCGATGTCACCTACCAAGTCGTATGGCACATTCGACGTTGAAACCTCACGTAAAGTCTTTCTACTTGTACTTTGCTCGCCACTAAAATCTAAATCGTCCTCACCCTGTTCACCAGTAGTCACCACATATTTCATCTGTCTTACAGTCAGATCATCATCGATGGCTTTAATAGACTTCTTAATCAGTTCCTCACTATCGTAATGAACGGTATAGACATAGCGATGATTGATTTCTGCCCAAAGACGCTTGAACTCGTTCTTTGCCGCATTGTTGTTCAGTTTATCATTTACCACCTCAGCTTTATCGTTGCCATCCTCTACCATACCAGCAAGAGCTGAAGGATCGAAGATGCCCTGAATCAATTTATGCACCTGCTCGCTGATGGGTTGTAATTTCTTACTAAGGGGCGCCAATGTGCCCTGTTCCATATCAATATGATAAGATGGTAGAATGTTTCCCTTCTGGTCAGTATAGTCGTTATCGAATAGATAGCTCACGATACTTGCAGCCTCCTGATTACTAATAGTATAACGTTCTGTACCCACCATAAATGTCTTACCCTCGAAGTAACCCACAGTTGCCACAGTAGGACGTTCACGCAGAGCCTCACGAGTATCTTTCTGCAAATCATCCACGAATGTAGAATAGCTCTCGTTGGCAATAACGGTGAGTTTATTAATGTCATGAACAGCATCGCCCAATCGCTCAGCATCCATGCGGTTTCCCTGCTGATCTACACAGATACGAAGTCCACGCCCCACTTCCTGACGTTTGGCTGTAGCGCTATTAGCATGTCGAAGCGTGCAAATCTGGAACACGTTAGGATTATCCCAACCCTCTCGCAGAGCTGAGTGAGAGAAAATGAAACGTGTTGGCTCGTCGAACGAAAGTAACCGCTCTTTATCTTTCAGAATCAAATCATAAGCAGAAATATCCGTTGAGAACGACTCTCCACGCTTCACCTCACTATTTACTGCATGTCCCTTTTTATCAATAGAGAAATAACCATTATGAATTTGATCCACAGAGAAACGCCTCAGGTACTTCTGGTAATCATCCTCGAATAGTGATAGGTTCTCATTCAGATAGTCATTATACTCCTTCTCAAACATTTTCCATAAGTCACCTTTCACTACTTCGCCTTGCTCATCATAACCTTTATAGTTGGCTACTTCATCAATAAAGAATAGTGACAGCGTCTTGATTCCTTGTTGGAATAGTTGACGTTCCTTCTCGAAGTGACTCTTTACAGTTTCTCGTATCTGTACCTGTTGGATAGTTTTCTCGCTAACATCACCCATCACCTCGCCTTTACGCAAACGGTCACCATTACGGAAATACACCGTATTAGTGTTAACATTGATGTCTGTGATAACAAACTCCTTATAGGCAGGAAGCTTTGATGCATCATAAAGCGAATCACCTTGCGAGAACTTCATGGTCTGGCGACGAGCATTGTTTGCGCCCTGCACTTCAATCTCCAGTTTTACTTCTGGCGCTTTGTTCTTAGACAGTACTATGCTGTCAAAGTAGATGTAAGCCTGAGCGCCCACTAGGTTCTGCAGTGTGATACCTTTCACCTGTATCTTCTTTACCAATCGATGTTGGTATGCATCGTAGGCATCAAGTGCATAGATACAGTTATGCGATGTTTTATGTGTAGCCGAGTAGTTCAGCACAAATAGCGGTTTGAAATGCCTCAACGCTTTCTGAGTAGCAACACCCTCCATCTTCTGAGGCTCGTCCATGATGATGATAGGACGATTGGCTGCTATCACATCAATAGGACGGCGACTCTGGAAATCATCACGCTTCGAATAGATAATACGTGCAGCAGCATCGCCTTTACGTCCCTCTACATTCTTATCCGCATTCAGAGAAGTATTGAAAGCCTGCGTATTGATAATCATCACATTGATGCTGGCATCACTACTGAACGAATCAATTTTTGTCAAATCAGAGCTATTGTATATAAAAGGACGAGCTTTCTTGTTATAGTGTTCATAGAAATGATCTTCCAACATTTTGAAACTCTTTGCTACACCCTCACGAATAGCAATACTTGGCACCACCACGATGAACTTCGACCAACCATAGCGTTTGTTCAATTCAAACATCGTCTTGATATAAACGTAGGTCTTACCTGTACCCGTCTCCATCTCTATGTCGAGTGAGCAAGCACCCAGCCCGTCTTGTTTTACTAGCAGTTTACTTTGAGGAATGTTGCCATCAATCTGCATCTGCTTGATGTTATCCAGCAACTGCTTGTCTGTCAATTCTACATCAGCATTACGCCAACCCACATAATCCTCATCATACACGATGCGCCCTGCTGTTTTACCAAGGTCACGACGGTATTGTGCATTGGTCTTCGAAGGCTGTCCTGCAAAAACGTTCACCGTCTGCTCAACTGCCTCTGTCTGGTATTGTTGAATCTTAAACTTAAACTTCATTGCTTAATTTCCAATTCTCAATTGTCAATTTTCAATTCAAATGATTCTGCGGATTGTATCCTTGCTGTAATGCTCGAATATCTGCTCAAAGTTATCAGCCACGTTGTCGTTGGCGAGACTCTTGTCGCGCATTACAAAGTAATAGGGATGCTGTTTGGCTATCTCTGTAATGGTTGTCTCGTTTACGTCTTCGTCAAAACAGGCTAACAGGTAGCCATCGCTGACGTTCCAAACGGTTTTGCCTGCGATCTCTTTTTTCTCAATTTTAGCAGAGAGTTCTATGCCTAATTCTATCATCGCTTGGAACAGCAAGTCTTCTTCTGTACGATCTGGCTTGATATTGTCCTCAAACAAGTCTCGTTCATTAAAGTCTGCAGGAGTATAATACACATCCTGCATATTTGAAGAGTCGAGTTTCAATACACGGAAACCTGTATCAAGGTCTTGCGTTGTCAATGGTGACTCTTCTTTTATTTTCTTTCCTGCACGACGGATACGCTCCTTACCGATTTCACAGATGGTCTTATATCCAGCTTTATAAGCCTCGCTCTTACTAGAGGTCTTTTCAGGAAACTGCACCATAATAAATCGCCTACATCCCTTATCTTCCGCATTCAGTTGCATTACAGCATGAGCAGTAGTACATGAACCTGAAAAGAAATCCAACACCAAGCTGTCTTTTTCTGTCGCAATTGTCAGGATGTCTTTCATATAGACAATCGATTTGGGGTTCTGAAACAAGTCAGCTTTCCCAAACAAGGATGTCAACAACTTTGCAGAACTGCCAGTATCGTATTCTGGTTTATACCATAAGGTCTTTGCTGATTTCATTCTTATAGAGCCGTCTTCCAATGTCGCCCTCATTTTGGTACATAGCGTACCAGCATTATTGACTCCTAGATTAATATCTTTCTGCTCATAGAAAGTACTTATACCCCAACGCCAGCGTCCCTTTTCTCCCTTTTCAGACAAGGGCCAGTATACCTTGTATCCCAAAGAGGTATAAGTTTCAGTAAGTTTGTCAACAAATTCATCATCAAAGGTCAGAGTCCTTGCATCGTAGATTTTATCAAGTTCTTCTTGTAAAACAGTACTAAACTCTCCGTCCTTTAACAATACCGGATAAAACATGTACGGACGTTCCTCTCGTTTCCATGCGTTGCCAGTCTTTCTATATCCAATCAGTTTATAATAGCCTATCTCGTCTTGCAAGTCATAGTCATCATCCAGTTCTTCATCGTCTAATGAAAATCCTTTAATGGAAAGACTTCGTTTTGATCTTGCATAAACTAAAAGAAATTCATTGCAGGTAGCAAAGAACGCATCATCTGAGCGTCCTTTCAGGTTGTTAATGGTCGAGATTATCCCAACCCTATTGTTCATACCAAATATCTCATCGCAAATACCCGTCAAATTCACAAGTTCATGATGATCAATAGAGATAAAGATGACTCCATCCTCACTCAATAAATCCTTTGCCACTTTCAGTCTTGGGTAGATCATATTAAGCCAATCAGTATGAAAGCGTCCATTACTCTCAACATTAGCAATAAGCCTATTACCCTCTTCATCCTCCTGTCCGCTATTGTGAATATATTCTCCAACTGTCTGTGAGAAATCATCGTTATACACAAAGTCGTTTCCTGTGTTATAAGGCGGATCAATATAGATTAACTTCACCTTGCCAAGATAGTTCTCACGAAGCAACTTCAACAGTTGCAAGTTATCTCCTTCAATATACAGGTTCTTGGTCTTGTCGAAGTCCACACTTTCCTCACGACAAGGACGTAGTGTGTCCGTAGTTGACACATTAGCCAAACGTATGACATTGCGCTTATCAGGCCAAGTGAATTGATAGCGTTCCTCTGGGCCTTCAACTATGTCCTTCGACAGCTCCTGTCGGAGTTGGTCAAAGTCAATTGCCACTTCTGGCTTACCCTCGTCATTGAGGCGTTCAGTCAGACAGTTAGGGAACAGCTCCCCAATTCGCTTTATATTTTCATCCACGATATTCGTGGTTTGCATATTCAGTTTTTCCATTATTATTTTGTTATTTCAGTTTTTATACTTATTTTTGCAGCAGAATTAATACAATAGTAGTTATGACAGCTATACAATTAAATGCAGAAATACTCCGCAATTTGGGCGCTATCGCTGAGGACGAGGGCATGTTGAAGCGTGTTGCCAAGTATTTGCGTAAACTGGTCGCTGAGAAAGAGGCTGATCCCACACTCTTCACCAAAGAAGAATTCTTCCGTATGGTAGACGAAGCCAAACAAGATATTGAAGATGGAAAGGGACGCAGTTTCTCGAATCCTGACGAAATGAATGCTTGGCTTAACTCCTTGTAACCATGTATATTATTGAATATTCTCCAAAAGCAGAAGAAGGACTTGCAAAACTGAAAGCCAACGAGCCCAAATGTTTTGACAAGGCTGTTAAGTTGCTTAATGAGTTGATGGAGCACCCTCGTACAGGCACAGGAAAGCCCAAACAGCTTTCTGGAGATCGCGCTGGACAATGGCGACGCAAAATTAGCGACAAGCATCGTTTGGTCTATGAGATTCAAGATCAAGTCGTCAAAGTGCTTGTGCTCTCGGCCTGGGGACATTATGATGATAAGTGACTCGTTGTACATTACTCCAACTGTTTCTTGATTTCTATAATCTTTTGATGCAACTCGTACTTTTTTCGAGTCTGCTTTTCTGAGCGACATTGCTTCTCCAGCATTTCTATCTGGCGAAGCAACTTTTCTCGCTGTTCACGATTGATTATTTGCTCTTCGATAGTTGTCTCCGACTGAACATCCAAGCCGCCACAATACGAGACAGGTTCCCTGTCATACTTTTTGGGTAAATATCAGTGGCTATAACTTAGAGAATTCTACGGTCTTTGAAATATGCTTGTTCGGCTTTCTGCATCTCTACGATGAATCGGCTACCGTCAGTAGTCATGCAGTAAACATCAAACACGGCGCGTCGGTCACCATAGCCATCGCCTAAGTGCTCGTCGTTCAGATATTGAATATCCACAATCTCCTGCTTAGAGCCATTAAACAGAGCATTGAGAAAACTGATGAGCAGGTCCTTGTTCATCTCCGTACCGAACAGCTTCTTGAAGCCAAAGTCGGTATAAGGGTTGATATAGCGTTCTGTCTGATCTATTGGCATAATCTATGCCGTAATTGAATATTATTTGCAAAGGTAAATCATTTCTTTATATTATACAAATCTTTAGCGGGAAAAATGAAGCTGGAGTTGCTGAGCGTTTGGCTCAGTAACTCCAGTTGGTTAGGAGGGATTCAAAGTGGGGCAAGTGGCAGTGACCTGTTCCTAAATTCTGACAGGATCTGTCCCTGACATCTTCAGCATGGTCTCTGCTCTCGCTTATTCGCAGACTTCATCTGTTCTTTTTTGTCCATCTCGATCATTTTAAAAACTCTCCGTACGATTAGCAGCACTCATATGAGATACTTACTAAATAACGTAAACTCTGATCGAAGTGGTACCCTTTTCGATTATTATGGTGGTATACTTTTCAATTACTATTTACATTTTCGTTTTTATTTCGTTTCTTCAATATTCTTCAGTTTGACAAATTCCGATTCCACGAAATGGCACATAGTCTTTCCAAAGTCTATGGATGAACTTCCCCAGAAAGAATAAAGCGATAAGTCCTAATAGAATTGCCATAATCATTGCTTCTAGAAATAATTATTAGTTCCGTTCCTTTCCGCGGATTCCATCCGCGCCCATTACTTATCTCCGCCTCTTCTATTATCTGTACCTATAATCCTTGTTATCGCCCTACATCTCATGCGCCATCATCCACTCCACAATCTGATGGAACACCTCACCAGCCATTCCTCCGCCACTGGCCGGAAGCCCCAGTTTGTTCATGCTGACAATGATACTGTACTTAGGTTCAAAAGCAGGAAAGTATCCACAGAACGCAACTTGGTACTCGTTTAAATAGATATCCTCACCAAACTCATATTCATTCACTTGCGACGTTCCTGTCTTACCGGCAACCTGAACATACGTCGAACCAGCCTTTCTGCCTAATCCCTGACTCACCACATGTTCCAGCACAACCTGCATGCTGTCAATATTCTTTTTGCTGGCTATCTGAGGATTGACAATCTCTGCTTCGCCCGTCTTTAATGTGGGCTTCACCATCTTTCCACCATTTGCGATGGCATTATAGAACGTGAGTACCTGAATGGGAGTTATCTTTCGCTCATAGCCAATAGCACTCCACCATATTTTCCATTCCGCCCAGTCTTTATCTTTTGGTGAACTATAGCTTGACAACCTCAGCCCTTCAACGCCCTTAATACTATCAGGCTTACCAAAACACATTTTTTCCAACAAGTTGAAGTATTCCTGCTGATTCTCTCCAAATGCTTTATTTACCGCAATACCAATGCCAATATTTGAGCTAACCTCTAAAGCCCTATCGAGCGTAATGGTCCCATAGCCGCCACGATGCCAATTATGATCCTTCATCACCAAGTCTTCTCCAATTGACATTATCCCGTTTCCGACGCAGACAGTATCACTCAATTCCATCTTTCCCGTCTCCAGGACAGCCAGCAGCGATGCCGTCTTTATCAATGAACCAAGTTCCTGCTGGTAAGCGAAGTTATTACAAGCTTGATACTTTCCTTCATAGTTACGCTCCAATCCCACCATCGCCTTTATCTCACCAGTCTGCACTTCCATCACGATAGCCTGACCATGCAGAGCACCAATCAACGTCATCTCGTCCGTTAATAAAGAGTCAACTGCATGCTGCAACTCCGCTACGATGGTCGGATCTCCTATCTTCTTCCCTGTCTTTATCTTCTCCGGTTGCTGAAGCGTATATCCCCAGTAGAATCCACCTGCTAAAGCTATCATCAATAGTACGATAACGCCAACAATCCACTTATAGCGTTTCTTTTCATTTTGGGGAGTACCCAGTACTTGTAGTTCGTCGTTCATCATAGTCTGTCCTCCCTTTCCTTTTCTGCTTCAATTAAAGTCTTCAGTTGCTTCAGTGCCTCTTTCGATGCTTGTAGTGTAAAAGCCGTATTCACATTCATATTCGACATCACCAGCTGTTGCTTATTCACATTAATCTTATGTATATAGCCCCTGTTGATGATCAGTTGCTTACCCAGTCGGATGAACGTCATTGCCTCCTGTCCCAACTGTTCCTCCAACAACTGCTGGCAGTGAGCCAGGTTCATTGTGAACACATGCTCCGTCTTATCATGCAGCACCATCGTAGAGTAGTTGCCGTCTGACTCCACGTAAACCACTCGTTCAGGTTTTACCCTGACGAGTTCGTTGGCGTTTGATATGATTAGTACCTTGTTGCTCATTGCGAAACGTTTTCTTCTTCACTTTTTAGCTTGACAAGTTCCGAATCCACAAAACGCCGTACTTGGAAGAATTGTCCCAAAATTGACTGTAAGTATCCTTCAACATCCGGTATTTGATTAATGAACAGAAAATGTTTCTTACTATGCACGTGAAAAGTACTCCCTGCTTCGTTGACAGAATATATCACGTTGATATTATAATTGATATTGGCATCGTTAATCACTCGCTTCACTCTCGACAAAGAATCAATGTCATATAGTTCATATTCGTCCCAATACAAATACCAAACAACCACGAATGCACAATCGTTCTGGGCATCTGCTGTGAAGTGCCCTCCTTGCCACATAAAACGAATCTGATTGTCCTCCTCGTCAATCTCATACTGACACCCCATCTTCGTCAGGGTATCCAGGAATAAGTCACGTGTTCCTTTTGTTTCTTCCATATCTTCTTTACTTCTTTCTAATGCTTCACTCATAATCTGTCGAGCAGCAACATCCTGGTTTATTGAGATATGTTTCCGTTTTTCTTTCTCTTCTTTTCTCTTACCCCACCAGTTCGAAAGTGAAACAATTAAGCCACACACGATAACTGCAAAAAGAAAACCTATTGCCTCCATACATTTTTTTTTCTTACAAAGATACTCAGTTTCTTTTATTATTCTGTCATTAGGAAACGTTGTTTGTACGAAACACCTGTTTGGCTGTACGAAATGAATTTCATTTCTTACCCAGCAATGCATTCAATATCGTATTCCCGATTTTCCGTTCCATACCAGCCTTTGAGGTTGGGATGCCCGTTTTTCGCGCAATCTGTTGCTTTATTTGTGTAATTCCAAGTGCCCGCTTTAGCGAAAAGCTGAGGCCTGGGATAAGAGTTGATTTGTTTGCCATTAAAAATCCTCATTAATCTGTTTAACTGTTATTATTCGAGAGTATAGCTGTTCTAAAAGTTTATAATTAGCATATTGTCTGTTTAGATATTTAATCATATGCTTAACCTCCGTTTCTTCCTTTACGATAATATAGGCAATGTCTTCTGGCTTTAGAATTAATTTGCAATTCTTTGTTCTTATGCTTAGATCCTCAACTTTTTCTTTTTCATCATAGTCACCTGTCAAGATTTCAAGGTGAATATCTTTTGAAATTTGAGGAACATACCTCCACTCTCTTTCGTTATAAAATTTGCGTTTAAGTTCGGAATTTTTGTTATAACCATTAACTTTCTTTACATAGTATAGCATCAATTCTTCAAAATCCATTCTCTTTAGGTTATCAGAAGGGGTGGTATAGTTAGAGATATAATATTCAATTTTATTTCTCATAATAGATCCTTTAGACAAATATGTCACAGGAGTAATATTATTGTCTCTAGCAAAGGATTTACATATCCCAATTCCATAACACCCATATCCTTTTTCTTCATCAATATGGTCTTTTACTTGTGAGAGTGGTATATCGCAAAAACAAAGCATTGGGATTGCCAAGTCTTTACCATTCCATTTCTTTTCTATGCAATAACGAGGCCATAATCCTTCCTCTAATGATTGCTTGAGGTATTTAAATTCCCTAGTAAAATGGAACAATGTGTTTGAACTTATTGCCATACCTTTTTTTTTATGAATTATTCGTTTTAATATATGCCGATGGATTCTCTTGAATCTTGGCAAGTTCTTCCTCTCGCCATTTGTCCAAGGCTATTTGTAGAAGTTCCGCTTGGGTCTTGGCAATTTTTTCCATCAATTCCTTATTTGCTTTGATTTCTTCTTCAAGCCTCTGGCGGTTCTTCTCAGTGGAAATCTGTATTTCAGTATTTATGACATCGTTAATATCAGATTTCTTTTTACAGGCCAAAACCTCTATCTTATGTTTTTCTGCATCCAGCAAGTTCTCGTAGGAGCCATCAGCTACCATCATTCTAAGAAATGTTGGTGCAGTTTCTACTATAATGAATAGAAGCATTATGAATATTGAAGAAATATTAGTAGCCGGACTTTCTTCCTTTAATTCTGAGAAAGCTTTCATCCTTGCTTGAAATCCTTTATATTGAACTTCTAACTTATCTCTGAAAGAGCCTTTGGTCTTGATGTCTTCTTCTGTCCAATCCTTATGACGTACTTTCGATTCATTAATAATTAGATTAAGAGAATCTATTTCTTGGTGCAATCTTTCACTTTCTTTTTGTGTTTCTGCCTGTTTGTTACCCATCAATGTCTTTAAAGTTGCATCAGAAGCTGCCACCTGTCCCTGCTTACCTCTAATAGCTGCAGCAAGAGCATTCCTTTGAGATACAGCAGATGCGCGTTTACTCCTTAGACTCCCTAATTTACTTAATATAGATTGGTATTGTGAATTATCTGAGGTCATAGAATTCAGTTGGCGTTGCAAGGGGACTATTTTCTGATCATAACTACGAATCATATTATTTTCAGCATTTAGTTTGGTTTGTAGATCATTAATATCCGACAGGAGATTATTTGTTTCTGTGCTACTAGTCGTAATTTGAGTATCGAACATAGCGACACCATTCAATATCTCATCTCGTTTTTGCGAGGTAGAGTCTCTCCGATGAATGGTTTCACCAATCTTTTCGTTTAGCAGTCTATCTTTGTCCTGTTCTATTTGAATATCTATGGCATCTTCAAATATCTTAAGTTCAAGTGGGGTTGAAATTACTATACCAAGAAATATCGCCATAACTATTCGAGGAAGTCCAGATACTAACTCCTGCCAACTGATAGTTACTTTACCATCAGAATACATAGTATTTACAATTAGACGATCAAGATTAAAAATAAGCATTCCCCAAAAGATGCCAAAGATGACTGCAACAATTGAATTATCAAATACTGTTGAAATGGCATAACCGCCCGACAATGCAGCCATACATGCAGTAAAGAAGATAGTTCCTCCCATGCCAGCATACTTAGCATATTCTGTTGGACATTGACGAAGAATTTTCCTGTTTACACCAGAACAGAGCCATAAAAATTCATTGATTCGCCCACCCCATACTACTATTTCACTACCATCGTATATTGACTTTTTTTCTTCCATCACTATTTTCTTATTATATGATTAAACACCTTTTTTATTGAACTCATTAAATTGAAACTTGTCTTTGGTAATGGTGGGGAAAGTTTCTGAAAAAGCCCAGCTTCTGTAAGAGATTTTACCTTTGGAACTTCCACCGTTATCCAATCTATATTGATTGTTGGGAACTTTACTTCCACATTGTATTTGGGTCTATTGATTGTAAATGTTTGCTTAATTGTAAAATTGGGTGGCGATGCCAACAGAATATTTGCCTGCTTAATCGGAAAGGTCTTAACTGTAAGCCGTTCATTCTTCATGCCAAACTGATCTTTGGCCTGCAGAATATAAACAGTATCACTTGTTGGTTCTACAGTTTTGCTTCCACATGGTTCTACCTCTTCTGAGCCAAGCCAAACCTTAGTAGCATTTGTGACGTTCCATGTTAAAAGGACTGGTAAGGAAGGGAATACGTATTCCTTGTCAGCAGAGAAACTTATAGCACATTCATAAAAGACTCCTATTTGTAATTCTTCTGAAAAGTAGGATTCGTTATCCAAAGCCTGCGCCTCTACTATATAGTTTGTTGTAACATCAGGGTAGACTGTCTGATTACCAATTAGAGGTATCTCTGTTCTGTTGTCTGCAATTATCAGGTAAGCCTTTCTTGCATTTTCTATGTTCCATGATAATGTTGATTGTTCCTTGCGCCCGCTTCTTAGTTTTGATTTGTCAGCAGAGAAACTTATAGATGGACGCTCTATAAAGTCCATTTTAAAATTTACAGTTCTTGTTGTTATCTCTGAGTTGGAGAGCATAAAACTTATATTAGATTCGTCTGGTTTGTCAATACTATACGAATCTTTGCCCGAAACATCAATCGTCTCACCTTTATAATAGATTGACATATTTTCGCAATGTTCTGTTTGCCACCTTATCATTATAGGTTTGCCAAACAGAACTTTATCATATTGGAAGTCAACTATTTTAGGGGCATGTGTTTCACACACCTCACAAACATCCAATGAATCTGGGTTCTCAGTCTCGCAATTTCTACAAATCCAACTCATAGCATTTTAACATTAGTGGAACGTCCTTGTTGCAATCATAGCATTAATAAATCTCTTAAAAGTAGAATTATTAACACGTCCACATATTTTGCATTTGGGATTACAATGCTGATTTATAATGTATTCATTTCCTACTTTTTCAATACAAGCATGAGCTAGAGCATGCCTAAGGTGAGTAAGCAAAGGAACACATATACTACGACCATTAATAACAATCGTATTAGTGGTGGCAGGCATAGCAAACACGACCTTCTTTGTTTTAGTACTATTCTTTATGGTAATAGTATCTCGTATTTGCTTATCTATCTTGTTGTAATCATACCCTTTGTGCTTATTTTCCTTTTCGTATTGATATAAGATATCATACAAAAAGATTAAATCATTCCCCTTTAAATTTGAATTGAATTTACACATATTGATTCTTTGTTAACTAACATCCCAAGTCTTGCTGCGAAGATTCGTTTTTGTAGGTTTCGAATCTGACGCAACAGATATTTCTTTTTCTGTAGAACTTGCTTTGTCCTTTTTGAAAGTACTTCGTAAACCAACTTTTTCAGAAGGAGAAGGAACAACAGTGTCTCTAATACATGATCCACCACTTGTGGTAAAGTCTGAGGTCTTAATTCCTTTAAGAATTTCGAAAACTTCATAAATTGTAGGACGCTCGTTAGGATTTTTCCGCAACATCCAATCGAGGAGGTTCTTTATCCCAGAAGGAATGCTTTTAGCATAAGACAAAGACTTACTCTTTTCGACACACAACCAAGTACTTCCACAATCTGAAGGTAATATTGGTTTCTTGCCTGTGAAGTACTCACTCAGTATGATGCCAAGAGTAAAGATGTCAGACTTAAGCGTAAGCGTACTTCCCGATATCTCTTCATCTTCATCCATGATGTATGCTGCTTGCTCAGGTGAATAGTATTCAGGAGTACCAACAAGGCTTTCGCGGTCAGTAGGTGGGTTGCCGCTGAAATAGCTATCATCAAAGTCAATCAGTTTACCAGAGAATGCTAAGGAAGTCTTTTTAATAAGGATATTGTCTGGTTTCAAATCTCCATGAACAATATTGAGATCATGAAGAATGCGAATACTATGACAAACAGATTTCGCAATCAGAAGAATCTTGTCAAAAGGCAGACAAGATATTTCTTCACAGGTAAGTGATGCAGTATCTATCTTTTCAGTCACCTTATAATAACAAGTACCGCTACGAAAAAAATCCACTGCAAAAACAAGATTACCTCCCAATGAAACCTTGGAGGCTATTCTCTTGTTGAGTTCTCTATGATGTTTCTCAAAAGCTTCACATGCTTTGCGCCTTTGAGCCTTTACCTTTTCACTGCCAGGACTATCAGGCAAAGGATATTTGGGAGAGAGAAACTCTTTGATAAAGTATTCTTTTCCACCTTTCTTGGCAAAAGTCACTTTGCTCATGCCGCCTGCTACGACAAAATCTTTTAAGATGGTGTAGCCATTAATTGCCTCACCTTTAAGCATTGCCATCGCTTTCGTCATTTAAGTATTTCATATATTTCTGTTTATAAGAATCCCATTCGCGTTTTATAAACTTTTCATATTCAATCTGCATCTTTGCCAACTTTTCCTTTTGGCAGGAAATGTTTGATTCCATCTCACGAATTCTTCCAACACAAGAGACCGATTGAGCAGTCATAATATTCTTGAATTTTCCAAAAGACCCGACCCCTACTCCAATTATAGATAAAGAAGCGTCATCACCTGTCACTTCTTGAATACGTTTCATAACACGATTCTTCCAATCATCCTCGTCTTTAGATTGACGTAAACATCTTTTTAGCATATCCTCAAAGTGCATAGGTGTCGGGAAATAGCCAAAACAGCCATCCGTAGCACTTATTATTGCAATAGGCTCTTTTAAAGGCTCAATCTGCATATGATTAATCTGAAAATCACGGTCAGCACAAATACAATTAGATATAGCAGCATCATTGCGTAGATTTTCCATAGGGTCATTATCTTCTTCCAAATCGTCCTTGCTAATTTGGTAGATTCCCTTTTTCGTCCACAAGTAGCAATGAGAGTCGCCAGCCCAATAACTATCGATACGAATACCATCGATACTTTCTATTATCGTAACGAGTGCCATAGTTGTTGGGTATTCACGAACGAGTTTAGTTCGTAGCATTGATTTTGTTTGAGGCGGGAATTTTATTTGTTCTTCTTTCAATCTTCGCAATATTACAGCTTTAAGGTCTTCTATAGTAATATCGTCAGTACTCAGGTGATTAGCAAGATAAAGTTCGACAGCAGAGGCTACAATTCTTGAAGCGACATAAGCTTTTGTATGTTCGCTTCCATAGTCTGAATCACATGTAGCTGCTCCAGCCCCACCCATTCCATCAAATACACAAACGGCACCAGACTTTCCTTTTATCATGAGAAGTGGCGGGGCATCCTCTCCATGCCCCTCCTTCTTCTCCATTACAAACTTTATTGTAACATACTTTTCTTCTTGCTTACCCATATCAAATAGAGTTAACAATCGTTGAAAGAATTGTTTCATAATCTACATCTCCCAATCCTGCTCCCGCCATTGCCGGATGATGAATTGTGTTATTCCAATTAATACCAATTTCTGTCCAAGCATTAGCATCTGGTGCAAAAATGACCAGCCTTTTGGCTGACTTTTGCATTTTTCCTGATTGCTCATCATCCCACCAGTTTGTCAACTCATCAAAATCTTTTGGCATGTTTTGTGGATAGAATTCATTTTTACACTTTTCTAATCCAACAGGATGCGTTGATGCATCAGACCAAACCACAACGACGTGTCTTCTTCTATCACCTCCTGTTGTCCAATCTGAGTTGATTGCCAAAGCCAATGCCTCAAGCCCATTTTCCGGTTCATCTCCACCACCTGCAGGGTGAAGGTTATTCACAAAGCTCTTGAATTCAGCCTCTTGGTCTGGAATGTTGAAGAATCCGGAATCTTGAATGGCACTTTCACCATCTGCATAGAAATCACGGAATCCAATAACTCGAATACGAAGTTCTGAGATTTCTTTACCCTTAGCATCGCATCTAGCTTTTAGATCTGGATAGAACTTTAATGCATTTGTTTTAACTGTGTCAAGTAGGTCACCCATACTTCCTGTGCAGTCTATGCACATCACAATGTCAACATTGTATTTTAGGCCTTGTCCCGCCATAATATTACAATTTGTTCTGCTTAGCTACCTTCAGCAGATGTTATTGTTTTAGGTTAGTTCAAGGCACACATAAAAAGACGTGGAGCCGATGCTTGTCGCTCGCTCCACTGTGTAAGGCCTTCGCATTGCCCGAAATGTCGAAACGAGCAACGCAAACGCCCCACGCTGAATGATATATACCTTATTATATATAATCATCCCACGGGACATCTGCCGTTGCGTTTGATTCTGACATTTCGTTAGAGGTTGCGAAGTTCTACACAGTCAAAGTCAAAGCGCTTAGCAAACGCCTTTAATATGTATGTCATCCTACCTGTACAACACGTTCGGAAACGCGTTAACAGCGTGGAATGGTGCAAAAATAAACAATAATTTGGAAATAAACAAGAAATCAGGCGAGAATTTGTATGAAATCCTCGCCTGGTGGTATGAAATTAGAAAAGAATTGAATCACTTACTCATCTTTATTTCTGCATCCACGACATAAAGATCGCCGTCGGAGTCAACAAGGACATTACGAGGAACAAGGTCCCACACCTCGTAAGTGTTATTGGTGAATCGACCTTCTGCAGTCGTCTTCCCATTTGTTCAGCAGCACGCTGCTCAGTCTCGAAACGGCTTACATCTGCTTGGCTATCTCCAGGTTGCGTTTCATGTACTGCGCAAATTCTTTCGAGGGTATCGGCGATTGCTGCGATGCGGCTATTTTCCGCATCTTGCGCTCCGTCGCCTCCTTGTGGAACTGATTGAGGTATGTCATCATTCATCTTTATTGTTTTTGCAAAGATAAACTATATTTTTGAATCAAACAAGAAATCAGGCGAGAATTTACGGAAAATCCTCGCCTGATGATTATTGGTTTAGGAGGGAGATTATCCTCCGAAGTTATCGTACATGATTGATTCGGGCTCCACACCGAGCGAGTCGAGCATAGAGACAACGGCCTTCGACATAGGACCAGGACCGCACATGTAGTACTCGATATCCTCAGGAGCCTCGTGGTCCTTCAGATAGGTGTTGAGCATCACCTGATGGACGAAGCCTGGGGTGTACTTCACGCCTGCGGCATCGGCAGCAGGATCGGGACGGTCGAGTGCCAAGTGGAAGTGGAAGTTGGGATACTCCTTCTCCAAGCCGAGGAAGTCGTCGAGATAGAACACCTCGTTCAGTGCGCGAGCGCCATAGAAGTAGTGCATCTCGCGATCGGTGGTATGGAGTGTCTTGGTCATGTGCATGATCTGCGCACGCAGCGGAGCCATACCGGCACCACCACCTACCCAAATCATCTCCTTCTTCGTATCGAAGTGAGGATGGAAATCACCGTAAGGGCCGCTCATAATAACCTTATCACCGGGCTTCAACGAGAAGATATACGATGAAGCAATACCGGGGTTCACCTCCATGAAGCCGCTGCGATCGGGCTTGAACGGCGGCGTAGCAATACGAACGGTGAGCATGAACACATCACCCTCGGCAGGATAGTTGGCCATAGAGTAGGCACGGATGGTGGGTTCGGGGTTCTTACACTTCAGTGGGAACAGTCCGAACTTCTCCCATGCTGAGAGATACTCATCACCAATGAGAGACTTGTCGAAGTCCTTATCGTAATCGATGCAGTCGAATGCAGGGATCTTGATCTGTGCGTAAGAGCCTGGCAGGAAGTCCATGTGGGCACCTGCTGGCAGCTGCACCTTGAACTCCTTGATGAATGTTGCCACGTTCTTGTTAGAGATAACGGTACACTCGTACTCCTTGACGCCAAGGATAGACTCGTCGACATGAATCTTCAGGTCGCCCTTCACCTTGCACTGACAACCCAGACGCCAACCGGCCTTGATTTCCTTGCGCGAGAAGTGGGGCTTCTCAGAGTCGAGGATCTCACCCCCACCCTCAAGCACCTGCACCTTGCACTGTCCGCAAGAGGCTTTACCACCGCAGGCAGAAGGCAGGAAGATGCCGTTCTCATTGAGCGTAGCCATAAGGCTGGAGCCCTGGGGCACATTGATGGTGTTCTGACCGTTGATTTCGATATTCACGTTTCCGCTGGGCGACAGGTATTTCTTTGCCACCAGCAGGATGATCACCAACAGGAGAATTACTACTAAGAATACTCCTATGCTATATGCTATAAACTGAGCCATATTTCTTAATTCTTAATTCTTAACTCTTAATTTCTATATGTTCAGTCCAGAGAAGCACATCATAGCCATAGCCATGAGGCCTACCACAATAAACGTAATGCCGAGTCCCTGAAGAGGCTTGGGCACATCGCCATACTGCATCTTCTCACGGATAGCACCAAGAGATACGATAGCAAGCGTCCAGCCAATACCCGAACCGAAGCCATAGACCATTGCATCCCAAACAGAGGTGATGGCCTGTGTGTTGGTGGGATCCATGAGGATGCGCTGCTGCATGAACAGCGAAGCACCCATGATGGCGCAGTTGACGGCAATCAGGGGCAGGAAGATACCGAGGGCGGCATAGAGTGAGGGCGAGTATTTCTCAACCGTCATCTCAACGAGCTGCACCATACCGGCAATCACACCAATGAAGAGGATGAACGACAGGTAGCTGAGGTCGACACCCTCAACGAGGCATCCGTCGCCCAGCACCTTGGTCTGCAAGAGATAGTTAACGGGAACGGTCACGGTGAGCACGAAGGTCACAGCCAGTCCCAGTCCCAATGACGTCTTCACCGTCTTCGACACAGCCAGATAAGAGCACATGCCGAGGAAGAAGGCGAATATCATGTTGTCGACGAAAATCGACCGGAAAAACAAACTAATGATATGTTCCATAATTACTTCTCCTTATAAAAATAAGCACGATGTACCCAACTCACGATACCCACGAGGATGAGGGCCATAGCTGGCATAGTCATCATACCGTTGTTGATATAGCCCCAGTCGTAGCAGGCATCGGGAATAATCTGGAAGCCCAGCAGCGAACCGCGGCCCAGGAACTCACGAACAGCACCTACGATAACGAGGATCATAGCATAGCCAAGACCGTTGCCCACACCATCGAGGAATGAAGGCCAGGGCTTGTTCTGCATGGCGAATGCTTCCAGACGGCCCATGAGGATACAGTTGGTGATGATCAGACCTACATAGACAGAGAGCTGAACGCTGACATCATAGACGTAGGCCTTCAGGATCTGGCTTACGATAGTCACCAGCGCTGCTACTACCACCAGCTGCACCACGATACGGATACGGTTGGGGATGGTGTTGCGCAGGATAGAGATGATCACATTAGAGAAAGCGGTGATGACCGTCACAGCCAAGCCCATCACAATAGCAGGCTTCAGCTGGGAAGTAACAGCCAGCGCCGAGCATATACCCAATACCTGTCCGAGGATTGGGTGGTCGAGGTTCAACGGATTAGTGAACGCCTCGCGATTTTGTTTACTGAATAATGCCATAACTTTACTTAGTAATTAGCCATTAATAATGATGATTACTCTGCTTGAGGTTCAACAGTGGCTGTTGTGTCAGCAGGAGCATCCTTCGTGCACTGCATCTTCAGAAAGAGTTCGCAGGCAGTCTTGCCGGCATCCTTCAGTCCAGCCTTAATCATATCGTTCACACCGTTAGAGGTCAGCGTGGCACCCGTCACGCAGTCAACCTGCGTAGCAGGATCATCAACGCTCTTCACAACAGCAAGGGCCACATCCTGTGTGCCTTCAACAAACACACGCTTGCCAATGAATTTCTCCTGCCAAGCCTGTGAGTCCTTAATCTCAGCACCCAGACCAGCCGTCTCACTCTCATGGTTGAAATAAGCACCATAAACAGTTGGTGCCTCATCACCATGAATAGAGATATAACCACTGATACCGCCCCACAGTCCCATACCTTTCAGAGAAACGACAAGGACATCCTCACCGTCAATCAGGCACATATAGAACTTCTGTCCGTCCTTCTCGCCTTCTTCTTTCACCACCTCGGCATACTTGGCCTCAGCCTCAGCACCATCAAGGTTGCGGATATTGAGCGAGTAGAGAATCTGCTTCTTCACATCGAGGGCAACGTTAGCATCCTGCATAGGCTTCAATGCCTTGAAGATGAAAGCCAACAGGAAAGCCACGATGACCACAAGTATCGCACTATATATAATAATGTACGAGTTCGAATTAGTATTTAACTTAGCCATTTTTCTTAACTCTTAATTCTTAATTCTCTTCTGGCGTTTCGAGATATTACGCTCCACTACGAAATGGTCGATTGTAGGAGCAAACATATTCATGAGCAGGATAGCCAGCATCATGCCTTCGGGATAGCCAGGATTCATCACACGGATGATGACTGCCATCGCACCGATGATGAAGCCATAGATCCACTTACCACATTCAGTACGGCAAGAAGTGACAGGGTCGGTAGCCATAAACACAGCACCGAAGCAGAAGCCACCCAGCACGAGGTGCTCATACCAAGTAATACTTGTCATTCCGAGACTCTCGAAGCAGCAAGCCATCAGACCGCCACCTACGAAGACGCTCAGCATGGTCTTCCAAGAAGCAATGCCCGTCCAGAGCAGCAGGATGGCTCCCAGAGCGATTGCAATCACAGATGTCTCACCGATAGAACCGGGAATGAAGCCCAGGATCATGTCGTTAAGAGAAGCCGTCACTTCAGTACCTGCGCCTACCTGTCCGAGAGGCGTAGCCATTGTGAAACCATCAGGGAGCGTGTTTCCAAATCCAAAGATGCTCTCGTTGGCCACCCATACCTGATCGCCACTCATCTTGGTGGGATAGGCGAAGAACAGGAACGCACGGCAGAGCAGTGCGGGGTTGAAGATGTTCATGCCAGTACCACCGAAAATCTCCTTACCAATAATCACGGCAAAGGCAACGGCAACGGCCAGAATCCATAGCGGACAGTTGACAGGAACAATCAACGGAATGAGGATACCACTGACGAGGAATCCCTCCTGTATCTCCTCACCTTTCCACTGTGCCCAGGCAAACTCGATGCCCAGACCTACAATGTAAGAGACGAGAATCTTTGGCAGTACAGCCAGGAAACCGAAGATAAACATTTCACAGAAGCTTGTCGAGGCTAATGTGCCTGCGGCAAGAGCGTTCTGATAGCCCACATTATACATACCGAACAGCATGGCAGGCATCAGGGCGATAACCACCATACTCATAATGCGCTTTGAGTCGATAGCGTCATGAATATGAACGCCAGTCTTAGCCGTATCATTAGGCACATAGAGGAACGTCTCGAAGCCATCGAACAGCGAGCGGAAAGCATGCAGCTTGCCGCCTTCCTCAAAGTTCGGCTTTACCTTATTCAAATAATTTCTTAATGCGCTCATAATCGTTATGCGTTTTCTTTACGTAAGATGTTAAGTCCCTCACGAACAATGCGTTGTAGCTCAAGCTTCGAGGAATCCACGAACTCTGCCAAAGCGAAGTCTTCAGGGGCAACCTCATAGATACCAAGCTGTTCCTGACGATCAATATCACCCGTGATGATAGCCTTGATGAGGTATTCAGCATAGATATCCATCGGCAGCACCTTGTCGTACTCACCACTCATAATCATGTGACGTTCGCCACCCTTGATGCGGGCATCAGCCTCAAACTCCTTCTTGCCGCAAAGCCAAGAGAAATAGCTGCGGTTGACGGAGAACTGTTTGAAGCGAGGCATGATCCATCCCAGCATCTCATCGGCATCGTCGCCCTCGGGAATCACCGTAATCTCTGAAGAATGGGCTCCCAGGAAACCGTCCTTCGAAGTCTGTCGACCCGTCAGCACATTACCATTGATAACACGTACATGATGAGCTGTATCATAACTGTTGGACAGCAAAGTAGAGAGCTCCTCACCTACCAGCATGTCGGCATGGACAGGCTTCAGCACTTCGCTTCCACAAAGGGCAATTGTGCGGGTGAGGTTCAGTTTGCCGGTATTCAGCAAGCGACCAATGAACAGCACCACCGTGGGATCGCCAAGGGTCCACACCACCTCGCCCTTGTTGACAGGAGCTACATGGTTGACCTGTACACCCACATTACCTGCAGGACAGGGGCCGTTGAAAACATTGACCTCGACGTTTTCCAGATTTGAGATCTGAGATTTGAGGGTTGAGTTTTTACCAACACCTACGTAGGTCTTGGCAATCTTTGACAGAGCCATAAGACCCGTCACGAAGTCTTGCTCCTGACCTTTCACCTCATACTCGAAGTCGCAAGCCAGCGGTTTGTCACGAAGGGCAGAGACAAAAATTGCCCTCGGCATTGTCTCAGGATTAGTTGAGATAGCATAGGGCAACTGATTGATATATCCGAAGATACCCGCCTCAAGTAGCGACTCAATAACTGCCTTGCCATCCATCGCGGCTACTTCCTTCTTGCCGAAATCTACATACTCCTGCTGGGCATCGGCTTCCACCCGTACGCAGAGCACCTTACGACGTTCGCCACGCTCAATAGCCGTCACCTTTCCGCTGACTGGCGAGGCAAAGCGAACCTGCGGGTACTGCTTGTTGACAAACAAAGCATCACCGGCCTTGACATGATCGCCCTCGCTGACAACTACCTTCGGAGTGACTCCCTCGAAATCATCGGGTACCAATGCGTACTTACCGTTTGATTTCAACTGGATTTTCTGCTCCTCGGCCTTACCTTTCAGACGGATGTCCAAGCCTTTTCGCAAATGAAAATCTTGAATAAATGCCATATAAATGTACAAAAATGTTGATTCAACGTCTGCAAAATTAATAAAAATTGATAGAAGAACACTAAAAATCTGCTTAAAAATAAAGCAATCACAAGTTTTTATAGTAAATTTGCACCTGTCTTTTTAGGTAGGCGCAAGCATTTGCCAACTCGGATTTACAGATTGAAGATACTGAAGCATATTCTAAACATCCTGATATGGAGCCTCGTGGTTCTGTATGTCAGCATCGTCACACTGGTTCAGATACCTTCAACGCAAAAGGAGATAGGCAACCAGTTAGCAGATGCGCTCGGCAACGAACTGAACACCGAGGTACATGTGGGCAACGTATCGCTGGGATTTCTCAACCGCCTGATTATCGATGATGTTCTTATTCGAGACCAACAGCAGCAGGAAATGCTGCGCATAGGACGTCTGTCGGCAAAAATCAGTCTGCTGGCACTGGTGAGCGGACGCATCGACATATCATCTATCCAAATGTTTAATGCCCGCGCCATGCTGATAAAGCCTGATGCCGACACACCTGCCAACTACCAGTTCATCATTGACACATTCGCCTCGAACGACACCACATCACACACACCGCTCGACCTGCATATTAATTCTATCATCATCCGCCACTCCAGCGTCAGCTACGACCAGCTGGATGCGCCCGCACAGGAACAGTTCTGTCCGCAGCACCTGAGAATCAGTGATATCAGTGCACATATTATTTTAAAAGAGCTGACCGACGACTCGCTGAACGTAAACGTGAAACGACTGGCACTGAAAGAAAAAAGCGGACTGGACATCCGAAACTTTGCCTTTAAACTGATGATGGGTAATCACAATGCTCTGCTGAGCGACTTCACATTGGCACTGCCCCACTCTACCCTCGATATTGACAGTGTAGGCGCCACCTATCAACGGGAACGGATCAAAGAAACACTGTCATACGGGGTAAAGAACATACAGGGCGACGTAACCATCAGTGACCTGGGCTGCATCATTCCAGCACTGAAGAACTACGACCACAATATGGAATGGAACATACAGGCAGAGGGAACTACTACTAGCCTGAAACTGCCCGTACTCACCATCAATGCCTCTGACGATGCACTCACGCTGAAAATGCACGGATGGGCGAACAGATTAGACCTGCAGTACCCGGAATGGGCACTATTCACCGACCACCTCTCAATATCAGCAGATGCCATCCGAATCCTACAGAAAGAGATAAAAGGTATCCCCGAATTCGTCAACAACCTGAACGGAATTACGATTACCGGACAACAAGAAGGAACGAGCGACGGCAGGATGAAGTTCATAAACGACATCAAGACACCCTCGTCACTTGTACGAACAGAGATTGATTACAACAGCGACCGAACGTTTACGGCAAGGGTACGCACAAACGACCTTGACCTCAGACAGATACTGCCTGACAAACAGCTGGGACTCGTCGACATGAACACCTTCGTCAAAGGCAATCCGCAGACCGTCAATATTCAAAGTGACATTGCAGAGCTGGAGTTCAGGGGCTACAACTACCATAACATCGCCATCAATGCAAAGTATAAAACTGACGATCTCTTCAAAGGCAACAGTTGGCTGGCTCAAGCAAATGGATCTATAGAGGTCAACGATACACACGCCAAAGCCTTCATCGACGGTAAATGGTATAAGACAGGCAAGAAGATGACGATGCAATTGGACGGCACCGTTGACAGGATAGCACCACAAGAGCTGAACCTCAGCGACAAATGGGGAGCTGCCGTCTTTGCAGGACAGTTCCACTCCGACCTACAGGCCAGCAACCTGAACAACGCCGAAGGAACAGTGGTACTGGACAATTTCTCCATGAGTGACTCGACAGAGTCGTACCATATTCAACACGTAGAACTGGCGTCTGGCACCGAGAACGAACGACACTTCCTGAAGATGAAAGGAGACATGGGCGATGCAGAACTGACTGGACAGTTCGACTGGGAGACACTACCGCAGAGTTTCATCAACTATGTGGCATCCCGACTGCCTACCCTGCCGGGACTGCCTCCAACAAATAAGAGTGCTACCAATAATTTCTCCATCAACATCAGCATGAACAGCACACAATGGCTCAAGCGCATCGTGGGCATCGACTTCCTGCTGAACCGACCGATGAAGCTGCAGGCCAACATCAACGACCTGACGCAAGACTTCCACGTGGTGGGAATGCTACCCTCCTTCAGCTATAACGGCGAAGAGTATAAGGATGCCGTCATCCAACTGGACACGCCTCAAGACTCTATCATCTGTAACATCGACCTGAAGAAGGTGATGGACGACCAAACCGACATGAACCTGAGTATGCAGGCCAATGCCTTCGACAACCAGCTGCAGACTACTTTCGTTTGGGACAACACAGGAGGTGAACAGGCGCTGAAGGGTGAACTGAACGCCATCACACAGCTCTATTCCGATGACAACGGTGCACCAGAAGCGCATGTACACATACAGCCCTCACACCTGGTGATGGGCGATGCAAAATGGAACGTCATACCCTGTGACATCTTCTATTCAGAAAAGAACCTGACGGTAGAGGATTTCTCTATTGAACACAACAAACAACACCTGACTATCAGCGGCATCGCATCCGACCAGCCTACAGACACACTGAATATCGACCTGAAAGGCATTGACGTGGGATATGTGCTCGACTTGGTTAACTTCCACTCCGTGGAGTTCAACGGAAGGGCTACCGGACGAGCTTACGCAACAGAACTGTTCGGAACACCTTCAGCAGCAGCCGATCTGATTGTTGAGCAGTTCACCTTCGAGGGCGGAAGAATGGGAACACTGGGAGCACATGCCTCCTGGAACAACGAACAAGATCAGATTGACATACAAGCCATTGCCAATGACGGAGCTGATGCTCTCACCTATATTAAAGGATATGTATCACCCATACGTAGTGACATCAAACTGGACATCAAGGGTGAAGGGACATACGTCGACTTCGTACAAAACTACACACAGAGCTTCCTCAGCAATGTGACCGGGCATGCCTATGGCAGCCTGCAGCTGGTGGGGCCATTGGGCGAAATGGACCTGCTTGGCGACCTCGTCGTAGATGCCACCGCTACAGTCATTCCGCTGGGCACTACCTATACCATGCAACGCGACTCGGTGAAATTTATACGCAACGACATCATCGTCAACAATGTGCCCATCCTTGACCGCGACGGCAATAAAGCGGAGCTGTCAGGAGGCATCCATCACGACCATCTGTCGAGTCTCACCTTCGACCTCAGCGTAAAAACAGAGAAATTCCTGGCATACGATATCCCCGACTTTGGCAATGAACTGTTCTGCGGAAAGGTATATGCATCCGGAGCTGTAGAACTTCGCGGACGACCAGGAGAGGTGGTCATCAACTGCGATGCCACGCCACTGCGACAGACCGTTTTCTTCTACAACGCGTCATCCGCTGATGCCGTCAGCTACCAGGACTTCATCACCTGGGGAGAGAAAGCACCAGACACGCTGACTATCAGCGACAAGAATACCATCAGCCAGGAGAATGCACAAGCATCCATTCCTACCGATATATATATAAACTTCCTGGTCAACACCACACCGCAGGCAACACTGAGACTACTCATGGACCAGAAGACGGGCGACTATATCACACTCAACGGATCGGGCGTGCTCAGAGCTTCTTACCATAACAAAGGTGCCTTCATGATGTACGGAACCTATAGCGTAGACCATGGGACCTATGGAATCACTATCCAGAACATCATCAAAAAGAATTTCCAGTTCAAGGAAGGCGGAACCATCGTCTTTGGAGGCAACCCTATGAATGCCAGCCTACAGCTCCAAGCTATCCACACGGTCAACGGCGTATCACTCTCAGACCTGAACATCGGCAACTCGTTTGCCAACAACACCATCCGAGTGAACTGTCTGATGAACATCCAAGGCCAGGCCGGAACACCACGCGTGGAGTTCGACCTGGACATGCCCACCGTGAACAGCGAGGAAAAACAGATGATTCGCTCAATCATCACCAGCGAGCAGGAAATGAACCAACAAGTGCTATACCTGCTGGGAGTTGGACGATTCTATACACAAGGTCTGAACAATTCAGAAGTCAACCAGCAGGAGTACGACCAGACGCAGCTGGCCATGCAGTCATTCCTGTCTGGTACACTATCGTCACAAATCAATCAGGTCATCTCACACGTTGTAAAGAACGACAACTGGAACTTCGGTGCCAACATCTCTACCGGAAACGAGGGATGGAACAATGCAGAATATGAAGGACTGGTCAGCGGAAGTCTTTTCAACAACCGACTGCTTATCAACGGACAATTCGGATATCGTGACAATGCACGGCAAGAGAGTCCGTCGTTTATCGGAGACTTCGACATCCGTTACCTGCTACAGCCCAACGGCAACCTTGCCCTGAAAGTGTATAATCAGACAAACGACCGCTATTTCACACGATCGTCACTGAACACACAAGGAATCGGCATCATCGTAAAACGAGACTTTGCCAACTTGGGTGAACTACTCTTCAGACACAAAAAATAGCGACCCATTTCTTGGTCGCAACAAGATTTTTGATTACCTTTGCACCGCAAACAAAATCACAATATTTTATAACAGACAAACAAGGCTAACAATTATGACCAAGACAAAACTCAGTAAGGTATTAGTGCTGGGCTCAGGAGCCCTCAAAATCGGGCAGGCTGGCGAATTTGACTATTCAGGATCGCAGGCACTGAAAGCACTCCGTCAAGAAGGTATCAAGAGTGTGCTCATCAACCCGAACATTGCAACCATCCAAACATCGGAAGGTATCGCAGACAAAGTGTACTTCCAACCCGTTACCCCACACTTCGTAACCGAGATTATCAAAAAGGAACGTCCTGACGGTATTCTCCTCGCCTTTGGTGGACAGACGGCGCTGAACTGCGGTACTGAACTGTATCAGACGGGCGTACTGAAAGAATATGGTGTCAACGTGCTGGGTACCAGCGTGGAGGCAATCATGAATACCGAAGACCGTGATTTGTTTGTTAAGAAACTCAATGAAATACAGCTGAAGACTCCCGTGAGCCATGCCGTAGAGAATATGGACGATGCGCTGAAAGCTGCCCATGAGATTGGCTTCCCCATCATGATTCGTTCTGCCTATGCACTGGGCGGACTGGGTTCAGGTATCTGTCCTGACGAGAAAGCTTTCAAGGAGCTGGCGGAGAGCGCCTTCACCTTTGCACCACAGATTCTTGTCGAGGAGTCGCTGAAGGGATGGAAGGAAATTGAATTCGAATGCATCCGCGATGCCAACGACCACTGTTTCACAGTAGCCTCCATGGAGAACTTCGATCCCCTCGGCATCCATACTGGTGAGTCAATCGTAGTGGCTCCGACCTGTTCACTCACAGAAGAACAGGTGAAGATGCTGCAGGAGATTACCATCAAGTGTGTGCGTCATCTGAATATCGTGGGCGAATGTAACATCCAGTTCGCATTCAACGCTGTCACCAACGACTACCGCATCATCGAGATCAATGCCCGTCTGTCGCGTTCGTCTGCACTGGCTTCTAAGGCAACTGGCTATCCCCTCGCCTTCGTCGCAGCAAAGATTGCACTGGGATACACCCTCGACCAGATTGGAGAGATGGGAACAACCTCATCAGCCTACGTTGCTCCTTCGCTCGACTATATGATTTGTAAGATTCCCCGTTGGGACCTGACAAAGTTCGCTGGTGTGAGCCGTCAAATTGGTTCTTCGATGAAATCAGTAGGCGAAATTATGTCTATCGGTCGCTCGTTTGAGGAAATGATCCAGAAGGGACTGCGGATGATTGGTCAGGGTATGCACGGCTTCGTAGGTAATGACCATACAAAGTTTGACAACCTGGATGATGCCCTTCAGAATCCTACCGACCTGCGCATCTTTGCAATTGCACAGGCATTGGAAGAGGGCTATACCGTTGAACGTATTGAGGAGCTGACAAAGATTGACGTTTGGTTCCTGAATCGTCTGAAGAACATTGTTGACCTGAAGCACAAACTGCAGAGCTACAACAGCTTGGAAGAACTTCCAGACGAATTGCTTCTCGAAGTGAAACGTTGCGGATTCAGCGACTTCCAGATTGCCCGTTTCGTACTGAAGCCGAAGAGTGGCAATATGGAGAAGGAAAATCTTGATGTGCGCCGCTATCGCAAACAGAAAGGTATCATTCCATCAGTCAAGCGTATCCCGACAGTTGCTTCAGAACATCCTGAGCTGACCAACTACCTATACTTCACTTACACTCACACTCCGGCATTCGGCAATCCCGAGGGAGAGAAGTACACACCTGTACACGACATCAACTATTATAATAATGAGAAGTCAGTAGTCGTTTTGGGTTCTGGTGCCTACCGCATCGGTTCGTCAGTAGAATTCGACTGGTGTTCGGTAAATGCTATTCAGACTGCACGTAAACTGGGCTACAAGTCAATCATGATTAACTATAACCCAGAGACCGTATCTACTGACTATGATATGTGCGATCGTCTCTACTTCGATGAACTATCATTAGAGCGTGTGCTCGATGTAATGGACCTGGAGCAACCTCGTGGTGTCATCGTCAGCGTGGGCGGACAGATTCCAAACAATCTGGCAATGAAACTATATCGTCAGGGCGTGCCCGTTCTGGGAACGAGTCCCGTCAACATTGACCGTGCGGAGAATCGCGACAAGTTCTCGGCAATGCTTGACAAACTGGGTATCGACCAGCCTGCATGGAGAGCATTGACCTCGTTTGATGATATCAAAGACTTCGTCAAAGAGGTTGGCTATCCCGTCCTCGTGCGTCCTTCGTATGTGCTCTCTGGTGCTGCAATGAACGTCTGCTATGATGAAGAAGAGCTTCACCGCTTCCTCAATATGGCTACTGAGGTATCGAAGGAATTCCCTGTGGTTGTTTCGAAATTCATGACTGATACCAAGGAGATAGAGTTTGATGCCGTTGCTGACAAAGGCGAGGTGGTAGAATATGCTATCTCTGAACACGTAGAGTATGCCGGTGTACACTCTGGAGATGCCACAATGGTATTCCCCGCTCAGCACATCTATTTCTCTACCATCCGTCAGATCAAAAAGATAGCACGTAAGATTGCTGCCGAGCTGAACATCAGCGGTCCATTCAATATCCAGTTCCTGGCTAAGAACCGCGAGGTGAAGGTAATCGAATGTAACCTCCGCGCCTCACGTTCATTCCCCTTCGTATCTAAGATTCTGAAGCGTAATTTCATCGAGACTGCTACGAAAATTATGCTCGATGCCCCCTACTCTCGTCCTGACAGTTCTGAGTTTGACATCGACCGTATTGGTGTGAAAGCAAGCCAGTTCTCGTTTGCACGCCTGCAAAATGCCGACCCCGTACTGGGTGTGGACATGAGCTCTACTGGCGAGGTGGGCTGTCTAGGCGATGATCTGAACGAGGCACTCCTTAACGCACTCATCGCAACAGGCTATCGTCTGCCAAAGCAAAACAGCAATATCCTCATCTCATCAGGTGGTGCCAAGGGTAAGGTCAGCCTGCTGGAACCCGCACAGCAACTGGTGAAAAAGGGTTACAAAGTCTTTGCCACTGAAGGAACGGCAAAGTTCTTCAACGATAACGGTATCAAGGCAACACCTATTGGCTGGCCTGACGAAGAGGGCGAGAACAATGTGATGGATATGATTTCTGCCCATCAGTTCGACCTGATTATCAATGTTCCGAAGAACCATACTAAACGAGAGCTGACCAACGGCTATCGCATCCGCCGCGGTGCCATCGATCATAACATTCCTCTGATGACTAACGTACGCTTGGCAAAGGCATTCATCGAAGCCTTCACCGCAATGACAGAAGGCGATATCAAGATTAAGAGCTGGCAAGAGTACAACGCATAAAGTATATCGCCTAGCATCAATAAAGGCTCATGCATTTCTGCTTGAGCCTTTATTGATTGTTTCAAAATGTAACGAACAGTCGTCTTATTCTTGGATGACAATCAGTCATCGCTATAATCAGACAGGTTGGCAGCTTCCTCATCAGGATCTTCTGCTCCCAAATCCATCATGGTAGAATAGTTATCCTCCGTGATCTCATCGTCATTGGGCTCCTCCAGTTCGACATCATCTTCGTCTGGCTTGTTATAGTTATCCTCGATGATTACGTCTGCATCATCGTCCTCTTCATCAGAATCGCTGTCCATCGAAGACGAGAGCAACATGCGAGGCTTCTCAGCTTCAGGCTTCACTTTCGCAAAGATAGCCTCCACCCAAGTTCCTTTCTGAACCTCAAGTACCTCGAAGCCATCGGCTACTTTCTTCTCATACATACCGCCCTTCTTGTGAAGACGATCCTGTGGGAGAGTTGTTGTAGAAATATCGAAGCCGCTCTCAATAATATCCTTGATACTCTGAGAAAGCGAATCCCAACCGCCTCCGAAATTACGGTCAAGCACTTCAATGAGCTTAGCAGCAGTAATATGACGGATATTCTCGTAGGTTAGGTCAGTAACTCTCACGATTGGACGTTTCTTAATGGCCCAGGTAATCTTTTTGTCTTCATCAATTCTTACCTGTCCCACTTTGTAGCCCATCTTTTCGTACTTTGATTTAATGATAGGCGTTTCTTCTTTGATTTCCTCAATCATGAAAGCGCTGCGAATAATTGCCGTATAATGACGCAGATTGTCTCTAATCTCAGAATCCTTATCAGCGCCTTCCCACATACGGAAAATATCATTCTCCTGCACGTCCCAGACATTACTCTTATTGAGGGTCTTGAGCATTAATGCTTTTTTCTCCGTTTTTTCAGTTTTCTCCGTTTCTTGATTCATATTGTCTCGTTATTATTTTATGTTTGCAAAGGTACGAACATGTGTGGATTATTCCAATTATTTTCAATAGTTTTTTTATTAAAAAAGCATAAGAAGAACTACATTGTAGCTAATTCACGATAGACACGTTGAACAGGAAATCCCATCACATTGAAATAGCTACCCTCAATACCAGTCACTCCAATATAGCCAATCCACTCCTGAATACCATAGGCTCCGGCTTTGTCAAAGGGACGGTAATGACTGATGTAATACTGGATTTCATCGTCAGACAATTCCTTAAACGCCACATCAGTAACTACAGAGAACAGGCGTTGACTGGTAGTAGTAAGCAGACAGACACCTGTTATCACCTGGTGTTTCCTGCCACTCAGTTTACGAAGCATGCGAAAAGCGTCAGACGCATCGGCAGGTTTCCCCATCACTTCATCATCGACAATCACTACCGTATCGGCAGTTATCACCAAATCAGAGGTAGACAACTCAGAACGATAGGCATCAGCTTTCTCTTTCGCAATATACTGTGCAATGTCTTTCACAGGTAGTGAAGCAGGATAGTTCTCTTGAATGTCGGGCAAAACCTTCACTTCGAAATCAATGCCAAGCCCCGACAACAACTCACGACGTCGGGGCGAATTGCTCGCCAAGATAATATGGTATTTGTTCAGATTCTCAAACATGGGATATTGTATTTAGGGATACGAGATACGTTGTGCGAGGTGAAAGATTACCAACCAAAGGCTTTCTCGTTGGCCAGCCACTTGCCTTGAGCTCGAAGGGTCTGCTCAATCACATCGCGTCCACATCCGTATCCGCCACTCCGTTCACTGACATAAACACTGATTTGCTGAATTTCAGGACAAGCATCAGCCGGACACACCGGACAGCCTACAAGTTGCATGATTTCCATATCAGGAATATCATCGCCCATATACATCACCTCATCATCGGTCAGTCCATACTTTGATATGAATTCGTGATAGGTTTTTACCTTCACAGCACAACCCATGAAGATGTCATTCACTCCCAAACGCTCATAGCGCAAGCGGACAGCTTCAGTATTTCCTCCAGTAAGAATAGCAATCCGCAAGCCCATCTTAACTGCTAACTGAATAGCATAACCATCCTTGATATTCACTGTCCGTAAGGGTTCGCCTGTAGCTGAAAGTGTTATCGTCTCCGCACTGAGTACGCCATCAACATCGAAGATGATGGCACGAATTTTGTTTAAGTTGTAATTAATCATGATGATGGAATTCTTGTTGAGAATGGTGAATACTCTGGCTCATCAGCTGATAGACCTGAGCCAGCAGAGGTTGGGAAGCCAACAACTGAAGTTGGGCATTCATCACACCTTCATCGTAACGCACGGCAGGGCCCGTCTGTGCCTGTACGGGTGACAACTCATGAACCTTAGCCGCAGTCTCATCAATGAGGGGAAGCATCACGTCAAACGGGATACCATATTGAGCCAAAACCTCAGCAGAGAGCTGGTAGCAGTGGTTAGCGAAATTGCAGGCAAAGACTGCTGCCAGATGGAGATGTCGGCGAGCATCGGATGACAGTTCACGGCAATTCTTACTAACTGATCCCGCCAACTGCTGAGCCACCTGAAGCGACTGATCATCGTTCCCTTCAATAAAGAATGGAACATTCCGCAGGTCTACCCTTCGTTCCTTCGAGAAAGTCTGCATCGGATAGAGAACGCCATAGTGACAAGAATGGGCTGAGAAAACATCCATCGGAACCGAACCTGCCGTATGAAGGAAGACACTTTTATCCCTACCCTCGCCCAATACTGCTATTAGTGAGGGAAGAACGGTATCAGTCACCGAAAGCACAAAGACATCAGCATCTGTCACTACCTGTGTCAGACTATCTACTGCCTGAGCGTCCACCTTGGCTGCCAGTAACTCAGCAGCTGCTTGTGTTCTACTATACACTTGTACAATCTGATGTCCTGCTTCATGCAAAGCAGGAGCCAGATTGCTTGCTAATCTACCGGCACCGATAAAGACGATACGCATCTTAATATTTATTGATATGAACGTTTTCCCACTTCAGCTTATCCTCATTCTGAGGCTTGCGCTCGTCAGCCTTATGTCCGATACCCAGTACGCAGAGGACTGACAGATTCTCAGGAATATCCAGGATACCCCGAATGACGGTGTCGGCACTCGTCCCGTCACTAAGTCCGCGTCCACGCATCTGCACCCAACAGGAGCCCAAGCCAAGATCCTCAGCCTGATACTGCATAGAGATAGCTGCTATACTGCCATCTTCTATCCAACAGTCATTCTGAAGAGGATCGCCCAAAACAACTATACAAAGCGGAGCACCCTTTAAGAACTGTCCTCCCATGTCTTTCGCATCAGAGAGTTTCTCAATATCCATCTTGTCATCAACGACAACAAACTGCCAGCCACGCTGACCTTTTGAAGTGGGTGACATCAGGGCAGCACGAAGAATGAGTTTCACATCTTCGGCATCAATTTCCTGTTCAGTAAACTTGCGGTGAGAACGGCGCATTTGCGCTAAATCTTTAAATGTAGTCATAATCGTATGAATTTAATACGCAAAGTTACTTATTTCTATTCAATTCTGATGTTTTTTATTGTTTTATTTTCTTATTTTTTTATTTTTTCGTATTTTTGCCACCGATGAGTGAACTACAACCACATATCTACACCAGTAACGACAATCTACCCGAAGGACTTCTGACTGGAAACTTCTTCCATAGTAGGGAATTGTTTGAACTGAGCCGTCAGACACCTCGCCACCGTCCATACATGGTAACATTGGAGACGAATGAGGGAATCGTGATAGCTCAGATGCTGGCACTCGTACGCTATCGTGCCTCACTGCTTCCACCTTATTTCTATATGCAATGTCGCATCATGGGTGAAGGAGCCTACCGTAAAAGCAACGGAGAAGAATGGTTGCTTTACGGACACGATGAAAAGCCTTCGGAACAGGAAAACGAAGAAAGGGCTGCGCATTTTGAAATCATGTTGAAAGCCATTCAGGAAAAGATGGGGCGCCACGTGTTATTCATCGAAGTTAGTAACCTCTCGCAGAAGATGTTTGCCTATCGTTCCTTCCGCCAGAACGGATTCTTTCCCGTTAAGTGGATGAGCATTCATAACAGTCTGCACTCCAGAAGGCCTGAAGAACGTATCAGCATCAAGAAACAGCGCCGACTGAACAGTTCGAAGAACAAAGGCGTTAGCTGCGAAAGTGTGAAAAACGATGATGACTTCCTCCTATTCATGAAACTGCTACGCCATCACAACTGGCTGAAACCTCGTCACTATATTCCTGATGACCACTTCTTCAAAGGATTACTAAACTCCCCCAATGGAAAACTGTTTATCACTCGATATCAGAATATCGTCATTGGCTGTGCGGCAGTAGTATATAGTCAGAAACAAGCCTTCCTTTGGTATTCAGCTTTCCGCCGCAAGTCATTTGCCTACCTCTACCCTGCTGATATCACCATCTGGAATACCATCAAGGATGCTGAAGAGCGACCTTGCGAACATATTTATTTCATGGATGTGGGATTGCCATTCCGCAAGAACCGCTATCGTGATTTCATCCTCAGCTTTGGCGGAAAGCCTGTCAGCAGTTTCCGTTGGTTCCGCTGTAGTATAGACTGGTTGAATCGATTTTGTTCCTGGATTTATGCTTAATAAGGTACTAGCTGTTTTTAAAAGTCGCTATTCTCTCATCTTGACGCAAGATTGTTGAAGATGGCTGGATGTCTCGCATAATCTTCGGGTTATCCAGCGGCTGCCATCGAAGGGAATAAAACGCAACTTGAATCTCTCGCTCACCGGTGGTTGTCAGATAATATGAGGATTTCATACAGATAACCTGGCGGCAACTATCGTACTCTTCTTTCGCTTCAACCAAAAATAATTCTGTCAGTAAGGCATTATCCAAACGAATAGAAAGACTATCATTGGTAAGACAAGTCATTTCGCTCTGCCCGTCCAAAGCATTCGTCACACGTGCCTTCATCTTCGCTTCCAGGAAATCAATCATATCCAGACGATTGTTTTTTGTCAGCGTAGGCATAATTTCATCAGGCATCTCCTTGAACAGCTCTGCTATCTTTGACTGGGCATTAGCAGGTAGTACCGTAAGAGAAAAGAACAGAATATAGAAATATTTCATTATCATATAATTATTGTTGTGCCAACTGCATCATCATCACAGCTGATAGTCCCGCTGTCTCCGTACGCAGCCTGATTTTACCTAAATCAACTGATACGAAGCCTGCCTCAACAGCCATTCGTACTTCCTCAATAGAGAAATCGCCTTCAGGACCAATCATCACGATAATATCCTGATCACTCTGACCAACTTGCTGACTACGCAGTTCATCAAAGAGGTTGACTCGATGCACCTCATCATAGCAATGGGCAATATATCGAAGTCCATCCGGATGATTCTTAATGAACTGTTTAAACGACTGTAACTCGTTCAGCACGGGCATCCAGGCCTTCCTGCTTTGCTTAACTGCTGATACTACGATTTTCTCCAATCTCGGTAGTTTCACCACACGTCGTTCAGAGAACTGACAATCCAACAGCGACATCTCATCAAAGCCCACCTCTGTCATTTTCTCCACCATCCATTCCATACGGTCCATCAACTTCGTAGGTGCAATAGCCAGATGAAGATGTCCTCGCCATGTGGGTTGCTGCGGTAGCGTCTCAACAATGTCGTACAGACAATGATGAGAAGAAGCCAACGTAACAGTTGCCCGATAGAATGCTCCCTTACCATCCATAAGCATCATCTCATCACCAGACTGCATACGTAATACACGGACGGCATGAGAAGCCTCTTCTGCAGGCAACTCATTCACAGTTGCTGCATCGGGTACATAGAAATAGCGTGTTTCCTTCATTTTCCAGAAATCCCCCTACGTTTTATCTCGTCACGAAGTTGAGAGGCCAGCTCATAGTTCTCACTACTGATTGCCTGTTTCAATGCAACATTCAATCGTTTCGTATCCATCGTATTAATAGGAATGGCTACCCCGCGTGCATGTTCATCGAAGGCTATGCTCTGCTGATTCATCAATGACTCTTCTATATAAATAGGATAGCCTGAAATGATGTTCAACAAGACTGCATCACTGATTCGAATAAGCTTACTATGGTCAAAATCTTTATCAGCCAGTACTACCTGATACTGTCCGTCGTGAACGCCATATATCATCATCTCATACTCTCCTGGCAAGATTGAGACCAACGTCTCAGGCAACATATTCTTACAGGTTTCTCGTGCCTGAAGCCTCATCAGGATCTGATGGGTCATCACTTCATCGCAGATGATAGATATAGCCCGTTTACGTGGCTCGTCAGTGAGCATGATAACCGCAAGGCGATCGCTTCCGACAACCTCTTGGATACTCTCAAAACGAAGTTGTAAACGTTTCATCAGTAAACTATTTTGTTAAGCAGGGATTACCCTACTCCATTATTTCTTTTTCTCAGGATTGAATACCAAAGCGAAGGCAATGCCGACGATGAGGGCAAAAGCAGCAAAGATAAACCAGCAGGTCTGCCATTCTCCCTGTAGATAGCCTCCTTGCCATGAACAGTAGCTATTCACCACTTCACCTGCTACCAGCGTACCGACAGTTGCTCCCAGACCATTGGTCATCATCATGAACAGTCCTTGAGCCGACGCTTTGATAGAAGGATCACATTCCTGATCGACAAAGATGCCACCAGAGACGTTAAAGAAATCGAATGCCACACCATAAACTATACATGACAGGATAAAGAAGATAACGCCAGGCATAGCCGGATCGCCAATACCGAAGAATCCAAATCGGAACACCCAGGCAAAGAGTGACATGAGCATAACAACCTTGATGCCGAAGCGTTTCAGGAAGAACGGTATCAGCAGGATACAACAGGCTTCACTTATCTGAGAGATAGAGGTAAGCAGCGTTGCGTTATTAGCAGCAAAGGTGTCAGCATATTCAGGAATGCCTTTGAAACTTGTCAGGAAAGGACCCGCAAATCCGTTGGTTACCTGCAGACACATTCCAAGAAGAGCTGAGAAGATGAAGAACAATGCCATCTGACGACGCTTGAACAACTTGAAAGCATTCAAGCCGAGGCTTTCTACCAGCGAGACCTTTCCTTCCTTCTTATCCAATCTGCATTCTGGCAATGTGAGACAGTAGGCAAAGAGTACAAGACTCAACAGTCCCGAAACGAAGAATTGCATATAGGTGTACTGGAACTTATGGGCGTTATCGCCTAACGTGAATCCCATACCGCTATCATCGATGAAAGCGCAATTGACAAACCACATAGTGGCGATAAAGCCTACCGTTCCCAACACACGGATGGGCGGAAAATCCTTTACCGTATCATAGCCGTTCTTCTTCAGTATGGAAAATGCTACCGTATTCGACAGGGCAATCGTAGGCATGAAGAATGCCACACTCAGTGAATACATCGCAATGAAAGCCGACTTATTCTCCAGTTCCTGTCCGAAGCCAGCCTGCATTCCCATCCACCAGCACACCAACATGGCAGCGCCAGCCAACAAATGACAAAGGCCCAAAGCTCGCTGTGGTTGTATGTATTTATCTGCCACAATGCCCATCAGGGTTGGCATGAATATCGAAACAATTCCCTGAATAGCATAGAACCAGGCAATCTGCTCGCCCAGTCCGGCCACTCCCAAATAGTTGCCCATACAAGTGAGGTAAGCTCCCCACACGGCAAACTCCAGGAAGTTCATTACTGACAATCGTACTTTAAGGTTCATCATAGTTTTTAGTTTCATTTAGTTATTCTATTCGTTTTCCATTATAATAGGCGGTCATCGTGCCGTCATTTTCTTGATTTAAGAGAATCAATCCGCTCCACCATTCTGTTTGGGGAAGTTCCTCTTGAAGCGGGTAGTACTTTACTACTACTCCTGACTGTATCTCCACGACCTGTTGCCGAAGCACTTCTCCTGTCGACAACTTCAGCTGATTGGAAGCTATCCGTATTCTCCTTCTTTGTTTTTTCTGCATTCTTGGAATGGAATCTTATCAATTGTATATTATTGACAAACAGCAGGCGGAGGGTTGTTGACGGATCATCAGCACCTCCCAGGTAGAAGAATCCGTGTACACGTTTCGGACAGCCAAGTGTAGTGGTTGGCTTAATGTTTATCTGACTAAGTCCTGAATACGAGAAGTGCGTCTGTCTGACCACTACCGTATCAGGATAATCGACTGCCACATAAAGGAATCCGTCCTTCTTTCCACTCTGATAGACGAAGTCGGCCATAAACTGCATCAGGAACGAGTCGCCTTCGCGAAAGATGGAATCACCCTCTATGCTGAACTCGAAACGATGATGAGGAGGTACGGGAACCATCACGTGAGTTGTATTCTCCACCCAGATATTAGCTGTATCGCCATACGATGTCAAATCAGAATAGCGACCTATTTCGCCCTCGCTTGCCCCCAAGGATACTGCTTTGTCCTGCAGACGTGCCAGCACATGATTATAGATAGGTCCGAACCGGTCTGCACGAGTGTAATAGTAGACCATCGACGAGTCGAACTGTTCCTGTGTATAGCCGTGCTTCTGAAGAGCTGCCTGCCAGTAGAGCAACTGTTTATAGGTCTGTTCACCATAATTACTCTCCAGCTGAGCCATTCCTCGTGCAATATGGTAGTCGACGAGCAGGTCTTCCATCTCGTCTGGCTGAATCACTTCGCTGGGGGTTGTAGGCTTACAGCCCGCCATCAAGCCCAAAAGCCCTACTGCAACTATAATCAGGAGTCTATTCACGCTTCAGCGACAGTTCACTAATCTCCTTTCGGAAGAAGAGAATCAACAAGACTACGCCTACAGAGATGGCTGAATCGGCGAAATTAAACACAGGGCTGAAGAAGATGAATTCTTCGCCTCCATATACAGGGAACCAGTTTGGATAGGTAGTCACAATCAGGGGGAAGTAGAACATATCTACCACCTTTCCCATTAGGAATGATGAGTAACCCTCTCCAAAAGGCACGAGTCCTGCTACCGTATAGCTGTTGGAAGCATCAAAGACCAAGCCATAGAACATACAGTCAATCAAGTTGCCTAAGGCTCCTGCCAGGATCATCGACAGACAGACGACATAACTTGTTCGTACCGTCTCCTTCCGGGTTTGCAACCACACATAGTAGGCCAGCACGCAGATGGCAGCTATGCGGAACAGCGACAGCACCAGTTTGGAACCGATCTGCATACCGTAGGCCATACCGTTATTCTCAATGAATGCGATATAGAACCAGTCAGTAACATGGATACTCTCGTGGAGCGCCATGTGGGTCTTCACCCATATCTTGATGACTTGATCAATAATCAGGATGGCAGCAATAAGAACTGCTGCCAGCCTTCCCTTGGTCATGATGCGCTGTGATATCACTTCCTTTGTTTCTCCATTTGTTTCGACTCCACGCTAAGGGTAGCATGAGGCACAGCACGCAAGCGTTCTTTTGGTATCAGCTTACCTGTGATGCGGTCTATGCCGTAAGTCTTGTTTTCAATACGCACAAGGGCAGCCTTGAGTCCCTGTATGAATTTCTGCTGACGGGCAGCAAACTGGATGAGATCTTCCTTCGACTGCGTAGTACTACCCTCCTCCAATGCCTTGTAGGTGGGTGATGTATCGTCTACGTCGTTCGAGTCCTCGTTGGTCAGGACTTTCATCATCTGGTCGTAGTCACGCTTGGCCAGCGCCAGCTTCTCATTGATAATCTCGCGGAACTCCTCGAGTTCCTCGTCAGTGTAACGTGTTTTCTCGGCCATAATTGTTAAGATAGAATTTTTACTGTAGATGTTTCAGTATTGGTTAATAATTGGTATTTATATTTTCACTACTTTGATATTCAGGCTGAAGTCATCAAACTCCACAGCCTGTCCATCATTGTTTTCCAAACGGATTTCGTCAGCCAGCACCTGCTTGCCTACGTAGTCACCAAAGTTCTGGATAGCCTTTGTAGCAGCCTCGTTGGGCTGAATGCTCACCACGATACGGTCTGTTATTTCTAGTCCGCCTTTCTTACGCAGGTTCTGGATGCGGTTCACCAGCTCACGGGCCATACCCTCGTTGCGCAGTTCGTCAGTCAGAGTGATATCAAGGGCTACAGTCAGATTGCCTTCGTTACCAACCAGCCAGCCAGGAATATCCTCGCTGATGATGTCTACGTCAGCAACCTCGACAGTCAACTCCTGACCTTCCACATTGATGACGATAGAGCCCACCTTTTCCAATTGGGCAATCTGCTCCTGTGAAAGGGCATCCATCTGAGCGGCAACGCCCTTCATGAGCTTACCGAACTTCTTACCCATCGTACGGAAGTTGCACTTCACTTTCTTCACCAGGATGCCTGCACCTTCTACAAACTTCACTTCCTTCACATTTACTTCCTGCAGGAAGATTTGCTTCACGCTCTCAATGGCAGCCTTTTGGTCTGCATCAACAGGAGGAATCATCAGTGTCTGCAGGGGCTGCTTCACCTTCAGACTTTCCTTACGGCGCAAAGCCAGCACAATGGTAGTGATGCGCTGGGCAATCTCCATGCGGTTCTCCAGGTCGGCATTCACGAGACTCATATCAGCCACAGGGAACTTCTCCAGGTGTACAGAGTCTTTCTCGCCACCCAGGTCGCAGTAGATGCGGTCAGCGAAGAAAGGAGCGAATGGTGCCAACAGCTTCGAGACAGTCATCAGGCACTCATAGAGGGTCTGATAGGCAGCCAGCTTATCCTCATCCATCTCTTTACCCCAGAAGCGCTTCTTGTTCAGACGGACATACCAGTTGGAGAGGTCTTCGTCGACGAACTTGTCGATGAGTCGTCCGGCACGGGTTGGATCATAGCCGTTCAGTTCTGTCTCAACACCTTTCACGAGCGAGTTCAGACAAGAGAGAATCCAGCGGTCGAACTCTGGGCGCTTCTCGACAGGCACCTGAGGCGTAGCAGGATTGAAATCGTCTACGTTGGCATACATTGCAAAGAGCGAGTATGTATTATATAAGGTGCCAAAGAACTTGCGGCTCACCTCAGCCACGCCCTCTGGATCAAACTTCAGGTTGTCCCAGGGCTCTGAGTTGGTCATCATATAGAAACGAACGGCATCAGAACCGAACTTGTCAATCATGTCGAACGGATTGACTACATTGCCCACGTGTTTCGACATCTTGTTGCCTTTCGCATCGAGTACCAGTCCGGTTGAGATTACGTTCTTGAAGGCCACTGAGTCGAAGATCATCGTAGCGATAGCGTGGAGTGTAAAGAACCATCCACGGGTCTGATCGACGCCCTCATTGATAAAGTCGGCAGGGAATGCTAAGTTATTGTCAACCAGTTCTTTATTCTCAAACGGATAATGTATTTGTGCATAGGGCATTGAACCAGAATCGAACCACACGTCTACGAGGTCTGACTCACGCTTCATGGGCTTACCGCTCTCGCTGACCAGCATGATGTAGTCAACGTAAGGACGGTGCACGTCAATCTTATCATAGTTCTCCTGCGAGTAGTCGCCAGGCACGAAGCCTCTCTCCTTGAATGGGTTCGACTTCATCACCCCAGCAGCCACAGCCTTCTCAATCTCGTTGTAGAGTTCTTCGAGGCTTCCGATGCACTTCTCTTCACCATCTTCTGAGCGCCAGATGGGCAGCGGAGTACCCCAGAAACGCGAACGAGAGAGGTTCCAGTCGTTCAGATTGTCGAGCCAGTTGCCGAAACGTCCTGAGCCAGTTGACTCCGGTTGCCAGTTGATGGTCTTGTTCAGCTCTGACATACGCTCCTTCATCGATGAACTCTTAATGAACCAAGAATCGAGGGGATAATAGAGCACGGGCTTGTCCGTACGCCAACAGTGAGGATAGTTGTGCACGTGTTTCTCAATCTTGAAAGCCTTTCCGTCGGCCTTCAGATCCATACAGATAGAGATATCGAGAGTCTCATCCTTATCAGTGAGGTTCTCGTCGTAGGCATTCTTCACGTAGCGACCTGCATAGCGGCTCCATTTCTCCACGTCAACATATTGTTTGACAAATGCCTCGTCAAGATCTTCTACGACGAAGTACTTGCCCTGCAAGTCAACCACAGGGCGCTCAGCACCTTTCTTGTCGATGAGTACAATCGGACAGATGCCTGCCTTCTTTGCCACGAAAGCATCGTCGGCACCGAAGTTGGGAGCGATATGCACAATACCAGCACCATCCTCAGTAGTCACATAGTCGCCAGGAATCACGCGGAAAGCATCACCCATAGGCTTGATCATTGGCAGCAACTGCTCATACTCAATACCCACGAGATCAGTTCCCTTGTAACGGCCTACCACGCGATAAGGCAGGAATTTCTCGCCTTTCTTGAATTCAGGCAGTTCACCACCATCGGTAATCTCGGCAGCAGTATCGAAATAAGCTGGCACACGGGCATCAGCCAGAACGACGGTTATCTTCTCTGCCGTATAGGGATTATAGGTCTCCAGCGCCACATAGTCAATCTTCGGACCTACGCAGAGGGCCGAGTTGGCAGCAAGTGTCCAGGGAGTTGTGGTCCAGGCCATGAAGTAGAGGGGGCCCCACTCTCCGGAAACTCCAGATAATCCGGATTTTCCGGCCTTAACCTTAAACAGCGCCGTACACGTGGTATCCTTCACATCGCGATAGCAGCCAGGCTGGTTCAACTCGTGAGAGGAAAGACCCGTTCCTGCAGCAGGCGAGTACGGCTGAATGGTATAGCCCTTATAGAGCAACCCCTTGTTATAGAACTGCTTCAGCAGATACCAGAGGGTCTCAATATACTTGTTGTCATAGGTGATATAAGGATGATCCAGGTCTACGAAGTAGCCCATACGCTCAGTGAGTTCACGCCACTCGGCAGTAAACATCATCACATTCTCGCGACACTTCTTGTTGTAGTCCTCAGTTGAGATATACTTCTCGCTCTCCTTATTGTCGATATCAGCCTTGGTGATGCCCAGTTCCTTCTCTACGCCCAACTCTACAGGCAGTCCGTGGGTATCCCAACCAGCCTTACGCTTCACTTGGAAGCCCTGCATGGTCTTATAGCGATTGAAGGTGTCTTTGATAGAACGGGCCAGCACGTGGTGAATGCCTGGATGTCCGTTAGCCGAGGGGGGACCCTCGAAGAACACGAACTGAGGACAGCCCTCACGCTCATCGATAGAACGGTGGAAGATGTCTTCTTTCTGCCACTTCTCCAGAATCTCATTGTTCACCTGTGTCAGGTTCAAGCCGTTATGCTCGGCGAATCTCTTTGCCATATAATTTATAAGTACTTATTTTTATTTTGACGTGCAAAGGTATGAAAAAATCTGCAAGCTACCAAAATAATAAATAAAAATTATGAAAAGCGATACGCTGAAGCACTCAAAGCGAAGTCAAAGGACGCTTGGAGTGAAAGCCAAGAACGCTTGAAGTAAAAGCCAAGAACGCTAGGAGCGAAAGCCAAGAACGCTAGGTGCAAAGCATAGGAACGCTCATAGCATTTGACTGAAACGCTCCAAGCGTTTGACTGAAACGCTTACAAAAAAAGCCCACCTCGAAAGGTGGGCCTATTTGAATTTAAGTTTTTGTCTACGACTTAGAAGTTGTAGTAGAGACCGAACTTCAGGCCGAGGGTGCTGAAATCCATCAGACCGAAGGTGTTAGTAGCCTCGCCACCGTCGGGCTTAGAAGACTTGTAACCCAGCAGACCCATTGTAGAAACAAAGCTCAGCTTGTCGTTCAGAGCAACTGCTACACCTGGACGAACGCCAATGCTCCACGAGTTCTCCTTATAATCCTTGTTTGTATAACCGTCACCCTTAGTATTCTTGAAAGTGAAAGAACCATCAACGAAGAGGTTAACCTTCTCAGTCTTCACGAGATTGTAACGATAGTAAGGATTAACAGAGAATTCGGTCTTCTTAGAATCGTCCTTGCCTGACATACCGAAACCGATACCCAGACCAAGAGCAGAATTCTCGTCCAGAACGTAACCTACCTCAGGAGTGATAGAAATTTTTGAAGTTGAGTTACCGTCGTAAGACTCTGAGCTCAGGTTCAAACCACCACCAACGTAGATTTGTGCACTCATTGTGGTTGCTGCGAAAGCAGCTGCGATTGTCATCAAAAACTTTTTCATTTTTCTTTCTTTTTATTAGTTAAATAATTAATGTTTCTACCAGCCTTTCGGCGTGGTTGTTTTCGAATCACGGTGCAAAGATATTAAAAAACTTTTAACACTGCCAAAATTTTTGGGCATTTTTTTCACTTTTCATGTAAAAAATTGATTTATGTTTGCTTATTTGGCAATATTTTCCTACCTTTGCACGTCTAAATACATTATTATATATATAGTATGAGCAAACCAAAGTTGATAGCAGGACCTTGCGTCATTGAGTCCATGGAACTGCTCGACACGATAGCCTGTCGACTGGTGGAAATCAATCAGCGACTGGACACCGACATCATATTCAAGGCTTCGTTTGATAAGGCCAACCGCACCAGCATCACCTCTTTCCGAGGTCCTGGTATGGAAAAAGGCCTGCAGATGCTAGCTGACATCAAGGAGAAATACGGGTTGAAACTGCTGACAGACATTCACGAATCGTGTCAGGCTGCTCCCGTAGGCGAGGTAGTCGATGTGATTCAGATACCCGCCTTCCTCTGCAGACAGACCGATCTGCTGGTAGCTGCGGCTCGAACGGGCAAGACTGTCAACATCAAAAAAGCGCAGTTCCTGGCTGGACGCGACATGAAGTACCCTGTCGAGAAGGCTCGCGATGCTGGCGCCAAAGAGGTCTGGCTTACTGAGCGAGGCAATATGATGGGCTATGGCAACTTGGTTGTTGACTTCCGGAACATTCCCGACATGCTCGAAATCGTGCCCACCGTCATCATGGACTGCACACATAGCGTTCAGCGTCCTGATGCCAAGGGAGGCAAGACGGGAGGCGATCGACGCTTCGTGCCGCAGATGGCACTCGCTGCAAAAGCCTTTGGCGCTACAGGCTACTTCTTCGAGGTACACCCCGACCCAGATCGCGGTCTCAGCGATGCAGCCAACATGCTGGAGCTGGACAAACTGGAAGGACTCATCAAACAATTATTGGCATGACTACAAGAGAATACGGCATACAATGTATCAAAGACGAGGCTCAGGCGCTGCTTGACCTCATCCCCAAGATAGACGAAGAGTTCGACAAGGCAGTCGACCTAATCCTGGCCTGCAAGGGCAAGGTGATCGTAACAGGCGTAGGCAAGAGCGGACATATCGGAGCAAAGATTGCAGCCACGCTGGCCTCAACAGGCACTCCCTCGTTCTTCATCAATCCGCTCGACGTCTATCATGGCGACTTGGGCGTGATGACCCACGAGGATGTAGTGCTGGCCATCTCGAACTCAGGAACTACCGACGAACTGCTGCGTTTCATCCCAATGGTGCTCCACATGCAGATTCCCATCATCGGAATGTCGGGCAATCCGAAGTCGCTCTTGGCAAAGTACAGCACCTGTCACCTGAACGTTCATGTGGAGAAAGAGGCCTGTCCGCTGAATCTGGCTCCCACCAGTTCAACTACGGCAACACTGGCTATGGGCGATGCGCTGGCAGTAGCCCTGATGGAGAAGCGCAATTTCCGTCCGCAGGACTTTGCCCACTTCCATCCTGGAGGCGAACTGGGTAAACGACTGCTCACTACGGCTCAAGACGTGATGCGCAGCGAAGACCTGCCCATACTGCCACCAGAGATGCACCTGGGCGAAGCCATCATCCTGGTCAGCAAAGGCAAGTTGGGACTGGGTATCGCAGAGAAAGACGGCTGCATCATTGGCTTGATTACCGATGGCGACATCCGTCGAGCTATGGAGAAATGGCAGGCAAAGTTCTTCGACCGCACTGTCAGCGACATCATGACCAGCAGTCCGAAGACAGTATCGCCCGAAACAAAAATCTCAGAGATACAGCGCATCATGCATAAGTATAAGATTCATTCTGTACTCGTAGTCGACAGCGAGCGCCACCTGCTGGGCGTCGTCGACAGCTATTCATGCATGATTTGACAGCCATCATGAAAAGAATCCCTCTAAAAGTAACAGATCATTGCACCACCTATTTATATATAAAGATGTGTAATCAAACGAAACGAAATATCAGGTCTTGGCTACTGAGCCTGCTGCTCGCATTCGCTTCATGCATGCAAGCAGCTGAAGGTATCCACTATTTCAAGACACTCGATGCCCGCGACGGACTGACATCCAGTCAGATCAACACCATCCTGAAGGACTCACGAGGATTCATGTGGTACGGAACGCCTGCCGGACTCTACCGTTACGATGGCTATACGTTCCGCCATTTCCAGTGTGACTCACAAGACGGCTCTTCCCTACCCGACAGCTATATCATCGATATCCAGGAAGCCATCGACGGCAGCCTGTGGATTCAGACGCCTGCCGGATACTGCGTCTATCATCCGCAGAGCGAGAGCTTTGAGCGCGACATGCGTCAGGTCTATGCCAATATGGGTATCACGGCAGTCCCCAAGATTGCCTACATTGACCGCTATCACAACCTGTGGGGATACGTACCGGAAAGAGGCGTCATCTGTTACAATATGCAGCAACAGATGATGTACGAGTTCTCGTTCACAGGCAGTTCAAGAGGTGCCTACGGTATTCCCAATGGCGAGATATGTGCTTTTGGCGAGTGTAAGGACGGCACCATCATTGTTTATGAGAACGGATTGCTGGCTTGCTGTGATGTAATGCACCAGCAAAGCATCATCTGGCAGACCAATGAGATATCACAGGCAAAACTGCGCAACAGCAATACGCTAAGGGTCTTTGCTGACCAGACGGACAACATCTGGCTCTATGGACAAGGAACGCTCTTCGCCTATAACAAAAAAGCAAAGCTGTGGAACACCAGCATCGGTAACCAGCTCGACCTCACGGGTATTGGTGTTGACAATGGCGTCAACGCGATGGCAGGCGACCGCAACGGAAACATCTGGGTAGGTACTAATCGCCACGGACTCATCAAACTGAACGTCAACACACAGTTGATGGAGACAGTGGAACTGACCACGCTCCGCCCAGGACGCATGCAGGTCAATCCCTCTATCCAGAGTCTTTACGTAGACGATACCGACCTGCTATGGGTAGGAACAGGCAAGTCGGGTGTCGCTTTCTGGGGCGAGAACATCTATAAGTTCTCTGCCAACATGAGTGGCGATATCACGGCAATGGCTCAAGATGCTAATGGAATTATCTGGTACGGAACGAGTGATCACGGAGTGCTGGGAATGGAAGGTATCAAACTGGCCAGCCAGAAAGTGACGGCAATGGCGTTCACTGACGATGGCAGCCTTTGGGTTGGTTCGCAACAGAATGGTCTCACCCGTATCAAGGACGGTAAATCCATCATCTATTCTACCACCAACGACAGTCTACGAAAGACCGTTATCAACGATCATATCAACGCACTCTGTACCGACCGTTCGGGCAATCTCTGGATAGCTACCGAAGGCGGACTCCAGATGTTTAATGTTCGTATGGAGACGTTCTCGAACCACACCAAGGAGAACGGAAAGCTGAAAGTGAACAATGTCACCGCCCTCTTCAGCGGTAAGAACGGGATGCTGATAGGTACATCGGAAGGACTGACCATCATGAACACCTCTAATAATGAGGTGAAGCACCTGACGGGCAATACCACCAGCATGCAGAAGTTTACTAACAACTATATCACAGCGCTGATAGAAGACTCACGAGGTCTGATTTGGATAGGTACACGCGAGGGTATCAACGTGTTCAACATCGAGAACGATGAGCTGAACATCTTTACCGAACGCAGAGGCCTCTGCAACAACAACGTATGCGGCATTGCCGAAGATAAAGGTCACAACATCTGGGTCTGCACCAGCAATGGCGTCACCCGCTTTGTCACCCAGCGCAATCATGAAGACGGCAACTTTGCCTACGGACTCTACAACTACTCCATAACTGACGGACTGCAGAGCAATGAGTTCAACATCCGTTCCATTCTCACCGATAAGAACGGAACAGTCTATATGGGTGGACTCTATGGTATCAACTGGGCCCGTCCGATGACAGTCGACGAAGGCGATGCCCTTCCCCGCGTGATGCTCACTGAACTGCTCATTGGCGAAGAGGAAGTACTGACAGGTCATGCCTACGGCAACTATGTTCCGCTGCCCCAGGCACTCAACGAGAGTAACCGCATCCAACTGCGTAATGACCATAACACGTTCACAATCCGATTTGCTGCAGGCAACTACAACCAGAGCGAACGCCTACAGTTCAAGTACTGGATGGAAGGACTCGATGATGACTGGCGCAACGGTGATGCTCTCAGACATTGCGTGACCTTCACCAACCTGAAGAGCGGCACCTACTTCCTCCACGTGAAAGCCCTCAGCGCTGAGGGAACAGTCAGCAAGCAGGAACGAGTCATCGAGATTGAGATTGAGCTGCCCTGGTATCTGCAATGGTGGATGCTGCTGTTCTATGCAGTGCTCATCATCATTGCTGTCTACCTATGGAAGATTGGTATCGACAAGATCAGAACCATCTGGCGCAAGAAACACGCCCTTCTGGAAGAGCTGGCCATACAGCGGGAAGAGATCAAGAGCGCCAGCGATGACCTGCGTCAGCCAATGGCTCGAATGACCTCTATCATCATGAACCTGGCAGAACGCGACTCGTCACTCGAAGAGCGCGAACAGCTGAACACCCTGCACTCACAGATGCTACAGATTATCACTCGCGTCAGCGATATGCAGTCAGCACTCGAACATCCGGAGGAAACGGCTAAGCAGCAGGTGAACAAGCACTACGAACTGAACAGCCGAGGCGAGATGAACCTGCCAGAGGCGGTAAGCGAAGAACTGACATCAGAGATTCGCTCGCAGTACAGAGAGTCGCCCACTTCGAAATTCCGCGTGATGTTCATCGATGACAACGAGGAGTTCATCCGCTTCGTTGATGCCCGTCTGCGCTATGTCTACGACTTCCACTCGTACAATAATATCGTGAATGCGGCTTCCGAGATTGAGACCACTATGCCCGACCTGATTGTCTGTAAGCAGGAAATGGCTCCGATGACGGGTAGCGAACTCTGTAATCGGGTGAAGACCCGCTCCACCTTCAGCAAGATCAAGTTCGTGCTGATGATTGACGGAAAGCTTACGGGTGAAGAGATGCAGGCACAGGGCATCACCCTTTCTGCCGATGAATACCTCAGCAAGCCGTTCAACCTGCAAGAGGCCGCTATGCGATTCAACAAGCTGTTGGGCATTACGGCTGCAGTAGAGATGACCAACAACCTCATCGAAGGTGCAGAGACACGTCTGCTGGAAGGTCATAACTCCAGTATGACTACTGCTACTGAGACCATTGACTACGGTAGTTTCAACCCGTTACAGGAGATTGACGATCCTGACGATGAGATGCATTCAGTTGACATCCAGGTGATTCGTCGGGACAACAACTTCACGGAGGCGGAAGATCCAGAGTTCAACGAGTACACCATGAACGACGAGATGGACCGCCAGTTGGTCAAGAACATCGAACAGTATGTTCAGCAGAACATGAGTCGAGGCACCATCAACCTGGAAGAGATGGCGCAGGCAATGGGTATGAGCATGCGTCCGTTCTTCATCAAGGTTCGCGACATTACTGGCAAGACGCCTGCCGAGGTGGTTCGCGACATGCGACTGAAGCATGCTTGTCTGCTACTGAAGCGTACGAACATCAACATGAGTGAATTGGCAACCAATGTAGGATTCTCTACAGGCGAATATTTCATCAACACCTTCAAGGAGAAATTCGGCATCTCGCCCTCTGAGTACCGACTGAAATATCGTAAACAAGAATGAATATTCAGTCTGTCCGTCTCAGCCGATACTGGTCATCGCTGCTCTTGCTGATTCTCTTCCTGCCCTCTGCCGTTCGTGCACAGAGTGATTCTTCCGCTGGCAACCTGCGGAGCGATTCGCTCATTCGCAGACAGATGGAACAGTTGGGTGTGAACTTCTCCCACAATAATAGCGTCACCCTTCTGATGTCAGGACAGCAGAAGTTCGATGATATGTTCTGCGCCATTCGCCAGGCCCGTCATAGCATCCATCTGGAATACTTCAACTTCCGCAACGACTCTATTGCCTCCCTACTCTTCGACCTGCTTCGCGAAAAGCGCAGACAGGGAGTCGAGGTGCGAGCGCTCTTCGATGGCTTTGGCAACGACTCCAACAACCGTCCACTGCTCAAACGTCATATCAGGGCATTACGCCAGGACAGCATCGACATTTGGGAGTTCGACCCTATCCGTTTCCCTTGGGTCAATCATATCTGGCCCCGCGATCACCGGAAGATTGTTGTCATCGACGGATCTATTGCCTATACAGGCGGAATGAATGTGGCCGACTATTATATAAAAGGTACAGAACAGGTGGGCTCATGGCGCGATATGCATTGCAGACTGGAAGGGGGTGTTGTCAACGAACTTCAACTCATTTTTGCCCACATCTGGAAGAAGACGACTGGAGAAGATATCTGGAAACCAGAATATTTCAGAGCCTATCACCCCCAACACTTTGAGGGACTGAAGGCAGACACCACCTCAACAGCTGGACGGAAGCTTGTGGGTATCATCAATCGCGAACCCCACACATCGAATAAGATTATGCGACAGTTATATGTCTCTGCCATCAACGATGCCACAGACTCCATTCGCATTATCAACCCGTACTTCACATTGGTGCCCAGCATTACCAAAGCACTGAGTAACGCACTCAAACGCGGAGTAAAGATTGACCTGATGGTGTCTGCCAAGAGTGATATTCCACTCACCCCCGACTGTGTGCTGTATCAGGCACATAAGCTGATGAAACGGGGAGCCAACGTGTGGGTCTATCAACCAGGATTCCATCACTCCAAGATTATGATGGTCGACGGGTGCTTCTGTACTATCGGCTCAGCGAACCTGGATGCCCGCAGCCTTCGTTTCGACTACGAGGAGAATGCCGTTGTCATAGACCCTCACACCACAAAGGAATTGAACGACATGTTTAACAACGACATCAAGGAAAGCATCCTCATGACACCAGAATACTGGAACGAGATGCGCACCCCGTGGCAGAAGTTTCGCGGATGGTTCGGACACCTGCTGACGCCTGTGCTCTAAAGATGAAAGATTTAAGATGAAAGTTAAAGGAGAAAAGATTATATTGGGTATTGATCCTGGCACGAATATTATGGGCTACGGCGTACTGCGCGTGCTGGACGGTAAGGCCGAGATGATTACGATGGGTGTCATCGATCTGCGCAAGTTCGAAGACGGTTACCTGAAACTAGGACATATCTTTGAACGTGTCACTGGCATCATCGATTCGTTCCTGCCTGATGAACTAGCCATCGAAGCGCCCTTCTTTGGCAAGAATGTGCAATCGATGCTGAAGCTGGGACGTGCTCAAGGTGTGGCCATTGCTGCTGCCATCCGCCATAGTGTGCCCATCCACGAGTATGCCCCCATGAAGATCAAGATGGCACTTACAGGAAATGGTACTGCCTCAAAAGAACAGGTGGCCGGCATGCTTCAGCGCCTGCTGAAGATACAGGACAGCGAGATGGGTAAGTTCATGGATGCTACCGATGCTCTTGCTGCCGCCTATTGCCACTACCTGCAGATGGGGCGCCCCGAGACGGGTGCTACCCACTATCGCGGATGGAAAGATTTTGTCAACAAGAATAAAGAACGCTCTTCAGTATGGAAAAAGTAATCGTCATCTTCGGACCTAACGGCTCAGGCAAGACCCAGTATGTTGAATCGTTGCGCAGACAGCTGGCCAGCGACCGCGTGCGCTATCTGGCTTTCAGCGACGCATACGGTCCCGCTACCGACAAAGCTTACTATCTGCAGTTACGCTGGAACCAGCACGACATTGACGAAGAGACTCCCTGCGTGGGTCAGCTTCTTGACAAAGTCTATCAGCAGTCAGGAGCCGATACGCCAGAACATCGTCAGTTGCAGGCTCATCTCTATCAGCTGTTCGGGATGTCTGAACTTCTTGATAAATATGTCATTCTGCTTTCCAGCGGTGAACTTCGCAAGTTCCAACTCATCAAGACGCTGCTGGCCAATCCCAGCATACTGATTCTCGACAACCCGTTCATCGGTCTCGATGCTGAAGCACGCCAGCAACTGAACGAACTGTTCCAGATGCTTGTGAGCAAACATGACATCACGCTCTATTTGGTCATTTCCAAGAAAGGAGATATTCCCGAATATGCCGACAAGATTATCCCTATGGGAGAGCAAACGGCTGATGAGATTCCTCTGACCACCGACCTTAGCACCCTTACCCCACCCTCTGCACCTATTCCCTCCGACAGTGAGGTGGTCATTGATATGCATAAGGTCAGCATCCGCTACGGAGAGCGCACCATTCTTCGTGACCTCGACTGGCAGGTTCGTCAGGGAGAACGATGGGCACTTAGCGGACAAAACGGAAGCGGGAAATCAACACTGCTCTCACTCGTTTGTGCTGATAATCCGCAGAGCTATGCCTGTGACATTGCCCTCTTCGGAAATCAGCGCGGCAGCGGAGAGAGCATCTGGGAAATCAAGCGCCGCATCGGCTATGTATCGCCAGAGATGCACCGTTCATACCTTCGCGACCTGCCCACTATCAATGTGGTGGCCAGCGGACTGAAGGATACCGTAGGACTCTATGTCCGTCCGAACGAGCCAGAGAAGGCACTCTGTCGCCGATGGCTCAAGCTTTTCGGAATCGACCATCTGGCTGACCGTTCGTTTATCACACTGTCAAGCGGCGAACAGCGTTTGGCACTGGTAGCCCGTGCTTTCGTCAAGAACCCCGAACTGCTCATCCTCGATGAACCCCTTCACGGACTTGACGACCATAATCGTGAACTCGTACGAACCATAATGAACCGTTACTGCGAGCAGCCCCATAAGACACTCATCATGGTAACCCACTATGAAGAAGAGCTACCCTCCTGCATCAACCGTCATATCTATCTGAAACGACAAATATAACACATTATGAAAAAAATAATCCTTTCCCTCATGCTGCTTCTGACTACTGCCACAGCAGCTACCGCACAGCAAGTCTACGAACAGGTGCGCAGCAAGGCCCTTACCGTTGCCAGCAATCCTAACGCCAATCCCATGTTGAAGCAAATCAACCAGTTCAAGGTCGACGCCCTGAACTATATGGGTATGAAGATGCGTGAACAGATGCCTGACACTACCGCAGTGTTCCTTGACAAGCAGGCTTACGCCATGAATAACTTCATGAGCTTCTACATGCGTACCATCATTGAGAACCAGAAACAGCCAGCTGCATTTCAGGTGAAACTCATCAAGCTGTTTATGGACGCCAGCTACAGCAACCCACTGTTCAACGATCCTGATCAGGAACTGGTGCTTAGCTATTTCTCTGACGGAAACAGTCTGACACGTTTCTCGCTTGATACCGATTGGCAACGCGCCTACATTGCAGTATCCAAAGAGATTCAGAAAATCAAATAAGGAGTGGAAATTCCACTCCTTATCTTTTTGGTATGCTCCTTATATATAAATAAGGTACGCGACTATTCACTCTTGAACAGATCCTTGATACCTCCGATGCTACCCATCAGGTTCGTAGCCTCGTATGGCAGATAGACGGTCTTCGTCTTATCGCCGGTAGCCAGTTCCTGAAGCATCTGGATGTACTTCTGAGCCAGGAGGTAGTTGGCAGGATTGCTGCTCTTACCTACAGCTTGCGTAATCAGTTCGATAGCCTTTGCCTCAGCCTCAGCCTTGCGGATACGAGCTTGAGCCTCACCTTCAGCAGTCAAGATAGCCTGCTGCTTGGCAGCCTCAGCACGGTTGATAACGGCAGTCTTTTCACCCTCAGAAGCCAGAATCTCTGCAGCCTTCTCACCTTCTGAAGTCAGAATCTGTGCACGCTTGTTACGCTCTGCCTGCATCTGCTTCTCCATAGCAGTAAGTACTGATGACGGAGGAGTGATATCCTGCAACTCTACGCGGTTCACCTTCACACCCCACTTATCTGTTGCTTCGTCCAGCACCAGTCGCAGTTTGTTGTTGATAGTGTCACGCGAAGTCAGCGTCTCGTCAAGTTCCAACTCACCGATGATGTTACGCAGTGTGGTCTGCGTCAGCTTCTCAATAGCATTGGGCAAGTTGTTGATTTCGTAAGCAGCCTTGTAGGGGTCTACAATCTGGAAGTAGAGCAGCGCATTGATCTCCATCTGGATATTGTCCTTCGTGATCACGTTCTGCGAGGGGAAATCATACACCTGTTCACGCAGGTCGATAGTAGAAGAATAGGAGTAGCGTCCATGATTGAGCACCACGATATTCTTGGCATTGTCGATGAACGGGAAAATCCAGTTCAGACCTGCCTTCATAGTGTACCTGTACTCTCCCAGTCGCTCAATGATTCTGGTCTCTGACTGTGGAACAATCACCAAAGACTTTTTCACAATGACTACGGCCAATACCGCCAGAAAAATAAATAAATAGATTGTAAAATCCATAGTTTTGGGAATATTAAAAATAGGTGAATAAAAAAGTTAACTGTCTAATTGTACGGTTAGGATGGTGCTCTCGCGTCCTATGACGGTAACACGTGTGCCCACAGGAATCTCAGAATCATCGGAAGCTACTGCTTTCCAGCGGTCGCCGTCGATAGCCACATAGCCAGATCCCTTTTCCTGGATAGTCTCAGTCACACGTCCCTTGCGACCTATCAGCGCATCAGCATTACTCACACGCTTGGGAGCTTTCCCCTTCAAATAGCGTAGAGCGAAGGGGCGCAACTGCCACAGACAGAACAACGAGACCACGGTAAACACACCCAGTTGCCAGTAGATATTGGCGAAAGGTGCCGTTATCGCAGATCCTGCCGCGCCGATGGCAAGACACATGATGAAGAAATCGCCTGAAGTCAACTCAAGTATCAGGCCCAAGACGGCTAATACAGCCCACAGTTGCCACATATTGGCTACAAGATACTCTATCATAGCTTTGATCTTTTAATAGGGTTTATAATACATCTTTATTATTAGTTTCGCTTTTTCCTTCTTCCGCAAGAGTGCCTTATAAAGACATGAGGAAATCGTCCCACTCCTTGGCAGATCCTTTCTTTCCAAACACCTTCTGATACAGTCGGCTTCTGCTGGTCGACACACTCTCCTTTGAATGAGCCGTCAGCGAGGCGATATCTTTCGGCAAGACATGAATCTTCACCAGCAGACAGACGCGATAGTCATTTACCGACAGCTTATAAAGGCTGTACAACTTCTCCGTAAAACCCGAATAGATACCATCTACGAGCAAAGCCAGTTGTTGCCAGTCTTCCTCGCCCATCGTGCGCCCCTCATTCAACAGTCGCTGTATCTTCAGATAGATATCTGAACTGAAGATGTCGCCCTCTGCCCGTTCGCGTTTCTCATTGTCAATCCTGGCCATTGTGTTAGCGTAGTCAAGCTTTGCCTTTTTCTCTTCCAGCTCCAAACGAAGCATCGAGTTCTCAGATCCCAGTTTCGAGATGAGTCGTTCCAGTTCCTCTATCTTCTGACGATTGCTCTCCACATCGGCCACCTCCTGCATCGCGCGTACCTTATCTAATCGTTCCTGCAGCAATAGCACCTTGCGGCGGCTGTTCTGCCAAGTCACGACGAACAGGGCTATATAGGTCACTGCACCTATTATTAAGAGGAACAGTTCGCGTTGGGTTAAGATGGTCATCAATTGGTTCATCATCGTTATTTCATTTTCTTGTCGCAAAATTACATGAAAAAAGCGAACTATCCAAACTTTTTCGTTTGCAATAATTCGCAATTCCCTTTTCAGTTTGCAAAAGTTCGCAATCGGGCGGAAAACCCTATTGATTACGAGTCATAACTCTATTGATTACGAGTCGTAACTCTATTGATTGCAAGTCGTAACTCTATTGATTGCAAGTCGTAACTCTATTGATTGCAAACAAAATGCAAAGCGGCAGATGAACGCACTTTGCATTTTGTTTGTTACCTTTGCCGGAAAAATCGAACAGCAATGAAACAAGTACTCGTATTGATGGCTGCATGTCTGTTGGTTGGATGCAGCAATGGCAATGACAGCGACAAGCAGTTCACGCTCGACGGGGTGTGGACACTGCGGCAGATGGATTATCCTGCTGGAGGCAACAAGGTGATTGAGGAAACGAAGGAAACGCTTCTCCGGCTGTATGAGGGCGACAGCATCTTTCACCAATGCTGGATGACCAAAACAAAGACGGGACTGACCATCAGACCCATTGAAGATGTTCAGGTGAGTGTAGTTGCCAAAGGGCATGGTGAGTATGTCTATATAGAAGATGACAATCCACATCCTTTGACAGTGAAAGGCGATTCTGCCATTGTTATCCAGCAAGACGGCATCCTCTATACATGGCACAGCAACGAGGATATCGCAAACGAATGGAGCGAAGAAATCAGGGAGATTGTGGCCGTAGAATTACAAAAAGGTCAAGGGAAACGACAAAGTTATATGCTTTCGCGCAAAGAACGAGAACAGGCCAATGTGATACTTGGGCTCGTCTTCTCTACCATCGGTGTCGTCGTTTTGCTATTGCTTATAGCCAGAATTGCCATCGACTATCGTAAGGAGAAACGCCGACTGCAACTGCAACTACAGCAGATTCAGGAGGTGCAGCAGGAGCGTCCGAAGGCTGTCAGGCAAGCCATTGAGTCGATAGAAACTGCCTATTTTGCGTCTGACGAATATCAGTCCCTGCAACGCCGAATCGCCACTGGGGATATATTGAAGGATGATGACTGGAATAACATAGAGAGCCAGATTCGCAAGGTGTATCCCGGCTTCTGTAGCCAACTGCGAAATCTCCACGCAATGTCTGAACTGGAATACCAAGTATGCCTGCTCATCAAACTCAGGGTTGCTCCATCGGACATAGCCGTTGTGTTGGCCCGCGACGCCAGCACCATTAGTACCGTTCGTAGCCGACTCTATAAAAAGGTATTCAACCAGAAAGGAGGTGCCAGGGAATGGGACGAGTTCATCCTTTCCATAGGCGCTTAAACGGCATGCAAACACTTTGCAAACACACTGCAAACTGAATGCAAAGTAAAAAACTTGACAGAAAGGCGGAAAGGATGTACTTTTGCAAGTGATTAATTCACTCAATGTCTAACCAATTAAAAACGTAAAACTTATGAAAAAAGCAATGTTTGTAATGGCATTGGCACTTATCGGAGCCTTGCAGGTAAACGCACAAACCGGAAAAATGGATGACAAGGAAATCATCGGCACCTGGATCATGGAGTCCATGCAGTGGGAAGGTGAAAAGAAAACAATGTGTGGTAAAGAGAGCGGCTATAGCCAGTTCAAGTACTATGGTGCAGATGGCGAGTATGCCTGCGCTGAATTAGCACTAACCAAAGAGGGAAAGGTGGTAGTGATGCCCCATGAGTATGGAACCTATTCACTCAAGGATGGATGGTACTCTGAGATGGGACGCGAACCCATCAAGGATGCCATCGTCTGGGTTGACAAGACCACGACGAAGGGCACGTGGATGAAACGACATGACATCTGGAAGAAAGTCACCCTTCCCGACAAGGTGGTAAAGTACATTATGGACTGCTGCAAGACAAAAAACACGCCTGCCGACGTCCAGCTGCTTATCAAGCAGAACTTGTTCAAATAGAAGCAATAAGCATAAAAAGTTAGTAATCACAAAAAAAGTATTACCCGGGGATGTTCTGGAGAGCGCAGTGATGCGCTCCCCAGAATTATTCTGTGTCATAGCCGTCCTTGTGGAGTGTCTGAGTGCTCGAAAGCAGTCTTCCTCATGCCTTATGGAAATTACTCCCCGAATTCCTTTTTGAGCGGACTGTCGGCGGACTGCTTCTTGAAGAAGTCTGCATCCAGTTCCTTAATCTGCTGCCACATCTTTTGAGCACTCTCTTTATTGCCATCCAGAAGATAGCAGTTGCCGCGACAATTCAGTAGGAGAGGCTTGTTCTTCTGTGTCAATTCCGGAGCCATCAGCGTGAGGAAGTCCAGATACAGGAGGGTGCGCTCTGAGCCCATAATATCGTAGCCCAACTGATAGGCCGTGAAATTACAGAAGTACAGCATATTGATATACTGTTCAGCACTTCCCAGGCTACGGTATCGCTCCACCTCGCTTTCCACCACAGCTATCTTATCCTCCAGCATCTTCTTGCCTTTCTTCTTGTCACCGCTGCGATAAGTGGCTAAAGAATGGAACACTTCTGTCAGATTGACGTGGAGGCGAGAGAACATATTGTGTTCATGTCCGTTGTTGACATAGTCACTGATTTTCCGGAGCTGCTGTTCACAGAAGTTCTTGCACTCCTTGTATTGATGTTTGTTGACATACAGATGAGTAGCAATACCCACCATTCCTTCACAAAGTGTCTGGATATTAACCTCCTTCTCACTGATAGCTTCCGTAATGAGTTGGTCAGCCTTCTTCATATTTCCGTTAAAGGCTGCCTCGACAGCTTCACGCATACAGTCAACTCCGTTCCTGAACGTTTCTATATCAGTATTGAACACGCGCTGCCAACTTTTAGGAAGTCCTCCCCTAACCCATATTTCCGTCAGCTGCTGACCGTTTTCCTGAACGAAGGTGAGTGCATGGGTGTCGTTGTTAAGCCAATGGATATTACAGGGATGGCCTATCTCATAGATGGTACTGTCATTCTCATACCTGACAGTCTTCGTAGGATTACATCCCAAGAACTTTCCGTTATTGGCAACATTGACCACCATCGACAAGTCGGGACCATAGGCTTTCCAAATCGTAGGCACCTGCATTCTCTTTCCCGTTCCGTCAGGATCAGCGGTAGCAGCTACGCGAACCCACCAGCCGCAGAACTTGTTGGCCTTGGCATTCATCTTATTCTCAAACAGTTCAAAGGCTTTCACTACCTCGTCTTCCATCCAGTTCTGCGAATATACTTCGGTGATAAACTCATTGAGATTACTCATGTTTGGCCATCGATCGTTGTACCACTTGAAACAGAACTGGCTGTCCGTCACGTTGAAAATCTGCGTACCGTGTCCGTCATCGCCCTGTGGTGTCTCTCCTGTATAGACAAGAGGATAAGGCTCGCGAATCTCTACCTGCATATTGCTCCATTGGGTAACACTCCTTGATGCCCTGTAGGAGACGAGCAGTCCCACGGTATCTGCAGCATATTTATACTGGCTGAATCCTGGGGATGATGTACGTCCATCCTCATAAATAAAAGACTTCAGGCGATACAGCCCCTTCGGTCTCTTCTCACTTTGCGCATGAATCATCAGAGTGGTCATCAGCGCCACCATTGACAACAGACAGAATTTCTTTATCATAAAAAGGTTTTGGTTATTGGTTATTATTTTTGTTATTGACTACTATGCGAATCAATGGCTTCCAATGTAGAGGAACACCATACCGAGGAGCACGAGGGCGAGATCGAAAGCCTTCGCTTTCAGGTTCTTCTCGCGGAAGAACATAGCACCACAGAGGAAGGACACAACGACACTGCCACGACGAACCATCGAGACAATACTGATCATCGCATCGGGCAGGGACAGGCTGTAGAAGTAGACGAAATCGGCTGTTGAGAGAAACAGGCTTACACCAATGATGGCCCAGTCCCAATGGAACGGTGTGGTCTCCTTATGCTTGGGCCACCAGAGCAGCATGAGCATAGCCAGCATCATGAAACATTGATAGATATTGTACCACGACTGCACCATCATGCGGTCGAGCCCTACTCCACCCGACTCTACCGGTGCCATCAAATATTTATCGTAGAGACCACTGACGGCTCCCAAAACAGCAGCTCCCACAATCATATAAATCCAGTGGTCGTGCTTGAAATCGATTCCTTCCTTCTTACTACTTCTGCTCAGCATGAAGAAGGATGCCACTGCCAACAGCACACCAATCCATTGCCAGCCATTAAGCCGTTCGCCAAACACAAGCAGAGCACCAACCAACACCATTACAGGACGAGTGGCATTGATCGGTCCGACTATTGTCAGCGGCAGATGTTTCATGCCGAAATAGCCGAGCACCCATGAAGAGAGCACTATCAGCGCCTTCAGCACGATATACTTATGCATCTCCCATCCGCCAGAACCAACCAGAAAAATGGTATTGTTAAGCACATCGCTCGTTGCGCTCAGTACGATAAAGGGCAGGAAGATGAGTGATGAGAACAACGTGTTCAGAAAAAGAATCGGAATGACAGCATTATTCTTTAATGCTTTCTTCTTCAGAGAGTCATAGACACCCAGAAAGGCTGCCGACATGAACGCAAGTATTAACCACATATTTAATATTCTATTCTTTCCAGAAAGAGGGCATTGCCAGGCATAGACTCGCCTGCATCTGAACGGCGACGCCCTTCGATGACTTGACGGAACTGTTCAAGCGTGAGCCGGTGGCGACCCACCTCAATAAGCGTCCCCACCACCGCACGCACCATATTGCGAAGGAAGCGATTGGCACTAATCTCAAAATACCACGTATTGGCTGACGTCTGATGCCACACAGCTACTGTTACCCGACAGAGGGTTGTCTTCACGTCAGTATGCGACTTGCAGAAAGCGCCAAAGTCTTCATACTCCATTAGGATGCGGGCCGCCTGGTTCATCAGCTCGAAATCCAACTGATAATGCAGGTAACAGCCATAATGACGCTCAAAAGGTGACTTTGCCGTATATATATAATAGTGGTACGTGCGCGAGACTGCTGAGAAACGTGCATGTAAATCATCGTCGACGCGACGCACCTCCTGAACAGCGATATCAAAAGGCAACACACGGTTCAGCTTATACGTCAACTGAACACCATCAACCTCATGATCGATGTCGAAATGGGCCACCATCATTCGTGCATGAACACCAGCATCAGTACGTCCAGCTCCAGTGATACTCACTTCTTCACGCAGCAGAAGTGAGAGACAACGCTGTAGTTCTCCCTGCACCGATACACCATTCGGCTGGATCTGCCACCCATGATAACGGGTACCATCGTAACTTAAAGTGATGAAATATCGCATAATAATTTGCAAAATTACAAATAATTCTCAATTATCAATTCTTAATTCTCAATTATTTCGTATCTTTGCTGCATGATTTTCTATTTTTCAGGTACAGGCAATACCCGTTGGGCAGCAGAGAGGCTGGCCCAGGCAATTGGCGAACGTCTCCTTTTCATCCCTTCAGAGATGAAAGGCGACTGTCACTATTCATTAGAAGAGGGCGAGCGCATAGGCTTTTGCTTCCCTACTCACGGATGGCAACCACCCCGAATCGTTCGCCGTTTCATCCGCAGACTAAAGATTGAACATGCTGAAGGTCACTACTGCTATGCGCTGACCACTTGTGGCGACAGCATCGGAAGAACGATGGAAATACTGAACAAGGAACTTCAGCATTCAGGACTGCCACAGGCATCAAGCATGTTCTCGCTCATCATGCCTGAGAGCTATGTATGTCTACCGTTCATGTATACCGACACACCTGAAAGGGAAAAAGAGAAAATTGAGGTTGCCTCCCAGCAACTTGATGACTACATCGGGATGATTCTGCAACGTAAAACGCAGGAGATACACACCGTAAAAGGCATTGCCCCGTGGAGCATGAGCCATATTGTAGGCAACTACTTCAACGGACGGATGGTGACAGACAAGAAGTTCAGCGTTGATGCTGATGCATGCATTCATTGCGGAAAATGCCAACAAGTGTGTCCTACAGGTGATTTGGTCATAACGGAAGGGCTTCCTTCCTGGCAACATGATGGTTCATGCACGTGCTGTCTGGCATGCTATCACCACTGTCCGAAACATGCCATCAACTACGGAGCGATTACCCGAAAGCGCGGACAATACTTCTTCGGACATAATAAAAAAGCCACTTCCTAATCGGAAATGGCTTTTAATAGCTTCACAAGACTCTCAGTATCAACCCAAGTGAAATCGGGTAAGGAGATGATGGTCTTATACTGTCGTTTCTTATCCTTCGACAATCTGCGCGATATCTCTCGCTCATGAACCTTGATAATCTCTCCCTTGTAGAGATAATAATAATGTGGCACCAGCGGTAACATCATTCCATCTTCAGGCGTCAGGTTGACAGTAGAATAGCTGATCTGGTCGCCCAGCGAGAGGTTGGAGATATTGACATTGTTTCGCAGCATTGCTTTGTAGGCATCAATATCAATGACAGTGGCACAAAACAAGCGGTTCTCTCCAACGGAGTCGAGCTCAAGGGCCAGTTGGTTTTCAATATTCACGTAGTGCTGCTTATCAAAGTCAACAGTTGCAATGGTGCGCATATCAGCTTCCATAGCCACACTGCCACGCATGAAGAGCAACGAAGCATTCTTCAAGAAGATATTAGCCAGACTGGTGCGGACGGTCGTACCATTAGCCATGTGTACAACAGCCGGACGGAAATCACGATAGGTTGTAAGATTCTTCGTCTCGTCTTGCGCTTTCAACGACAAAGAGCCGCAGAGCATCAGACAACACATTGACAATAATATCTTTTTCATATTCACTTAATTAAATAAAAAAACTCACCGAATATTCTTCGATGAGCTTTAAAACGTTTGCGGTGCGTACGAGATTCGAACTCGTGACCTCCTGCGTGACAGGCAGGCATTCTAACCTACTGAACTAACGCACCAGTCTGCTTTTTCCGATTGCGGGTGCAAAGGTATAAATTATTTCCGACATTTAGAAATATCCCACAAGGAAATATCAGACATGTAACATTCTTTAACTATTTATTCTTCTTTGGACCCGGTCTGTTGCCGCCTCTACCCCATTGTCTGAGTTTATTACGGTGGAAACGCTCTTCAGCCTGAAGGATATCGTAGACCTTGGATGCGGGCAGAAAATCGAAGAACTTATTGTGATAGGTCTGCTGGATGCGCTTTTGCTCCATCTCAATATCGTCGCGCTCCTGAATGGCCTTCTTACATCCATTCTCATCATTAGGCTTTTTCGTTCCCAACTGTCGCTGACGCATGAAGAGCTGGCGCTGCTGCTGTTGCATCTCCTTATAAACAGGGAAGAATTTCTCTGCCTCTTCGGTAGTCAGGCAGGCTTCTTTGATGATACACTGACGCAACTCCTGATCGAACTGCTCAGGAGAGAATTTCTTGGGAGCTTCCTGTGCAGAGCCAATCATTGTGCAAAGCCAACAAGCAGCCAAGAGCAAACCGACTCTTTTTGCAGTATTCCTGAATAGACTTTTCATCATAATCGATAACTGTTAATTAATAATCCGTTGTCAGGCAAGCATAGATATCATTGGCGTCCATCATCATATAATCGGCCACCTCGTCAAACTCACTTTCGCCTGTCACGGTCTGTGCCGTCATCGTGCTTTCAGTTTCCTCATCGCCGGTACCATCCATATAAATAGAGAAGCTCAACACGGCAACAAACATACAAGCTGCGACATAGAGCAGCGGACGAAGACGATAGAGAAGAGACGGGCGCAACTCAATGATCTTAGCATCTGAGTGTTCGGGCAGTCTCTCCATCACTTTTGGAACCAGACTATCAAAATAGCCTTCAGGAACGCGGAAATGACTCTCGTTCCCCAAATGCTCCCTGATGTATTTCTCTTCCTTTGTCATATTTGTTTTTTTCTTTTGACGTGAATATATCTTGAAAGTTTAATCATGCCTATGAAAAAATTCACTTATTTTTTTCACGGCTATATGATAAGAGGCTTTCAAGGCTCCTTCGGAAGTTCCTGTTATCTTGCTGATCTCGCTGTATTTCATCTCGTCATAGTATCTGAGATTAAACACAGTGCGCTGTACTTCAGGCAGTTGGGAGATGGCTTCCTGAAGTTGTGCTTCAGTCTCATTACCATCAAAATAATCGTCTGCCATCAGTCGGTTGGCAATGTCTATCTCTGCATCATCGGTACTCAGCGTAGTCATGTGTTTCTGCTTCCGCATGAAATCGAGACTCTCGTTAATTGCTATTCGTGAAAGCCATGTGAGAATCTTGGAGTCTCCATGAAAGCTGTCGAGTGCATTCCATGCCTTGAGAAAGGTGTTCTGAAGAATATCATCGGCATCCTCATGGGTCAGTACAATACGACGAATCTGCCAATACAGCTGTTCGCTGTACTGGCGGACCATCAATTCAAACCCCTGACGCACAGTCTTTGCATCAGAAAGCAGAGTTTTCAGTTGTTGATCGCTGATGGCAGTCATTGGCACATTAGCAGAACAATGGAAAAGGCAGCAGGATTGCTATTAGCGGATTGTCACCTTACGGACCACCTTACCCACCTTCAGGATATAGCAGCCTTTGGGAATGTTCAGTTCTACACGCTGGGCAGGACTGTCAATACGATAGGTAGCCACCTGGCGTCCCGTCAGCGAGATGACCTCAAGGGTCATACCATTGGCCCCCGTTACTTGAACGCTATTACCTTCAACTGTAATAGAGATATTGCGTTCGGGTTCCACCTGTTCTGCAACCCCCATTTCCATAGCCATCACCATAGGGGCAGCCTGTAGGGAAATAGTGGTCGCCATACATGCAACACTAAAAAATATGAGGAGTCTTTTGCGCATAAGCTATTATATTTTCTGCAAAAATAAGGAAATTATCCATAACTTCCAAACTTTTTTCAAAGAAAATGCTGACAACAGCATCATTTTCCTGTTGTCAGCATAATATTTCCTCGTTTTTCGCGTTAGACCGAACTTATTCAGGAATTGTTCAGCCGCAGTCGGAAAGCATTATTTCAAGGGCTTGATAGCAAATGTGAAGTCGTAGTCCTTATAGGGCAAGCGATACTCATTACGAGGCCAAGCACCCCATGAGTTCACGCAACCCAGTCCCAACTGTTTCTGCTGGATATGAACGGAGGTCATGCCTGAAGGAATCAGGTCACCGCTATGGTGTCCCCAAGCCTTGTCCTTATGAGGACCGTCGTCCAGCTGTCCATTGGTATAGGGAAGCGCTGAAGCCTCCATCGGAGCATTCGAGTAGAACTGCAGGCCCTTACCGTCCTTGTCCATCACAGAGAACCAGCGCACGTCAACATGGTTACCGCTCTCCTGCGGACGCACATAGTCGAAGTACTCCTTTGACACCTTATTCTTATATACACCCAGGAACTCTGAGTCCTTACGATCACAGTAGGTCTCAACAGGTCCGCGTCCGTAGTACTCAATCTGTGAATACTGCTTAGGCATCTGGATACTCATGCCGAAACGGAACAGTTCACTTACTTTTGCTTCCTTGTCTGCCTTCAACTGCTCACGAACAATCACCTCACCTTCAGCTGTCAGCGTATAGGTCATCTCCAGCTCGGCTTTCTGGTCAGGCATCTCAAACTTAACCTCAATACTGTTGTCATCAACTTCAAACTCCTTGATCTTCATCTGCGGATTCAGCCATGTGCGGAAGCGGTTCTGCAGACCTGCACCATAATCATTATCAGTAGGAGCACGCCAGAACTCAGGCACGATGGACTCACGGAACTGCAACATCTCCTTGCCATCAACTGTCAGATAGTCGATCCAACCTGTCCACTTGCCAACATAAAGATCTGTTCCTGCAGCTGAAAGCTTCACGTAGCTATTGGTCTCTTCCTTGCTGATGCCGGATTCTCCTGATTTTCCAGAAAGGTCAGGATACTTATACTCATTCACGCAGAACTGCTGCTTAGCCATTACCTGTCCTTTGTCAACGAGAGGCGCACCGTTCTTTGACTTGAAGAAGAAGCTCACGAAGATCTCATTATCACCATGATGACCTGTCACTTTCTTGATGGTCTGTTGCAGTTTCTCATCGGTAATCACCTTGCGCTGCTGGGGCTGAGTGCCCTTGATATCAATCACGCCACCATGTCCGAAGGTCATACCTGCGGGACGATTGGCACTCTCGTGATGGTGCTCTCCAGCTCCACCCACGAACCACTGCAGTTCTAGGTCATCGAGGGTCTTGAAGAAGTTCTCGTTGTAGATTTCAAACTTACCGTTCTTCAGGTCGATATCTTTCACCCATACATTCTGATAATAGTACTGCACCTCATAGGCATGTGGATTCAGACGACGGTCTGGAGCAATGATACCGTTGCAGTTGAAGTTATAGTCGCTGGCAGGATACTTACCGTAGTCGCCACCATAGGTAAAGATGGTGCGACCCGTGATGGGGCTCTTGTCACGCATACCCTGGTCGACGAAGTCCCAGATATAACCACCCTGATACTTCGGATACTTACGAACCAGGTCCCAGTACTCCTTGAAGCCACCCATCGAGTTACCCATAGCATGGGCATACTCACACTGAATCAGCGGACGGGGATTATCATTCTTTGAGTAGGCCTCACAGCCCTCGTAGCCGTAGTACATCGGACAGAAGATATCGGTCTTGCCGTTCTGTCCTGCCTGCTCAAACTGACAAGGACGGGTCTTATCAGTAGCTTTCACCCATTCGTAGGCCTTCTCGAAGTTCGGACCATAGCCAGCCTCATTGCCTAATGACCACACAATAATAGAGGGATGGTTCTTGAATTGGTGTACATTGCCATACTGACGCTCCAGATGAGCCAGTTCGAAGTCCTGACGCTTAGCCAGCGTCTTGTCGCCATAGCCCATACCGTGACTTTCCAAGTTCGACTCAGCCGTCAGGTAGATGCCGTACTCGTCGCAGAGGTCATACCAACGGGGATCGTCAGGATAGTGACAGGTACGAACGGCGTTGATGTTCAGCTGCTTCATGATACGGATATCCTGAATCATGCGCTCCATCGAGACGATGTAGCCACCATCAGGATCAAGCTCATGACGGTCTGCACCTTTTATTAATATAGGCTGACCATTGACCAACAGCTGGGCATTCTTAATCTCGATATGGCGGAAGCCTACGCGCTGCTTCACGACCTCCAGCACCTTGTCGCCCTTTTTCAGGGTAATAAACAGGTTGTAGAGTGTCGGTATCTCAGCTGACCAGGGCTTGACAGTTGCCAGATCGACAGTCTTACCGGCATTGTCTTGCAGCGAGGTCTCGATAGTGGTACCCTTGGGAGCCTTCGCCTCCACATTGAGCACACCCTTACCATCGATATAGTCCTGTGTGATGGTGATGTCCTGGATATGCACCTTCGGACGGGCATAGAGATACACCTCGCGTGCTATACCCGTGAAGCGCCAGAAGTCCTGGTCCTCCAGGTAGGAACCGTCACACCAGCGCATCACCTGCATGGCGATAAGGTTCTCACCCTTCTTCAGATACTTTGTGATATCAAACTCGGCAGCCACTTTCGAGTCTTCCGAGTAGCCCACATACTTGCCATTGACCCATACTGAGAGGTTGCTGGTGGCAGAGCCTACATGGAAGTAGACGTTCTGTCCGTTCCAGTCCTGCGGAAGCGTAACGGTGCGGCGATACGAACCCGTATAGTTGTTGGTCTCGCTGATAAATGGTGGATTGTTCTCGAACGTAGTGCACCAGGCATAACCGGCATTCTTATAAATCTTGTCGCCATAGCCCTCGATCTCGAAGAGTCCGGGTACGGGGAAGTCTACCCACTGGGAGTCATCAAACTTCAATGAGAAGAAATCCTTCGGTGCCAGGTTATGGTCTTTCACGAAGTTGAAGCGCCACTTGCCCTCCATAGAGAGGTAGCGACTTGACTTCGTCTTGTCGTTAGCTTTCGCCTTGTCGGCATCCTCAAAGGCAAAGAAGGCTGCGCGTCGAGCCTCACGGTTCACTTGGTTCACCTGTGGATTCTTCCAGACGGGTGTTGTCTCTTTAGGTGCAGCCTGTGCGGATGTAATCATCAGACAAGCCAGCATAGTCAGTAATTGTTTTCGCATGTTTTTTAGTTTTGATATTGGTAATGAATAATTTCGTTTTTACAGATGGAACAACGGCCTATTCGTAATCGTCAATCACGTTGTTCGTGAAGTCCATCATTGTCTTGGCTGTACGGAAGATGCGTTCCATCTCGTCAAGCCATCCGTCGCCTTCGAAGAAGGAATCCGGCACAGCATGCCAGGCGCAGTAATCCTTCAGTCGGAGATAGTCCACGTATTCATAGTCACGAGGGAATCCTGACGGACAGGTTTTCAGTTTCGTGAGTCCGAAACCTTGGGGCGAATCCCACGACTCCGTCCACTCTCTTGTCTCGGCCTTCGCAGCAAAGTATTTCCTGAAAGCCTTGTTTTCCACACACTTCAGCCATTCCTCTTCGTTCGCCATGATTTCATTACGGCAAGCAGTCAGGATATTCGTAGGCAGCCAGTAGTTACCTACAGCCAGTAGGCAGTGGTCGGGTTCCAAATGGATATAGTATCCGCCTCGAAGCGCTTTCTTGCCTTTGGCATTGATATAGGCTCCGAAGTGGTTCTTGTAGGGCGACTTATCAGCAGAGAACCGTGTGTCACGATTGAAGCGATACGTACAGTCCTTCACACGCTGTGTGCCTACCGAAGGGTCGAAACTGACAATACGCTCCAACGCCTGCCCTACTCCACGCTCCCACTCCGCACGCACAGCGTCATACTCTGCTTTGTGAGCATGATACCAGTCGCGGTTGTTATTCGCCATCAAGGTTCGAAGATAAGCCAATATTCTCTTTGAATCCATAGTCACTTAAATAAGAGTTTGCAACGACAAGTCTCCGTACCGTCTGTTCTCACGATGCGTACGCAGAACTCATTTTCTGCCGTCTGTTCCCGATAGAACGAAAGCTGGTCGCCTTCATGGGCCTCAGCCACATAGGCTATCTCGAAGCGCTTTAACTGATGCTCCTGATACCATTCGATGGGCCAGAGGTCCAGCACATGCTCGATATACTTCACGGAGTTGATATGCCCGTTGATATCCACATCGTTATAATGGGTCTCAATAGTGCGCACAAACGTGGCATTGTCTGACATCTTCACACGTCCGCCCTTTTCTATCGGACATGCTTTTTCCGTTTCAATCCACTGATTGATGGCACCATCGTGAATGGCAAGGATATCAGTCGGCTGACGTGTAGCGGTATCAATCATGGCCCACACACTGCGTCCATAGCCGTAGACGCGTTCCTGTCCCTGCTCGTCTTCAGCCACCACACGGAAGTTACGGTTGGTAAAGTAGCGCATGGCTCCCTCCACCCACGTCTCCACGTTGAACTTCGTATATTGGCTGGGCATCTCTTCCATCTCGATAGCCAGTCGGGAGAGTACCCATGAACGCTGGATGGTCATCAGGTACTTCATGCCGAATCCGCGATCCGTAGAGTGGAAATCAGCAGCATTCAGCAGATGGTTACCCAGATGTCCCATGAAAAGCCGTCCTGCAAAATCACAATGAAACGGCTCAGCCATAAATTCATATCTTCCTACTTTATCCATAGTTTAATCAAACGACAATTTAGCTAATTTAGAACGAAGCATCTCAGCTTCCGACTGGCGAATACTGAGCACAATCTGACAGGTGTTGTCATACGTTTGACCGACTATCCGGGGCTGCATCTCCTTCACGATACGCATCACGTCGTTCATCATCACGTAAGGGAAATCGTAAGTGACAGTCTCTTCCACCATACGCATTTCCATCTCAGCATGAGCCAGTGCGTCTGCAGCAGCCTCACGATAGGCAACAATCAGTCCGCTCGTTCCCAGGTTCACGCCTCCGTAATAGCGCACTACGACAATCAGTACATCCGTCAGTTCGTTGGAGTTGATCTGTCCCAGAATAGGCTTGCCTGCAGTCGACGATGGCTCGCCATCATCATTAGCCCGGAATTCAGTCCGTTCGGCCCCCAGCATATAGGCGTAGCAAACATGTCGTGCATCGAAATATTTCTTCCGATAGCCAGCCAACAGTTCCTTGATTTCATCAACCGTCTCTACATGATGGGCAAAAGCGAGAAACTTGCTCCGCTTCTCGGTGTAGTATCCCTCGCTTTTGCCTTTGATGGTCTTGAATTCGTCGGTCATGCCTTTCTTCTAGAGTTTCTAGATATTCCAGACAATCTAGTCATACTAGATAAAAACAGTTACGCCAGCTTATGAATCACCAGTCCGGAGCGCAACTTCGGCTCGAACCAAGTAGCCTTGGGAGGCATGATCTTACCGCTATCGGCAATATCCATAATCTGCTTCATCGTAACAGGATAGAGTGCAAGTGCAGCACGCATCTCACCGCTATCCACACGGCGCTTCAGCTCTCCTAATCCGCGCAGTCCGCCTACGAAATCGATACGCTTCGATGAGCGCAGGTCGCCAATATTCAGGATCTCATCGAGAATCAGCCGACTAGAGATGTCCACATCGAGCACACCAATAGGATCGTTGTTGTCGTAGGTTCCTTCCTTCGCCTTCAGCGAGTACCAGTGCTGATCCAGGTAGAGAGAGAACTCATGCAACTGCTGGGGCTTATAAATATCTGTGCCCTTGTCTTCTACGAGGAAGTTCACCTGCAAGGCTGCCAGGAACTCTTCCGATGAGAGTCCGTTGAGGTCCTTCACCACGCGGTTGTAGTCAAGGATGGTGAGCTGCGAAGCCTGAAAGCAAACAGCCATGAAGTAGTTATACTCCTCCTTGCCTGTATGGTTGGGATTCTGTTTCTGCTTCTCAGCGCCTACCAGTGCTGCAGCTGCCGAACGGTGGTGTCCGTCAGCGATATAGAGCGACGGCATCTTGGCAAACTCGTCCGTAATGGTCTGCATGTCCTGCTCATCATCGATCACCCAGAACTGATGACGGAATCCGTCTATCGGGGCAATGAAGTCATACTCAGGCTCTGTGGCAGCATAGCGCTTGATGAGTGCGTCGAGCACCTGATTGTCAGGATAGGCGAAGAACACCGGCTCAATATTGGCATTGTTCACACGAACATGCTTCATGCGGTCTTCCTCCTTGTCTCTGCGAGTCAACTCATGCTTCTTGATATTACCCTTCTGGTAGTCATCAGTATGAGCGCCCACCACCAGACCATACTGCGTCTTGCCGTTCATGGTCTGGGCATATATATAATAATGTTCGCGCGCGTCTTGAACCAGCCAGCCCTTATCCTGGAACTTCTGGAAATTCTCGGCTGCCTTCTCATAGACTTTGGGATCATATTCTGATGTACCTACGGGGAAGTCTATTTCAGGCTTGATAATATGATAGAGGCTTTTCTCATTATTGCCTGCCTCGGCACGAGCCTCTTCGCTGTCCAACACGTCGTAAGGACGGCTTTCTACCTGCTCCACCAGTTCTTTCGGTGGGCGGATTCCCTTGAATGGTTTTACGATTGCCATTGTTTTTTCTTCTTTTTCGTTATGTCGTTATGACGTTATTTCGTTATTATGTGATGACACCAAATTACAAGTTAGCCTCGATTTTCTCTATCATCTCAGCATACTCGGCATCGGTGAGATACACCTTGCCGGGATTCATCTGGAACGTGCCACCATAGTCTGGACCATCTACATACTTCGGAACCAGATGGAAATGCAGGTGTGAGAGCTTGTCGCTGTAGGCACCATAGTTAATCTTCTCAGGATTGAAAGCCTTCTGCATGGCACTTGTGACTAAGCACACTTCAAGCATGAATCTGTTACGTTCTTCATCTGACAGTTCGTTCAGGTCGTTCACGTGGCCTTTGTAAGCCACAAGGCAGCGGCCACGATAGGTCTGCTCCTTGAAAAGGAACGCACGAGAAACAGAAAATTCACAAATCTCAATCATCAGATCATCCAGGGTCTGATTGTTCGTGCAGTAAAGGCACTGTTTAGGATCGCTGTACATAAATTAGGGTCTATTTATTGTGATTGTTATTGTTTTCAGCGCAAAAGTAATGAAAAGTTCTGAATAATCAAAGTGTATTTGAAAGCAAAGTAACTTTTTTTTCCACATTTTCTTATTTCTTACAGTTTTTTTTTGTAATTTCGCAGCTGAAAACAAGTATGAAGAGACTGACAGAGAAACAATCACGCCATTCGCTGACCACACAAATCGTAGTGTGGGTTGTTGGATTCGTGTCTGTACTCTTCGTCACCGCCCTCTTTATCATGTTCCATTATGCCCGTCAGTCCATCTATCAGGAGGCAATGGAGAAAGCCCGTCAGACGCTGCGCACCACAGAGCTTCGCATCGACAACACCCTGAGTGAGGTAGAGACGGCTACGCGAAGCATGCACTGGACGATAGAAAAACGACTGGAACAGCCAGAGATCATGGACAGCCTCTGCCGACAGCTGGTGTCAGTCAACCCGCACATCCAGGGCTGTGCCATCGCCTTCGAGCCTGGCGTCTATCCGCAGTATGGCACCTACTACGAGGTATCAGCCTACCGCAGCCAGTCTGACTCAACGAAGATACGCACAGCCATCAACAGCGGCCGTCAGCCCTACACACGTGAAAAATGGTACTTCGTACCCCTGCATAACGAAGCCCCCATCTGGATAGATCCCTACATCGACGGGGAACTGGGAGAGACCTCACTCATCACATCCTACGGCATGCCGCTGCGCAACAACAAAGGCGAACTGGTGGGTGTACTGTCAGCACAAATTTCAATGAAGTGGTTTGCCGACCTCATCCTCTCACTGCGACCTTTCCCCAATTCTCATGCTACGGTGATGAGCACCGACGGACACCTCATCATCCACCCGGAGAACACGCTGAAAGAACACGAGGCACACTTTAACAATGCCTATAGCGACGTCACCAGCGACGCTCACCTGGCAGCCATATCAATGATGACGGGCCATGCAGGTCACAGCGAGATGCGCATCGATGGCAAGCAGAACTTCATTTTCTATCACCCCTTCGAGAATGCCGGATGGAGCGTAGCCATCGTCTGTCCTGAGAGCGATATCTTCACCTCATATTATTCGCTGTTGCGCTATACGGTTATCATCAGTCTGACAGGCCTGTTGCTGCTGGCATTGTTCTGCCTGTTCATCAGTCACCGCCAGCTAAGACCCTTGCAACGCTTAGTCGACGAAGCCCGTGTAATGGCAGAAGGACAGCTTGATGCTCCTGTGGAGATGAGTCGCCGCACCGATGAGGTGGGCTACGTGCAGAACACGTTCCGGCAGATGCAGGAGAGAATCAGACAGCATATCGCCAATATCACCAATCTAACTGACGTGCTGCGTCAGCGTAACGAAGATCTGAAACTGGCCTACGAACAGGCCCGTGAGGCTGACCGCATGAAAGATGCTGTCATCCTGAACATGAGTGACCGCATGGAGCAGGCTGTCAAGGGCATCCACGCCACCGTGGGCGATTTCCGCCAGCATGTTGCCGACATGGACCCCGAAGAGTGCCACCACATGGCTGAGAAGATACGCCAACATACAGAGACTACCACCGAACTGCTGGGCAACCTGCTCGACATTGCTGATAGGAAAAAACCGAAGGAAAAGGAGGAACGCCCATGTTAGAGATGAGCAAGCATATACGTCAGTCGCTCTCGATGAGGCTCTGTCTCGACATTCTCTTCGTCGTCATGCTGATATTCACGCTGTCGCTTGGATTCCTGTACTGGCAGTCACGCAACATCATCCGACAGGAAGCCATCGACGAGGCCTCACATGTGCTGGACAATACGGCACTTCGTGTCAAGGGACAGATGCTGGAGTTGGAGACTGCCTCGCGCAACCTGCTGTGGCTCATCAACATCAACCACGAGCAGGACTCACTGCTGTGGTACTCACATCGCATCGTTGCCAACCATCCGCATATCAACGGCTGTTCCATCACTATGGAGCCCGACTACTATCCTGGCGAGGATTATGGCTTCTCAGCCTACTCCGTTCGCATAGACGACAACATGAAGCCAGAGCCTGACGATGTGGTCACGGTGCGAGAGGCTGACTACGACTATTATAATAAGGTGTGGTACAAGACACCCCGCCAGAAGAATGCCGACTGCTGGGTGGATCCCTTCGACGACTATAATGCGGGCACCCTGTCGAGTCCGGAGATGATTGCCTCTTACTGTGTGCCACTGCACGATAAGAAAGGAAAATTCATCGGAGTCATCTCAACCGACCTGTCGCTGAAGAAACTGACAGAGACCATTACCGCAGAGCATCCCTACGAACACTCCTACTTCATGATGCTGGGAGCCGACGGCCATTACTTCGTGCACCCCGACACCACGAAGGTGTTGAAGCAATCCATCTTTACCGGTACCGACCCCAGAGAGAATCCAGACGTTGTGGCACTAGGCTACGAGATGACCAACGGACGTACCGGACACATGGATGTCAAACTCGACGGACGCCAGCTCATCGTGCTCTACCGCCCATTGGAGGGTACGCAGTGGAGTGTGGCATTGGTGTGTCCTTCCAACGAAATGCTGCGTGGCTACAATCGTCTGAACTACATCCTGCTGCCCCTGCTCCTCATCGGACTAGTGCTGCTTGCCTTGGGATGCCAACGCATCGTGCAGCACTTCATACAACCTTTGGGACTGCTGGCTGCCGAGTTGCGACAGATTGGCGACGGTAATTATGAGAAACCCTTGCCACCCAGTGAGCGCACTGACCTGATAGGTCAGCTGCAGAACAGCTTCTGTCAGATGCGACGAAGCATCAGCCAGCATATCCATGATGCAGAGCAGACCAAGCAGGAGACAGAGCAGCGCACGAAGGAATTGGAACAGGCCACCCTGCTGGCACGTCAGGCCAGCGAACAGAAGACGCAGTTCATGCAGGACATGTCGCACCAGATACGCACACCACTGAACATCGTTCATGGCTTCTCGCAGATTCTGCGTGAAGACGGTGAGACGATTCCCGACAACGAAAAACAGCAGATTGTTGAGACGATGTACGTTCAGACCAATGCACTCGACTATATGGTGAGTAAGCTGCTCACAGCATCTCTCATCGAAAGCCATCAGTCTATCAGCACCAACGATACCGTCAGCTGCAACGAACTGGCTCGTGAGACCTTCGACAATGCAAGCAGTCTGATCACCCCTACTATCGAGATGCACTTGGACAGCCACGTGACTGATGAGTTCACCATCAACACGAACCGCCACCACCTGCTCATCGCCCTCACCGAACTGCTTTTCAATGCCCTCCACTTCACCCGCGAAGGCAGTGTCACCATGAGCATCGATGCTACCGAAAATTCCGTACTCTTCACCATTGAAGACACCGGGCCCGGCATTCCCACCGACAAGGCTGATTTCATCTTTGAGAAATTCACCAAGCTCGACATGTTCACCGACGGACTCGGTCTCGGACTCTTCCTTTGCCGACGCGTGGTAGAACTGATGGGAGGCACCCTCACACTTGACTCCCACTATACTGACGGTAGCCGTTTCGTCATGGAACTGCCGCAATAACATCATGCTGAATCCAACCTGATGCACAGGCAGGAATCACGTAAGACTAATGATGCGGAAATCAAAGTAGAAGTTCTGGACAGTTAAACTACATTTTACGTCTTATTCCCAGTATGGGAATATAATGCTCCCATGATGGGAATGTTATGTTCCCAATGTGGGAATATAACGTCAACTATGACAACGACACTCATTCGTGATAATTGCCTCATCTCTCCCGTCAACCCCGCGAAAGTCCTTTATTTAAAAGGGATTTGGACATTTCATCTCTCCCGTTATCTCTCCCGTTATCTCTCCCTTGATCTCTCCCATCTTCTTTACCTTACTAAAGTTTCGGTTGTGAACAAAAAAATGCAATTAAGAATTGAAAAACATGATTTTTTGGGGGAAAACACTTGCATTTCACTAAAAAATTTTGTATCTTTGCATCGTACTAAGGAAAACGCCAGAAGGAGAAGGATTATACTTTAAATCTAGCATATGAAGGAGAATGATCTTTTGCCTGTAGAGCCTCCAGGAGGCTCTCAGGAAGGAGCGCTTGTCATCGAGCAGTTCCTTATGGCGAACTACCGTTTCCGTCGAAACATTCTGAACGGAAAGGTTGAGTTTGCGGTTCTGCCTAAGGCTGACAATAAGGCTGAAGGCAATACTGTCGAATCGTTCGACAGTCTCTCGTGCGCCTCGGATGAGGCAGATTTGAATTACCGTCCGCTGACACCTGCAGCACTGAACAGCATCATCATTCGTGCAAAGCGCGAACAGGTGTTGGAGAAAGGCAGCCCCAAGACGGAGATAACGGAGTATGTGCAATCGGAGGAGGTACCTGAGCATAATCCTGTGCAGCAGTTTCTCAAAAGCCTGCCAGTATGGGATGGACAGAACCATATAGCTAAGGTCTTCGGACGTCTGCCAGGCATCACCTCCGAGCAGCTGAACTATCTCACCATTTGGCTACGCTCGTCTGCGGCCCATTGGTTGCAGATGGACATGCTGCACGGAAACGAGTGTGTACCCACATTCATCGGAGCTCAGGGTTGCGGCAAGACCACCTTTGTGCGTCGATTGTTGCCTGAGAATTTGCGAGAGTATTATCTGGACCACCTGAACCTGTCGAATAAGTTCGACAAGGAGATGGCGCTTACCAATAATCTCTTCGTCAACCTCGACGAGTTGGATGCCATCCGTCCTTCGCAGCAGTCGTCGCTGAAGCAGACCTTGTCTGTCAGCAAGGTGAATGGTCGTCCCATCTTTGGACGCACTCAGGAGGACCGCCCACGATTTGCGTCGTTCGTGGCCACCACCAACAACCGCCATCCGCTGAAGGATGTCACAGGTTCACGTCGAAACATCTGCATTCTGATACCAGATGGTCAGCTCATCGACAATACGGGCGACATCGACTATGGCCAGCTTTATGCCCAGGTGGTTTATGAGCTTCAGCAGCAGAAGGCGCCCTATTGGTTCAACAATGACGAAGTGGCCCGTATTCAGCAGCTGAATCAGGACTTCATGGAGAAAAAGGACCTTGCTGAAATCTTTACAGCCTGTTTCCGCCAACCACATGAAGGCGAGGTGGTGAAGACGATGAATTGCGACCAGATAATGGTCATCATGCAGAAAAACTATCCTACGCTGGAGAACACCATTGGCAATAGGGTCCGTCTGGGCAAGACCATTTCTGCTATGGGATTCGAGCACAAGGAGCACTCGCACGTGGCTTATTACAAAGTGGTACCACTTCGAGCAGCGTGAAGGACTTGCTTGGCTAGCGAACAAGTTCGAGCGGACGGGAGTGATGACGGGAGAGATGACGGGAGTGATGACGGGAGAGATCAAGGGAGAGATTAAGAGCATCTCTCCCCCACTCCAGCCCTTTGTACAAAGGCTTTCCGTAAGATGACGGGAGAGATGAGAGATTATCGTTTAATAACTGAAAAATACAATGGAAGAAAAGAAATTGACTTACAAAGATGTTCCTAAAGGCTATCACTTGTGCTTCAACGATGCATGCACAAAGAGAGCGAGTTGCATGCATTATCAGGCAAGGCTACTGATGCCAGAGAATTGTTATTGCGGACCAGCCATCTATCCTTCCTCTTGGCAGGACGGCGACTGCAAGTGTTTCTGCGAGAAACGGATGGTGCAGAAAGCATGGGGCTTCACCCATCTCTATGACAACGTTCCACAGCGAGACAAGGCCGAGGCCCGCCGTTGTGTGCGCTTATTCTTTAGTGGTGGCAATGGACCCTACTACCGAGTCCATAACGGTGAAAACATGATCTCCCCAGAGAAGCAGGACGCAATCATGAAAATCCTTGCCAAGTTCGGCAGCATTGACGGCATCCGCTTCGACCACTACGTCGAGGATTGGGACTTTGGATAATTGCACTCAAAAAGTACAGGAAGTTGAGAAAAATGCACTAAGAATGTGTTTTTTCGTCTGTTTTTCCTCCTTTTTATTAAATTTCTAAAACTTTTTCTCTATCTTTGTGGTCAAATAAAGATGGCAAGAGGACAGGTCAGTGACATCTATACAAGGCTGATGGCATTTATGGTTCATGCTTAATGGTTCAAGATGTTCAAGAGTTCAAGAATAAAAGAAGAGTAAAAACTTTATAAAGTAAGACAAATGATGAGAACAAAACATATTATGTACAAGCCCATAGGGGTATGCTCACAGGTCATCGATGTGACAGCTGATGAGGACAACGTGATACAGCAGGTGTTTTTCATTGGAGGATGCAACGGCAACCTGCAAGGAATCAGTTCGTTGGTGAGAGGACAGAAGATTGATGATGTCATCAGTCGTCTGCAGGGCATCCGTTGCGGCATGAAGCGCACATCGTGTCCTGACCAGCTCTGTGAGGCATTGAAGGAGTTAAAAGATGCTCCACTGGAAGAATAAAGCATGATCCGACGAACGAAAACGCAGAACAGGAAAAAGGTCCAGCTTGCAAAGTGTGCAGGTCGGACCTTTGATGTTGTGATGTAGCTGCCGTTTTACTTGACTTTTTCGCCAAACTTGTTATACGACACGTTCTCTGGCTTCCACTTATCCTTTGGTTGGGATTGCTCTGCAGGATGGCCAATCACGATGACACAAAGTGGCACGATGTGGTCTGGAGCTTTCACCACGTCGCGAACGGCTTTGGCACGCTCCTCGTTGGGATAAAGACCTGTCCATACACCACCCAGTCCGAGGGCGTTGGCTGCGAGCAGGATGTTCTCCGTAGCCGCAGAGCAATCCTGTACCCAGAAGCCCTGACCAACACCAGGTAGCGTTTTCTGCATGTCACCGCAAACAACGATAGCCAGTGGTGCTTTCGCTGCCATTCCTGTGCCACGATTGGCTGCTGCAAGGGCATTCAGCTGTTCACGGTCAGTAACCACCACGAAGTGCCAGGGCTGTTTGTTGACGGCTGTTGGTGCCGCCATTCCAGCACGTAGCATTGTCTCGATGTCGGCCTTTGTGACAGTCTCGTTGGTGTACTTACGGACGCTGGTACGCGTCATGATGTTCTTGATGGCGGCCTGAGCATCGCCATTCTCGCTTTGTTGCGCTGAAACTCCCGCATTCATGGCGAGGGTCAGCAAAAGGGTTATCAACTTTTTCATACGTTACAGTTTACTTGCCTGTTTAATTATTATCTGCTTGGTTTTGGATTATCAAATAAATGAAGGCTATCTGAGCCAACAGAATCAGTGGTAGTCCGTACTTGAACTTCAAGTGCTTCGTTTTGTGGTGCCAGACTTTCATGCCCAGCAATGCACCGATACTACCGCCAAGTACAGCCAATGTCAAGAGTGCTGTTTCTCTGATACGCCATTTCGATTTCTTGGCTTTCCACTTGTCAATGCCATAGACGAAGAAGGTCACGATGTTGAGACCGATGAGATAACATACTATTGTCTGTGTCATACGCTCAATACCATTTCAAATGAATCATTCTTTCAAAAACTTTCATTCTTTGTACTCTCCTATGTTCTTGAAGCCAAATATACGACAAACAACATACATCAAACAACCGCTTATAACACTTGCTATAATGTCTAACCAGTCCATTCTCTTAGCGAGTAGTCCGTCTACTAATTCCCAAACGAATAACATTAACACTGCATAGATAATGTTCCTGGGAATGCTCCATTTTTCACCTTCTTCTTTGTAGAAGGCTTGTGTAAGACATACGATAATTGGTACTCCAAAGAAACTGGTATAACAGTCTGCCAGATGAAAATCGTTCAAATGATGTGAATAGGCGTATGGACGATAAAAATAACTCAACACAAAGCATAGGGCAGTAAGACCTAAGCCAACATTTCTGTAGATAACCTTTGCTTTCTTCTTATTCATATTGATTCATCTTTGTCATGTGATAGTCCATTCGCTTCAGCTGCATGGCAGCTCCAAACAGATAGAGCTGGTGCAGACAGGCGACGTAGCCGTTGAAAGCCTCCTTCGTGCCTGGTTCGTACCGCTGGTGCATCAGGGCATTACTGTTCACACTCGAAACCAGAATGGCAGGGTCTTTGGGCAGGTAATCCATGTTGTTTAACTATTCGATTTCTTCCAATGCACCAGTTTCTGAGTCGATTATAAACCCACGAACCACGATATCCTTTGGCACGAGTGGATGGGTCTTGATAGTCTCTACAGTCTTGCGGACGGATTCAGGGGTATCCTTGAAGCCCTCCAGCCAGTGATCCAGATTGATGCCACACTTACGAATGGTGTCAAGTGTCTCATCCGTCACTCCACGGGCAATCATTTCGTGATGGAAGTGGTCGAAGCTCATGTGGCAGGCTCCGCAATGAGAATGTGCCACCACCATGATTTCCTCCACGCCCAGCTCATAGATAGCGACGATAAGACTGCGCATGGCTGAGTCAAAGGCTGAAATCACCAAGCCTCCTGCGTTCTTGATTATCTTCGCATCACCATTCTTCAGACCCAAAGCTGCCGGAAGCAGTTCCGTGAGTCTGGTGTCCATACACGACAGTACTGCCAACTTCTTATCGGGGTACTTGCTGGTCAGATACTTCTCATAGCCCTTCTGTTCTACGAAGGTCTTATTGAAAGCAATAATCTGGTCTATCATAAGCCTATTCTCTTAAACTAGAAAGTTGGTACTCACCACTTAAAAGTTGGTGCTCACCACTTTTTTGTAATAACAGTGCAAATTATGCTTGCAAAGTTAGTGATTTTTCAGTAGATTTTGTAAATTTGCACCTTAGAATTAGGATTGTTTATGAAGAATAGGTCTATAGTCACAGCAATCTTGGCTGCAATGATGATGATTGCGCCAAGCAAGATGTCCGCTCAGGAGGACAACGGTTTTAAGAAGTTCAGAACGCTTATCTTTGAAATAGAACTATATTATCATTTTGACTTTGTTTCCAACCGCATCATCCTCGACAGGGAATCATACGACTTTGGGCGTCCCAAATGGCATCTGTTGGATGTACTGAAAGTTCCCTCTACCTATCGTGGTATGCGAATTGTCTACAGGTACGATGATGGTTTCCACGACGATTTCAATGTCAGTGAGGAATTGCTGATAGAGTACTATGACTGAGTTTTAAACCTCTCACCAACAAATCCATCTCCGACTTCACCCACCATCAAGTCATAGTGCTTGAACACTGGAGGCGTAGGAGAAAGGTCATAGTAGTCCATCTCGGCTACAGGCAAGCGGAAATAGACAAGTTTGTCGTAGCTGCTATAGAGACGGGGAAGCACTGGATTGTTATCGTAGATCCACCGCTTGGTATCATCCTCTACGTCAAAGTTTACCATCCCAGAGCATCGTACAGACACGTTATCGTAATACGCCAGAACCTCGACATTAGGATTCTTCACAAGTTCACGATAAATAGCCTTTTCTTGTGAGGTTGCAAAGTAGAGTACATTACACTCCTGCTTCATAATCTGAAAGATGCGCATTTTAGGAAGATTGCCCTCGCACGTAGCAAGGGCAATCTCTTTGTGGTTGCGCAGAAAATCTAATGCTTGCAGCATCGTGTTTACCACTTCATTTCATCTTTCAGAATCACACCATCGGTCATAGGGCTGTCGGCTTCAGTGAAGGCATTGGCCTTGTACTGGATGCAAAGCATTGTCAGGTTCTCGCTGCCGGTGTTCTTCAGCGCACGCTTGCCATCGGGAGCGACGCGGATGATAGTACCCTCGCTGACAGGGAATATCTCACCGTCCACCTGATACTGACCCTCGCCCTTCAGAATGATATAAAGTTCCTCGTGAGTCTTATGGGTGTGTAGAAAACCGCTGTCCTGACCAGGAACGAGCGTCTGGAACGACAGTTCGCTGCCTGTAGCACCAACGGCCTGACCTGCGAATACCTTACCTTTCAAAGTAAAGTCAGGTCCCATCGGAAGCTCATGCTCAATAATCTCACTCATCTTACCTACACTCACTGCGGCATAATTCTTGCCATTCTTAATTGTCTCAATCTGTTTCATAATTCTTATTCTTAAAAATTGTTGTTTATTCTGTTTGACGCTGCAAAGGTACGACGAATTTTTAATTCCTACAAGAAGGCACGTTTTGGTGCCATAGTTACCAAAAAGTAGGAATTGTGACGGAATCTGGCTTTGCTGAAAACCACTTTAACTCAGATTAACATAGTGTAATTTGGTTATTCGGTTTCTTTTGGTTACTTTTGTGTCAAAATCAGAAGTTATGGCAGATATTATAGCAGAATATTTGGC